>JAZRWQ010000079.1:0-9536 GCA_045599805.1 Eubacteriales bacterium | reverse complement strand
AAGAAGCCCTGATAAAGAGAGGTCATAACATTAAGGCTTGCGCCTACCTCCTGTCCCAAACCGGGGGCGCTCAAACGGTAGGCACAGCGGTCGATATACTTCTTTTTGCCGCAGATATACCCGCCTATCGGCGCAAGTCCGCCGCCCGGGTTTTTTATAAGCGAGCCGACTACCATATCCGCGCCGACATCCGACGGCTCGATCTCTTCGGTAAATTCGCCGTAGCAGTTGTCAACCATGCATATAATATCCGGCTTTACCGATTTGATAAAGGCAATAAGCTTGCCTATATCCGTTACCGAAAGTGTCGGGCGCATCTGATATCCCTTGGAGCGCTGAATGGTGGCAAGCTTTGTCTTTTCGTTAATGCAGGCGCGTATGGCGTCATAGTCAAAGCCGCCATTCGGCAGCATATCAGCCTGCGCGTAGGATACGCCGTACTCCTTAAGCGAGCAGGCGGAATCTCTTATGCCTATTACCTCCTCAAGGGTGTCGTAGGGCTTGCCGACCGGCGAAAACAGTTCATCCCCCGGCAAAAGATTTGCCGAAAGGGCAACGGCAAGCGCGTGAGTGCCGCATACAAGCTGTGGGCGCACAAGGGCGGCCTCGGTATGGAATACATCGGCATAAACCTTTTCAAGTGTGTCGCGTCCTGCATCGTTGTAGCCGTAACCGCTGCTTCCGGAAAAACAGCCGGCATTAACGCGGTTTTTCTGCATGGCATACAAAACCTTTGCCTGATTGTATTCGGACACGGCATCTATCTTATCAAAGCGGGACTTTAATTTTTCCGCTGTCTTTTCGCTGTAATCGAGCACCCTTTCATCGATGCCCATTTGTTCATATATTTTCATCTTTGTTTTCGCAGTCCTGAATCAAAACGGTATTTTTCATATAACCTAAATCTTTATTGCGGCAGATGAAAAGGAATATGGGCATGGTGATGTTTATGAATATCGAAAGCATGAGATAGAGTACCGATCTGTCGGGATCGCAGGAACGGTAAATCTGAAATGCGGCAAAATGCTGCAGAATGGAAACACCTGCGAACGCGGCGACAATCAGGATCACGTATAAAACGGATGAGCCTATCACGCTGAGTATTGCGCTTTCGAAATCAATGTGTGAGCCGCCCATATTTACCATTTTCACAATGATAAACACGATGTAAACTATCGTTGCGATAATGGCAACAGCACAACCTATTATCTGTAACACGAGCATCCACTTTGCATAGTTTGTCTGTCTGCCGTTTGACTTTTCGTTGTGGTCATCTGCTACCTTGCCGAAATAGTATGAGTTTGCAAAGGGCACCCAAGCCATCCACGGCTTATCAATGCCGCGTCTTTTGCCTATAGTAAAAAGGGAAAGGGCGGTGAATATGTAGGTGAATGCCGCGATGGCGGTGCTTACCGTTGAGGACATTAAGCCGGATATCATGCTGAAAACCGAATTCATTCTTCATTATCTCCTTTTGTTGTTTTCTTGTTTTTGATTATATCCACTATTCGTTCGAGCGCACCCTCTTCAAGGTCGTTTTTGCGGATAAGAAATGTGCATGTGTTTTCGTAGTTTATAACAAGCAGACTCTTTGTCGCAAAAAGCTGATATATCTTGCGGTAGCTGTATTTGTGCGTGCCTATGCTCGTTGTGAAAGAATTGTCGTAAAAATTATAGGTCGCGCATTTGTTAAGATACCGGAAGTTTTTTACGGCATCCATTTTTTTTATGTTCATTTCATTGCCGACAATTATCGTAAGAGTGTAGATAACGGCAATTATCAGCGTCCACATCCCGAAAAATATCCAGGACTTTTTCAGAAAGAAGGTCGCAAGCAGGGCAAGAACTGCCGATATACCTACTATCTTAACGTAGCTGAAGGCGTTTGCCTGAAAGGATGCCCAGTACAAATAGCTTCTGAATTCCTTTCTGCCTATCTCGGTCGTAACCTGCTCAAGTATTGTTCTGTTTTCCATAGTATCTCCTTTATCCGAATATTTTTATAAGGCGCTCTCTGCCTTTAATGAGATAGCCGTATAAATCGTCGCCGGTGTAATTTTGTCTGGACGGGTGTATTTCAAGGTTAAGCTCTTTATGGTAGCCAAGCTTTTCGAAATCGTTTTTCATTTTTGAAAAGTCAATATTGCCGTCCATTGGCAAAAGATGGCTGTCGCTTTGCCCGTCATTGTCGTGTATATGCGTAAAATACATCCTGCCGCCGAATTCATTAAGGAAATCACGCTCTTTTGCAAAGGCATTGTGATGTCCCGTATCGTAGCAGAATTTAAGGCAGGGCGAATCTATCGCCGAGAATATAGGGGTAAGCTGCAGGTGCACGCGCAGATTTTCCACGCACAGCACAATGCCGCATCTTTCCGCCTCCTCGGTAAGCTCCTTAAAGGCATCCACTCCGTATGCGGATATTATGTCGTTGCCCTTGCCCTGTGTGGGGTGCACCGCCATAGAGTCTATGCCAAGCGATTTGCAAAGTCTGAGCTGATTTTTATTGAATTCGATCGCATCTCGTCTTTCAAGGCAGTCGTGCCAGAAAAAGCCGTTGTATTTATAGTACGGATGAAGATTTACCGGTGTTATGCCGCGTTCGGATGCCGCATCGAAAACCTTCGATATTTCATCCTCGGTGTATGGTGCATCGGTAGCCGAAATATGCACCTTTTTAAATCCGGCGCTGTAAAACGCGCCTATTTCTTCGGCATCGAAATTTTCGTTTACCGGCAGATCAACGCAGTATCTGTCTGACAAATTATCACTTCCCATTAATATATTTTAGCATATTTTATCGTTCATTACAAGTAACTACTTGACAATTGCGCTTTAAGCGGCAATAATCTATAAAGAGGTGAGATAAATGGATATAACACAGTTTATAAAAAATACTCCGGTCGCCTGTGTCTGTGCCGATATCGTAGCAGCGGCACTTGAAAAGGAAGGCTATAAAAGGATATATAACGGAAAGATAGATTCAAATAAAGTGTATGCCGTTTACGGCGACAGCACGCTTATCGCCCTGCAGCTTGACGGCGAGCGCGGCTTCAATATAATTGCCGCTCATTCCGACAGCCCTGCCTTTCGTCTGAAGCCCGGCTTCCTTTCCGGCGGCAAAAAAACCGTTGAGCCTTACGGAGGAATGATATATTCCTCATGGTTTGACCGGCCGCTTTCCCTTGCCGGTAAGATAGTATGCGAAAAAAACGGCGAATATTTTACAAAAGCCGTTAATATAGATGAGGATATCGCCGTTATCCCAAGCCTTGCCATACATCAGAGCAAGGACTTTGACGCAAACCGTAAAATAAATCCGCAAACCGAGATGTGTCCGATGTTCGGCGTTGATGTAAAAGAAAAGATAAATTCATTCATAAAAAACGGCGAGCGCCTTGTTTCCTGCGAAATGTTTTTGTATGACCGTACCGAGCCGAAAACAGCGGGCGATCTTCTTATCTCTCCGCGCATCGACGACCTTGCCTGCGTATACTCGGCGCTTGGCGCCTTCAAGGCGGCGGACGCAAATAATATGAAGGTCCTTGCCGTATTCAACGGTGAGGAGATAGGCAGCAACACCTTTGAAGGTGCGGACAGCACTGTGCTTGCCGATATCTTAAAGGCGGCGTGTGATTACAAGGGCATGGACTACGCCAAGGCGCTTTCTTCCTCGATGCTGATAAGCGCCGATAACGGCCATGCCTTCCACGAAAACTATCCCGAGAAGACCGATCCCGATAATAAATGCCTTATGGGAAGCGGTATAATGATAAAGCATCATACAAACTATACCACAAACGCGCTTACCGACGCGCTGTTTTCGGAAATATGCAAAAAGGCGGATGTACCCGTGCAGCATTTTGCCTGCCGCAGCGATATGAGATGCGGCTCGACACTGGGCAATATAAATTTACGGCACGTCCCCGTTATAAGCGTGGATGTGGGCGTTCCTCAGCTTGCCATGCACTCCGCCTGCGAAACCTGCTCGCTTACCGACATTAACTATCTCGAAAAGGCTTTCACCGCCTTTTATCAAACCGGCATTGAATTCAAAAACGGAATATACAAAATTAAATAATTACAGTCCGGAATTTTTTCCGGACTTTCTTTTTATGTAAAACACTACTGCGAGGAGGATTTATGGTATGGAACTCCACTATAATTATCTTGACTGCTACTGGCAATAGATTTAGAATAGAATAAAAAGGAGGATACTGCTGCATGAAAGAATTATCCCGAATATTTGCCGAAAATCTTAAGTATCACCGTAAAAAAACGGGAATGACGCAAAAGGACCTCAGCATAAAATTGAGATATTCCGAAAAGGCGGTAAGCAAATGGGAAACCGGTACAACCATTCCGCCGGCGGAAACACTTTTAAAGCTTGCCGAGCTTTTTCAGACAAGCATAGATGCCATGTTTGAGTATGAGCGGTCGCCGAGATATTACCTCGGTATCGACGGCGGTGCCACCAAAACGATGTTTGCCCTTGCCGATGCATCCGGTCACGTTATACGTCATCTGTGTCTTAACGGCTGTAATCCTGTGGATATAGGATTTGATAAGGCTGAAACGATACTTCGTGACGGTATCCATGAAATATGCAAGGATATTTCCTGTACGGAAATTTCCCTTTTTGCCGGAATATCCGGTGGAAATATCGGCTGCAACGAAAAGATTTTTGAGGACTTTTTTAAGCGATTCAAATTTGCATCTATCGGAATAGATAACGATGCACTCAATATCATATCCGCAGGCCTCGGCGAGTCGGACGGTATATCGGTTATAATGGGTACCGGCTCGGTGGCTTTTACGCAAAAGAACGGGAAACATAAGCAATACGGGGGCTTCGGTTATCTTTTTGATAACGGCGGCAACGGTTACAGTCTGGGCAGAGATGCCATTCATGCCGCTTTGTATGATGAAAACGGCTGCGGCGAGCATACATTGATAACCGAGCTTATGAAAAAGGAAAACGGTGTCGGTGCCATAGATAGCGAATCTGAATTTTATGAAAAGGGCAAGCGTTATATTGCCTCTTTTTCCCATATAGTATTCGATGCCTACGATAAAGGCGATAAGGTAGCTGAAAATATACTGCGTGCCAATATGGCGGAGATTGCAAATCTTATTGATTCCGCTCTTGCCGATTTTGAAAAATCGGAAATGCCGGTTAAGGTAGTGGCGGTTGGCGGACTTACAAAAAGAAGCGATGTGCTTTTTAAATTTATAAATGAAAACCTTAAGGATAAAAGCGCGGTAGAGCTTTCCGTTTATCCCTACGAGCCGGTCATCGGCGCGGTACGCCGCGCAGGTGCGCCGATAGATACACAGAGCGATAACGGGATTACAAGGGGTTGATGATAATGCAATTCTGTAAAAATGAAGCGGAGATATATATCCCCGATGGTTGTAAAAACGCTCTTGCACGCACGACTGACCTTTGTGTCGGTGCGCATCAGGATGACGTTGAGATAATGGCGTATGCGCCGATATCCGCCTGCTATAACGATCCCGACCGACATTTTTCCGCTGTTATAGTAACCGACGGTGCCGGCTCACCGCGGAACGGCGCTTTTTCCGACTGCACCGATGACGATATGAAAAAGATACGCGTAAGTGAGCAGAAAAAGGCTGCCGATGTCGGGCGATACTCTGCGCTTGTACAGCTCGGTTATAAAAGCAGCGAGGTAAAAGATAAAAATGATTTCCGTCCTGTTAATGAGTTGTCGAAGATACTGCTTACGGCAAAGCCGAAAAATGTTTATATACACAGCTTTGCCGATAAGCACGACACCCATGTTGCTTCGGCACTGCGTACGCTTTGCGCACTGCGAGCAATAAGAAACGAGTACAAACCCGAAAAACTCTTTATGCTTGAGGCGTGGCGCGGACACGACTGGCTGTGTAATGAAGACAAAACCTTACTTGATGCTTCAATGTATCCGGATTTGGCTGAAAAGCTGCTTGATGTTTTCGAAAGCCAGATAGCCGGCGGGAAGCGCTATGACCTTGCTGCCATAGGCAGAAGATATGCCAATGCCACATTTTTTGAAAGTCACAGCACCGATGATATTAGCGCCGTAACATACGCGCTTGATGCGACCGAGCTTATCGGTAACGATAAATCACCTGAAGAATTCATAAAGGCATACATTGATCGATTTAAAAACGAGGTATCACAGCGGCTTTTGAATCTGGGTTAAATAAAAAAGTCCGGAAAATTTTTTCCGGACTTTTTTGTCAGTCTCTTGAGAAAGCGTAGGTCGTGCTTGATTTAAAGCTTTCTCCCTCTCTCAGAACGGCAGAGGGGAAGTTTTCTCTGTTCGGGGATGCCGGGAAGTGCTGGGTTTCAAGGCAGAAGCCCTGGTGATGTCCCATCGGCTTTCCGTCCTTGCCCATGCGCTCGTTAAGGCCGTTGCCGGTGTATATCTGCACGCCGGGCTGGTCGGTAAAGCAGGTCATTGTTATGCCGGTTATCGGCGAGTGCGCAATAACGGCAAGGCGCTCTTCCATGGTATCGCCAAGCACGAAGTTGTGGTCATATCCGCCGCCGATCACCATCTGCGGATGAGAGTCGTTTATATCTTTGCCTATTGCTTTGAATTGTTTAAAGTCAAATGCCGTGCCGGTTACGGGCATATACTCGCCGGTAGGTATCAGTTTTTCGTCAACGGGGGTTATGCAGTCGGATTCCACCTTGAGCTCGGTGGAAAGCACGTCCTCGCCGTCATAGCCGTTAAGGTTAAAGTAGGCATGGTTGGTTAAATTCAAAACGGTGTCCTTATCGGTCTGCGCGTAATATCCTACAGTATAGGAATTCTCGCATATCGAAAAGCAGACCTTTACCGTGAGGTTGCCGGGATAGCCCATCTCCTTATCGGGAGAGGTAAGCGAAAAGGTAACGGCAGGGCATTCCTCATCGTCAAAAACGGCATAGTCCCAAATCTTTTTGTCAAAGCCTTTTATGCCGCCGTGCAGATGACCTCTGCCCGTTTCGTTTTTGCCTACGATGTATTTTTTACCGTTAAGGTAAAATACGCCGTCTTCAATTCTGTTCGCGTATCTGCCTACCGTAGCTCCGAGATAACCTTTGGTGTTTATGTAACCGGTTATATCGTCAAAGCCCAGCACAACGTCCACTCCGTTAAAAACGCAGTTTACGATGCGCGCGCCGTAGGTTATGAGTCCGAGCTTAAACCCGAAGGTGTTTTCAAGGGTTAGCTTTTCTACCTTTTCTCCCGAAGGCAGATATCCGAATTCTTTTATTTCTATAGACATTTTTCATCCCTCCGTGCTTTACAGCATATCACATCGCCGCACTTATGTCAAATACCCTCAAAGAATTTTACTGTAAAATTGTCTGAAATTATCCCGCGAAAAAGTTACGATTGACGGTATGGTTTATATGGTTTAAAATATAAATATAAGTATGGAGGTACAGTTATGAATCCAAACGAAATCATATCCAAAACCGAACTGTTAAATTCCTTTGCACCCCCTTTTGATACGGCATCGATACGTGCCGAAATCAAAAAGGAGCTGTATGATTCGAATATATGCATTGCCGTTCTCGATGACGATCCCACCGGCATACAGACGGTGCACGATATAAACGTATATATAAATATGGACAAGGCGGATATCGACAGCGCCGTAAAAAACGAAAGAGTTTTCTTCGTACAGACGAATACCCGCGGCCTCAGTAAGGAGGCGGCAAAAAACGCCAATATCACATTGGCAGATAAGCTTTGTGCCGCCGCCGACAAATACGGCAGGGAGCTTCACATAATAAGCAGAAGCGACTCTACCCTGCGCGGTCATTATCCCCTTGAAACCGATACCCTGCGCCGTGCCATGGTTTTGAATCAAAGCCGGGATATCGACGGCGAAATTCTCGCTCCCTGCTTTTTTGAGGGAGGCAGATTTACCGCAAACGGCATCCATTACGTTGCCGACGGCGATACGCTTACCCCTGCCGCAATGACCGAGTTTGCCAAGGATACGACGTTTGCCTTTAATAATTCCCGTCTGCAGGACTATGTGAACGAAAAGTGCGGCGAGGACGTGCACAGCATGGAAATCCCCATTGAAATGTTAAGAGAGGGCAGGGTGGACGACATTTCCGCCATGCTGATTAACTGCAAAAACTACTGCCGCGTTATTTTGAACGCGCTCTGCTATGAGGATATCGAGGTATTCGTTCTGGCGCTTTACAGGGCAATAAAGAAGGGCAAGCGGTTTCTCTACCGTACCGCCGCTTCATTCGTGCGCGTTATGGCAGGCATTGATGCCAAAGCACCCCTTTCGCATGACGATTTCATGGCACTTACAAAGGGCGGCAAAAAGGGCATCGTTGTTGTGGGCAGTCACGTTAAGAAAACCACAATGCAGCTTCAAAGTCTTTTGACTTTAAGCGATTGCGAAGCGGTGGAGATAGATGCAAACCGCCTTATGACAGATGACTACAAGGCAGAAATAGAAAGTAAAAAGCTTATGACCGAAAGAATATACAATGAGGGTAAGATACCAGTAGTATATACCTCGCGCGCCGTGCTCACGGCAGGCAGCGCCGGGGAAAATCTTAAGCTTTCCACCACCATTTCCGACAGATTCGTGGAGTTTGTGGATGCGCTCGGCATCACTCCCGATTTCTTTATCGCCAAGGGCGGGATAACCTCCTCCGATATGGCAACCAAGGCATGCCGCATCTCCAAAGCGGTCGTTCAGGGACAGGCGCTGCCCGGAATCCCCGTTATTATGGCGGATGATTTGTCACGCTGGCCGGGGCTGTTATATGTTATTTTCCCCGGCAACGTAGGCGGCGAAACGGCTTTGAAAGACGCCGTGGAGAAAATTTTGAAAAAATAATGAAAAAATCCTTGCTTTTTCATTTGCGATGTGATAATATATTCCTGCTAAAATTCTTTTAGGAGGTGAACAATGTGAAGGACGGAATACATCCCGATTACAAAAAAACTACGGTAAAGTGCGCCTGCGGCGAAACTTTTGAGACCTCCTCCACCAAGTCTGAGATCAGGGTTGAAATTTGCTCTAAATGTCATCCTTTCTATACCGGCAGACAGAAGCTTGTCGATACCGGCGGACGTGTGGATAGATTTAAGAAGAAGTACAATATGTAATACAACGGGCAATTCGCTTGCCCGTTTCTTCTTTCATCTTCGGCCTAATTGCTCTTTACGCTGGTATAGCTCAGCCGGTAGAGCAGCTGATTCGTAATCAGCAGGTCGGGTGTTCAAGTCACCTTACCAGCTCCAGAAAAAAGCACTGCGTATGCAGTGCTTTTTTCAATGAAGTCGCCCTTGCGGGCTAATGAAGAATGAAGACGCTTCGCTAATGAAGAAATTGAAGTAAGAGAATGAGAGCAGCGGGCGACTTTGCGATATATCATTGAATGTATTCCGTTTTTCAACAAAATTCGCAGAACAAGTCTTAATATCGATATAATTATCAAAAAAACCACATTTTATATTAAAAAATCCACTTGAAAAGAAACAGAACTATGCTATACT
>JAZRWQ010000078.1:0-4769 GCA_045599805.1 Eubacteriales bacterium | reverse complement strand
ACCAAGGACGTTCTTGAGGAAAAGGGCTATACCATTGACGAGGACGGCTTTAACGCTTTGATGCAGGAGCAGAAGGAGCGCGCAAGAAATGCCCGTTCCAACGATGATACCAATGCATGGAAGAGCAACGAAATAGTTGTTGAAGGCGTAAGCGCTACCGAGTTTAAGGGTTATACCGAATTTGTAACCGATTCCAAAATTACAGCAGTTATTGCCGAGGGCGAACAGGCCGGCAGTATCCAGGAAGGCGCAAAGGGCATACTTATTCTGGATAAGACCGCATTCTATGCCGAAAGCGGCGGACAGGTAGGCGATACCGGCGTTATCGAGAGCGAAAGCGCAAAATTCATCGTTGAAGATACCAAGAAGAATCACGATGGTATTTTCTATCATATAGGCAGAGTTGAAAACGGCAGCTTCAAGGTTGGCGACAGCGTTAAGGCTTCCATTGATGCCGACAGAAGAAAGGCCATTTCCCGCAACCATTCATCCTTGCATCTTCTGCAGGCTGCATTGCGTCAGGTGCTCGGCACGCATGTTGAACAGGCCGGTTCTTATGTTGACGAATACCGCGGCAGACTCGACTTTACTCATTTCTCCGCAATGACCGCAGAAGAACTCTGCAAGGTAGAGACTATTGTAAACGAGCAGATCATGAACGCTGTTGCTGTTGAAGTTAAGCTTATGGGCATAGAAGAAGCAAAGAAGACCGGTGCTATGGCTCTGTTCGGAGAAAAGTACGGCGATATCGTAAGAGTTGTTGCCATGGGTGACTTTTCCAAGGAATTCTGCGGCGGCGCTCACGTTTCAAATACCGGCAATATAGGACTTTTCAAGATAGCATCCGAGGCATCGGTTGCCGCAGGCGTTCGCAGAATAGAATGCGCTACCGGCTACAATATCCTCAATATGCTTAAAGATGATGAAAAGACCATTTCACAGATTGCCGAAACAGTTAAGTCGAGTATCAGCGACGTTGTCAAGAAGTCCGTATCTCTTACCGAAGAGATTAAGAATGCACAGCGCGAAATCGAAAGCCTCAACGGTAAGCTTGCAATGTCTCAGATCGATGGCGTAATAAATAATGCGAAAGATGTCAAGGGCGTTAAATTCGCCGCATCCAAGCTTAATATTCAGCCCGATGCAATGAGAAGCGTAGGCGATATGTTGAAGAGCAAGTATTCCGATATGGTTGCAGTATTCGCGGTTGAAAGCGAAGATAAGCTCAGCCTTATGTGTGTTTGCGGTGCCGACTGCGTAAAGAGCGGTGCTCATGCAGGCAACATCGTTAAAAAACTTGCTGAGATTACCGGCGGTAAGGGCGGCGGCCGTCCCGATTTCGCAATGGCAGGCGGCAAGGATGCGTCCAAGATTAACGATGCTTTCAATGAAGCAGAAAAACTTTTGGAAAGTATGTTGAAATAATTAATACTTGTATTATAATGGATATGAGGTGAATATAATGTGTATTTTTTGTAAGATAGTTGCAGGAGAAATTCCTTCGACCGTAGTTTATCAGGATGACGATGTGATGGCGTTTCGTGATATAAATCCGCAGGCACCTACTCATATCGTTGTTATTCCCAAACAGCACGTGCTTGAAGGCGTAAAGGATGTCAATGAGGAAAATTCGGCAATAGTTGCAAAGTGCTTTGTTGCCATCGCAAAGATCGCAAAAGAGCAGGGGCTTGACAACGGCTACCGCGTAATAACAAACTGCGGCCCGGATGCCTGCCAGTCGGTACAGCACATTCATTTCCATCTGCTTGGCGGCAAACAACTTAACGATAAAATGGATTAAGGAGATAATAACATGAAAGAGTATTACAGAATAAAAGTTGCAGGGCTTGAAAGAGATTTGCCCCTGTGCCCACTTAACGAGAATCTGTATATTGCCGGATTCGTTATTTTCGGCGATGTTGAACTTACCGAAGCCTGTGCAAAAGAGCTTTTAAAGAAGGTTCCTCAGGATTACGATATCATGATTTCCGCAGAGTCTAAGGGTATTCCTCTTGTTTACGAAATGGCTCGTCAGAGCGGCAAAAATGAATATCTGCTTGCGCGTAAAGCTCCAAAGCTTTACATGAAGAACCCCATCGGTGTTGACGTAAATTCCATTACTACCGCAAAGCAGCAGACCCTATATATTGACGCAGACGATGTTGAAAAGATGAAGGGCAAAAAGGTGCTTATCGTTGATGATGTAATCAGCACCGGCGAATCTGTTCATGCTGTTGAAACACTTGTTAAGGAAGCCGGCGGCATTGTTGTCGGCAGAGCCGCAATTCTTGCCGAAGGTGATGCCGCAAAGAGAGATGACATCGTTTTCCTTGAAGAACTTCCCGTTTTCATTCCAGGCGTTAATATGTGATTTAGGAGAAATATTATGGGCTTTACTACTATTTCAAATGGCAAGCTTACGGCGGTTATAGCCGATAAGGGCGCCGAGCTTCAGAGTCTTACTTATAACGGTATCGAGTATATATGGCAGGCCGATAAGGCGTTTTGGGGCAAGCATGCTCCTGTACTTTTCCCGTTTGTAGGCAGATGCAAATATGACAGCTACACCTATGCCGGCACTCCCTATGCAATGGGACAGCACGGCTTTGCGAGAGACAATGTTTTCGAAAGAGTAAACTATTCCGATAACAGCGTTACTTTCCTTTTGCAGTCCACTCCAAAGTTGCTTGAAAGATATCCATTTGATTTCAAATTCTTTATAGAATTCAGAATCATGGGTGACACCCTGGAAGTAAACTACACCGTAAGAAATACCGGCAATAAGATGATGTTCTTCTCGGTAGGCTCGCATGAGGCTTATCGCTGCCCGCTTGTTGACGGCGAATGTTTTGAGGATTATAAGATTTATTTCAACCGCAATGAAAGACTTGAAAGATACTTCCTTGAAGACGGCTTAGTCAGCCGTACGGGTGAGCCTTTTGTTGATATGGGACAGCCTCTCATGTTGAATCATGCCGATTACTATAAGAGCGCCGCAGTTTTAAAGGATGTTAAATCCGACTGCGTAACCTTAAAGAGCGATGTTTCCGGACATGGCTTAAAGGTAAGCTTTCCCGGTTTTAAAAACCTCGGTATATGGCAGGCAAAGGATGCACCATTTATTGCCATAGAGCCTTGGAACGGTATCTCGGACAGCGTTGATTTTAATGCCGATCTTCCTTTGAAGAAAGACATCATGCGTCTTAACTGCGGTGCCGATTATAAGTGCACTCATTCAATTACCGTATTCTGATTATCTGAAAATACCCTGCAAATTTTTGCAGGGTATTTTTGCGAAAAAAACTTTCGTTATAAACGTCATATAAGTGAAAGGAGGTGTGTTGCGATAAACGATAAATTTCTGACCGAAAACTATTATCTTATGGCGGATGGGGACAAAAACGCCTTCGGCGCAGTTTACGAGGAGCTTAAAATGCCGATTTTTGTAGCTGTATACAGAATAGTACAAAACAGGGAAGCGGCAGAGGATGTAACCCATGACGTTTTCATAAAAATGTTTACTTGTGCATCCCGTGAAATAAAAAATCCCAAAGCATGGATATTCAAAATGGCAAGGAATGCCGCTTTAGATCTTCTTCGTAAAAGGCAAGCCGAACAGCTGCGTGATGAAACGGCGGCAGATGATACGTTAGATGCCGATATCACACGCATCGGAATAGAATCGGCAATGTCAAAGCTGTGTAATGAGGAGCGCGAAATACTGACATTACATATCAATGCCGATTTGCCATTTAAGGAAATATCCGATATAACCGGTCTGTCATTGCCGTCGGTCTATCGCAGATACCGAAAAGCACTTAATAAGTTAAAAAAAGAACTTAACGGAGGTATGGAATGAAAAGAATAATATCACTGCTTATTTGCCTTTTGCTTTTGAGCATGACTGTTTTTGCGGCTCCGGACGAGGAGTTTGCAGCTTCCGAATCTTTTTCGCCGGGGTTATCGGAAGAAGAAATGCCTAAATTCCCGGCAACGATGTTTGAACTGTATATGTCATGGAAAGATGAATACCCCGAATACGTCTGCGGTGTATGGAGTACAGACGGGACCGATCAACATATGGCTGTCGGAATACTGAATAATGATGCGGGTGAGAAGGGGAAACAGGAAATTTTAGCACAGATAGAGGACGATGAAAACGTAACCTTTGTTTATCAAAAATACTCTCATTCGGAGCTTCTCAAGGTTATTGACGATTTGGTGCCGTTTCTCGACGGAAAGTCCGGACTGGCATCCTTCGGACTTGACGATATAAATAACTGTATCAATGTTGATATCGTGAAGAATGATGTATCGGAAGACTTTTTAAAAATGCTTTCCGAAAAATTCGGTGATAAGATAGTTGTAAATTATGTTGATGGATATCCTTCTATGGAAGAAGAGGTGCTGTACATCGGCGATATCGGAGCAATAGACAACATTGAAACTATCGGGGAAAAGAAGACAGATGTTAATAAGCTGTTTATAGCTCTGTCGGCTGTTGTTATTGCCGGAATAGCCGCAGCAGCATATTTTACGGTGAAAAACAGAGTCGCCGTAACCGATACCGGCGATGAAATCACCGTTAATGGCGGTTATTCCGATAAGGATGTTATTGAATCGGTTAAGAATACCGGAATAGCCTTATCAAAAGAAATCAACGAAAAAATATACGAAGATATAAATGAATTATAATAATAAAGGGCTGCTATATGCAGTCCTTTGTTATTCTTTCGGCGTTTGCGTATTCGCAGCCGTTTTTATTCAGT
>JAZRWQ010000077.1:0-32612 GCA_045599805.1 Eubacteriales bacterium | reverse complement strand
ATTTCGCCGTTATATGATACATAGAGCATTCCGCCGGCAAAGGGATAGATTTTACCGTAGTCACCGGGAGTAAAGGTGTCGGTAAATTCCTTATTAAGCCTTTTCCCGGATTCGAATTTGAAGGGCTCACGCTCCTTTATTTCGGTTTCAAATGTATTGGCATCTGTGTTCTTTTTCTCCGGAACAGACGGCTGCACCGGAGTGGGCTCCGGCGGATCGGTTACCGTTTTGCCGCAGGAAGCAAGGGATAAGCAAAGGACAAATATTAAAACGACTGCCGTAAATCTTTTCATAAAATCCCTCCTTTGACTTTATTCTAACCTGCGTTTTTTTACTCTGTCAATATATTTACGGACATTTTCATGATACTTTTTGAAATTTTTTCAAAAAACATTGATTTTGTAACCGTTTTGTAACCGCTTTGTAACCGTTTTGTAACTATTTTTACAGTTTTTCCCATATTGATAAAGTATAATTTTCCATCCCGGACGGATTTTGAAAATAAAAAAACAGCACGACAGTAAAAGTCGTGCTGAATTTTTACATAAGTTCAATTACTTGGATGCCTTTGCGATAGCTTCTTTAGCTTTTTCGGAAAGCTCCTTGAAAGCTGCCATATCGGCGATAGCTATTTCGGACAGCATCTTTCTGTTGAGGTCGATACCGGCAAGCTTAAGACCGTGCATAAGCTGAGAATAGTTCATACCGCACATCTTTGCAGCTGCGCTGATACGGGTGATCCACAGTTTTCTGAAATCTCTCTTCTTCTGCTTTCTTCCGATATATGCGTTTGCATTTGCTCTCATAACTGCCATATTGGCGGTTCTGAACTGTTTGCTCTTAGCTCCGTAAAAGCCTTTAGCGGCTTTAAATACTTTCTTTCTGCGCTTGCGAGTTGCCATTGCGCCTTTTACTCTAGCCATTTATATAATCCTCCGTTACTTTCTTATTTAACTTTCCCGATTATTTAAAGGGAATGAGACGCTTGATAGCGTAGCAATTTGTCTTGTCAGCATAAGCTGCCTTACGCAGACCTCTCTTACGTTTAGTGGACTTCTTGTTCAGGATGTGAGACTTGTAGGCGTGTGCTCTCTTAACCTTGCCGGTCTTGGTGAGATTAAATCTCTTCTTTGCACCGCTGTGTGTTTTAAGCTTAGGCATTTGGGTTTCTCCTCTCTATTGACTAAATTTTTTTGTTTTCTTTGAAAAATGTTTCCGTTATTTAGAAGCAGGCTTGGGCACCATAAACATTACCATGTTTCTGCCTTCAAGCTTGGCGGGTTTATCAACGACACCTTCCTCACTGAGCATTGCGGCAAACTTTTCAAGAAGAACACTGCCCATTTCGGTATGAGCCATTTCTCTGCCGCGGAAACGAACAACAACCTTTACCTTATCGCCGTCACCAAGAAAACGCTTGGCGTGGTTGGCTTTGGTTTTGATATCGTTCTCCTCGATTTTGCAGGAAAGCTGTATTTCCTTGACATCTACCGTTTTCTGATTTTTACGCTGTTCCTTTTCCTTCTTCTGCTGTTCGAAGCAGTACTTGCCGTAATCCATGATGCGGGATACGGGAGGAACGGCCTGCGGAGCGATCTTTACAAGATCAAGCCCCTGTGCATTGGCTTTAACAAGAGCATCTTTGGGAGAAAGGATACCGAGCTGACTGCCGTCCGCATCGATAACTCTTACCTCTTTATCATGTATCTCTTCGTTGATAAGCAGCTCTTTAGCTTTTATTGGGAAACACCTCCGAATTATTTTTTTGCAACAAAAAAAGCGAAGACACAAAATCCCCGCAAAAATACATAAGCTTTCGCTTTTGATTATTGACCGGCTGATTAAAATCGGCTCGGTGAGAACGGGAATCGGACGTTCTGCTCCTTTGTGCTCATACATTATATCAGCCGATACAGATATTGTCAACAATAATTTTCGATTTTCTAAATAAAAATTTATTTTTCCATTCTGCTTTGTTTGACAAATTATACATAAACCTTCGCCTATAATATAACACAAGAGGTGAAAAAATGGAAGATACCGATAAAAAAATAATAAAAGTGAATGTTTCGGCGCTGAAGCCCATGGCAAAAGATGCACTTATTTACTCGGTTTGTGCCTTTCTTTGCGCCTATGCTTCCCTGCCGTACGGCATAACGCCGCTTGGCATATCGGTTTGCGCGGGAAAACAGAAAAACATATTGAGATATGTCGCGCTTTACGTCGGCGCGCTGAGTGCAGCTCTTGTATCGGGACGACCGTTTTACGCCGCCGCAATAGTATTTACCTGTCCTTTCCGAATACTTTTAGAGTATTTCATTCCGAGGCGAAAACACGCCTTGATCGCACCCCTAAACGCCGCAGTTTCTCTCGCACTATGCTTTGCGCTTGAATATTTCCAGTATGGGATGCTTAAATTCGACCTCGTATCCGGAATCATAGCCTGCGCCGTGGGAATATATTTTGCCGTTCGCTTCAAGGAGGCGGCAGAGACACTTGCCGTAAAGCAGTATGACGGAGAAGTATATCCGCTTATTTTACTTATATCGGTATGCATTATAAGTATTTCGTCATTCGAAGTATACGGAATAAACGCAGGGGTATTTGCCGCGGCAGTAATTACACTGTTTTTCTCGGAGGACTCACGCACCGGTACGGGATGCGTTGCCGCGCTGCTTTGCGGAGTTTGCGCTCTTTTAAACAATACCGGCAAAGTAAGCGCGGTTACGGCGCTGTGTATATCATCACTTGTCTTTTCACGTGCAAAAATTAAAAATAAAGCGATAAGGCTGCTTTACTTCGATGCGGTATTTTGCTTTTCGCTTTTATTCTTCGACTTTGATAACACCTCTTTAATTCTTATGGCGCAGGTTAGCGCCGCCGCAGGGCTGTATATGCTTATACCCGAAAAATATATTTCGTCACTTCAGGAAAGACTTGGATTGAAAGCCTCGAACGAAAAGATACCGGGCATAAAAAACCTTGTCTGCAACAGACTGAAAAGAGCAAAAAAATCCATGGAAAAGATAGCCGAATCTTTGAAAACCAAAACACATGGAGGCACTATGGACGTATACGCAAAGGTGAATGATACGGTTGAAAATATATGCAGGGATTGCCGCAGAGCCCCCGTTTGCTGGGGCGAGGAATATTCCGCAACAAAGGATGTTTTCAATAAGGCAGCAAACAAACTTATTAAAACGGGAAGCTTCAAGGACGATTTCCTTCCCGATTACTTTAAAAACTACTGTCTTAAAAAGGACATGCTGTACACCGAGCTTACACAGATCGCCCTGCTTTACAGTCAGAACACCATTTTCAGCCGCACTATAAACGCAAACCGACTTCTGCTTGCCGAACAGTATGAGGGAATAGGCGCATATATAAAAGAAATATGCGATGAGATATCCGCCGTGTCCAATGCCGACAAGCAGACCGATTTATGCGTAAAAGAATACCTTTCTTCAATCGGCGTGCCGCAAAACGTATCCGTATACCGGGACGGCCTCGACGCACTGCACTTGGATATTTCGATAAAAGCCGACAGCAAATTATACGAAAGCCGCATAGTTAAGGATATCTCCGATATATTGGGACGCGACATGACAGCCGAGCATTTTGAATATAACGGAAGCAGGTATGAAATAAGGCTGATTCAGAAAGAGAAATACTCGGTAATGGTTGCGCAGGTGAATAAAAACAAATCGGGCGAAAATGTTTGCGGTGACAGCTTTGTTTCGTTCCGTTCGTCCGGCTACAAGCAGGTGCTTGCCCTTGCCGACGGGATGGGCAGCGGAGAGAATGCCGAGCGGCTAAGCACCCTTGCACTTGACATTTTGAAAAACCTTTTGGAAAACGGATTTAACGAAGACAAGGCGTGCAGCCTTGTGAACTCCTCCCTGCTGCTCGGCGGAGACGGACAGTCATTCTCCACTCTTGATATGACAAGCATAAACCTTTTTAACGGCCATACCGATTTTTATAAGCTCGGAGCAGCGCCAACCATAATAATAAGGCAGAACAAAGCTTACGAGGTATTCAGCCGCACGCTTCCGGCAGGCATAGTTGAGGATGCCTCTGCCGACCATAAAAGCTGCCGGCTTAAGTCCGGAGACACGCTCGTTATGTTCAGCGACGGTGTGGAGGTGACCGAAAAGATGCTTGGCGTGTGCAGGAATTTCTCAAGCGATACGCCCTTGAATCTATGCCGCAGGCTTTTGGAAATAAGCACGGACAATGAAAAAGCCGCCGACGATATAACGGTGGCTGTAGCGAAGCTTGACAATAAAATCTCTGCAAAAAAATAAATGCCTCCATAAATTATGGAGAGATTTTTACTTTTAAAGCAGCTCGCCGATATAGCCTGCCGCTATACCGAGCGCCGCCGACAATGCAACGATAAGGATAGGATGAAGCTTTTTGAATACTAAAACGAGCATGACGGCAAGTATAATAAGACTGTACAGGAACTGATAGGTAAGTACCGATTCAAGCGTTAAACCCGCAGGGAAGAATACGTTTAGCCCAACGGATATTACGGCAGAGCCTATAAGACCGATTGCCGCAGGACGAAGTCCCGACATTATGCCGCGGATGGGTTTTGAGTTTTTGAATTCGGTATAGAATTTCGCAACGATAAGGATAATTATAAAGGACGGCAAAACAACACCGAAAGAAGCGCAGAGCGCGCCTAAAATCCCTGCCGACTGAGTGCCGATAAAGGTGGAGATGTTGAGCGCGAAGGGGCCCGGCGTTGACTCGGACACGGCGATGAAATCAATAAGCTCACTCATGTTCATCCAGCCGTGATTCATCACCTGCTGTTCTATAAGCGGTATCATGGCATAGCCGCCGCCGAAGGTAAACAGACCTATTTTGAAAAACGACCAGAACAATTCGAGGCAGATCATTTTTCACGCCTCCTTTCGGTTATAAGGAAGCAGGCAAGCCCAATAAGCGCGCAGGCAATAAGCACAAGCACCGAGCTTATATTGAAAAAGACGACCGAGGCAAAGGCAAGCGCCATGAGAATATATGCCGGAACATCCTTTGGACATTTCTTAAACATGGATACGAAAGCTTTTATTATAAGCGCAAGCACGCCTGCACGGATACCGTTAAAGGCATATTTCACAACGGTGGAATCTCTGAACTGTGCAAGGACGAGCGCTATTATTGATATAACAACGAATGAGGGAATCACCATACCGAGGGTAGCGAAAAAAGAGCCCCAGAAGCCGGCGACCTGAAATCCGACGAAGGTTGCGGCGTTTATGGCGATAGGCCCCGGAGTGGACTCGGCAATGGCAACTATATCGAGGATATCATCATCGGTTATCCATTTGTGTTTTTCTACCGTTTCACGCTGAATAACTGAAATCATGGCATAGCCGCCTCCGAAAGTGAAAGCGCCGATTTTCATAAATGTCAGAAAGAGAGAAACTAAATCTTTAAGCTTTTTTCTATTCAATTTTGCACCTCTTCCCCTCTTTGTTATCACACAAATGATACAATATTATTCCAAATTAGTCAACATTTATTTCGTGAAATACTTGACATATTAAAAAAAAGGTTTTATAATTGCAACAAAATCTTTTTTATAAATTCAAACAGGAGGTAACAAGATGAACAGAGTTTACAACTTCTCTGCAGGTCCTTCGGCAATGCCGTTGGAAGTATTACAAAAGTGCGCTGATGAAATGACCTGCTATGGCGCATCAGGAATGTCAGTTATGGAGATGAGCCATCGATCTTCATCTTACGTTGAGATTATAACGGAAGCTGAAAATCTGTTAAGATCGCTCATGCAGATACCCGACAACTACAAAGTATTGTTTTTGCAGGGCGGCGCCTCCTCTCAATTTGCCATGATTCCGCTGAATCTGATGCGCAAAGGAAAGATCGATGCCGTTATTACCGGTGCCTGGGCAAAAAAGGCCGCAAAAGAAGCGGAAAAATACGGTAAGGTAAATATCGTTGCCTCAAGTGAAGATAAGACCTTCTCCTATATTCCCGCTCTTGACGCTTCGAAATTCGATAAGGATGCAGACTATTTCTACATCTGCCAGAACAACACCATTTACGGCACACGCTTTAAGAACCTGCCCGATACCGGCAGTGTACCCATTGTTGCCGATCTCTCATCCTGCATCCTTTCCGAGGAATTTGACGTAAGCAAATACGGACTTATCTTTGCCGGTGCACAGAAAAACATGGGCCCGGCAGGTCTTACCGTTGTTATAATACGTGATGACCTTCTTGGTTACTGCAAGGATTTCACACCGACAATGTTCCAATATGATATCCACGTTAAGAACGGCTCAATGTACAATACTCCCCCGACATACGCCATCTACGTATGCAAGCTCATGCTTGAATGGATAAAGTCCATGGGCGGCGTTAAGGCTATGGCTGTACGCAACTATGAAAAGGCAGAAGCACTCTACGGATTTTTGGATTCGTCAAAGCTGTTCAAGGCTACCGTACAGGGCGATGACCGCTCGATAATGAACATACCCTTCATCACGGGAGATGCCGACCTTGATGCCAAGTTTGTTAAGGAAGCGGCCGCAAACGGACTTGTAAATCTTAAAGGACATCGCTCGGTAGGCGGAATGCGCGCCAGCATCTATAATGCTATGGATATAAACGGCGTTAATGCGCTTATTGATTTTATGGCTGAATTTGAAAGAGAGAATCTGTAATGAAAATAAAATTATATAATAAGATTTCCAAAGTAGGTCTTGATGCGCTCGAAAAACAGGGCGCACAGTTTAGCGAGGAAATGGAAAACTACGACGGCATAATGGTTCGCAGCGCCGCGCTTCACGATGTTGAATTTGAAGACGGACTGCTTGCCATAGCAAGAGCAGGCGCCGGCGTAAACAATATCCCCGTAGAACGCTGTTCGGAAAACGGCATCGTTGTATTCAACACCCCCGGCGCAAACGCAAACGCCGTTAAAGAGCTTGTAATCGCAGGCATGCTTATCTCCTCAAGAGATATGTTCGCCGGAATGGAATGGGCAAAAACTTTAAAGGGCAGCGAAAACGTCAGCAAAGCGGTCGAAAAGGGCAAAAGCCAATTTGCCGGACCGGAGATTTACGGAAAAACACTTGGTATCGTGGGACTTGGTGCTATCGGCGCAATGGTTGCCGACTCGGCGCGACATCTCGGCATGGAAGTTTACGGCTACGATCCGTACATTTCGGTTGATGCGGCATGGAGACTTTCCAGACATATCCGCAAGGCCACCTCTCTTACCGATATGTTTGCAAACTGCGACTACATTTCCCTGCATCTGCCCCTTATGGATTCCACAAAAGGCATAATAAACGAGGAATGTTTTAACGCCATGAAAAACGGCGTAAGACTTTTAAACTTCGCAAGAGGCGGACTGGTTGACACCGCCGCACTCAAAAAGGCACTTGAAAGCGGCAAGGTTGCGAAATACGTTACCGACTTCCCCGATGACGACACGATAAACATGGAAAACTGCATCGCAATACCGCACCTCGGCGCATCCACCCCCGAAAGCGAAGACAACTGCGCTATCATGGCGGCACAGGAGCTTACCGACTACATAAAATACGGCAACATCGTTAATTCGGTTAACATGCCCAACGTTGAAATGCCGATGAACGACAATACCCGCATCTGCATAATTCACAAAAACGTGCCGAATATGTTAAGCCAGTTTTCAAATCTGTTCGGCAAGGACGGCGTGAATATCGATAACCTCTTAAACAAGAGCAAGGGCGAATACGCATACACGATGATTGACGCAGCCGATACCGATACCGAAAAGCTGGTTAAGGATCTTAAGGCAATAAAAGAAGTTATCAAGGTAAGAGTAATAAAATAAATTCAAGGCGGCACAAGTTGCCGCCTTAAATTTTTAAAAAGGTATTGCAAAACGGTATATGGTTGTTGTATAATACTAAAAGACGGTGCTGACGAAAAATAAACCGCGTTTAATCCTTAAAGAGAACTGCCGGACGGTGCAAGGCAGCAGGATAGCACGGTGTTCCGCTTTCCGAGCCGCAGGTGGGAAACGCCTATAACGTTTCAAAGAGAGGACAGATTATTCTGTCAATATGGGTGGCAACGCGGATTTTTCCGTCCCATAGCGCAGCTATGGCGGAAAAATCCTTTTTTTATATAAAAAATAATTTACTCATAAAGGAGACGGCAATGTTAGACATCAAATTCGTAAGAGAAAATCCCGACATTGTAAAGCAGAACATCAAAAATAAATTTCAGGATGGCAAATTACCTCTTGTTGACGAAGTAATTGCGCTTGATAAGGAACGCAGAGAGGTTCAGCAGAAGGCTGACGCACTGCGCGCTTCCCGCAACAAGCTTTCCAAGGAGATAGGCGGCCTTATGGCTAAAGGTCAGAAGGACGAAGCAGCAAAGGTAAAAGCGCAGGTTACCGCGCAGTCGGAAGAATTAGCGCAGGCAGAGGCAAAGCAGACCGAGCTTGACGAAAAGGTTAAGAAAATAATGATGACCATACCCAACATCATCGATAAGTCCGTACCTATCGGCAAGGATGACAGCGAGAACGTTGAGGTACAGCGTTACGGCGAGCCGGTTGTTCCCGACTTTGAAATCCCCTATCACACCGAAATCATGGAACGCTTCAACGGCATTGACCTTGACAGCGCAAGAAAGGTTGCCGGCAACGGTTTTTATTATCTTATGGGCGATATTGCGCGCCTGCATTCCGCAATTATTTCCTATGCGCGTGACTTTATGATAGACAGAGGATTTACCTACTGCATACCCCCCTTCATGATCAGAAGCGAGGTGGTTACCGGCGTTATGAGCTTTGCTGAAATGGACGCAATGATGTATAAAATTGAGGGCGAGGATTTGTACCTCATAGGCACCAGCGAACATTCCATGATAGGCAAATTCATAGATTCCATTACCCCGGAAGAACAGCTTCCGCTTACCTTAACGAGCTATTCTCCCTGCTTCAGAAAAGAAAAAGGCGCTCACGGCATAGAGGAGCGCGGTGTTTACCGTATTCATCAGTTTGAAAAGCAGGAAATGATAGTTGTATGCAAGCCGGAAGACAGCATGATGTGGTATGACAAGCTTTGGCAGAACACCGTTGATCTCTTCCGCTCCATGGATATTCCCGTAAGAACGCTTGAATGCTGCTCGGGCGACTTGGCAGATCTTAAGGTTAAATCGGTTGACGTTGAAGCATGGTCTCCCCGTCAGAAGAAGTATTTTGAAGTTGGCAGCTGCTCGAACCTTGGCGATGCGCAGGCAAGAAGACTTAAGATAAGAGTTAACGGCAAGGACGGCAAATATCTCGCTCATACCCTTAACAACACCGTTGTAGCGCCTCCGAGAATGCTTATTGCATTCCTTGAAAACAACCTGTGCGATGACGGCTCGGTTAAGATCCCCGAAGTGCTCAGAATGTATATGGGCGGCAAGGACAAGATTTATCCCAAAAACTAAAGCTTAAACAAAAAGGACCTCAACTAATCGTTGAGGTCCTTTAATTATGCCAGGTATTATCTTTGCAGAAATGCGCCTAAAACGCCGGTTGCAAGCAGAACAAGGAAAATTATAACGCACAGCACCAGGGTGCAGAAATAGCTGCGTGCAAAGTTGCGGCGGCAGATATTGGAATTGCTTAAGGAGAACACAATAAGCAGTATAAAGCCCGCAATAGGTATGCTGAACAAAAGTCCATAGCCCCAGAAGCTCCATGCGGATAACGGACGGTATTTCTCCGGAAGCTTATTTATTTCTTCTATTTCGTAATCTTTCATATTTATCACCTCTGAAATAAAAATAACACAACTTAAATATTTTGTCAAGGTAACGAAAAGCCCGTCTGCTGTACTCACAGACGGGCTTTTGATGTTTTATTTACTTTTCGATGTTTGTGCTTTCGTAGAAGGTGAGGTTTGCGCTGACGGTGGACTGAGTTTCAATCTCGGCAACAGCACCGCATTCTACGGCAACATTGGTGATTATGCAGCGCCAATGGCTTTCGGAGAGCTGCTTTAAAATAGCCTTTGCTTCAGCATAGGTAGCAGTTCTGAAAGAAAGCTGTACACCGCGGCGAACAAGACCGCTTTCATCAATATCGGGATCGGAAAATCTGATATCATATTCGATGCATTTGCCGTTGAGAACGGAATTAAGCTGCTTCATAACTTCCTTGGCATTGTCATAGGGAGCGATTTCGGTAGCATTGGGATTCTTAAGAATCTCATCGATTTCGGCCTGCTTTGCCTGAAGAGAAGCAACCTGAACCTGTGCGGTTTCAATCTGAGAATCAACATCGGCGATCTGATTTGCGATGGAGGTCATCTCATTATTGTGCGGAGTTAAAAAGAAGAAATAATAGCATGCGCCGATAACGATTACTGCAAGTATTATAAGCAGTACTATTTCTCTGGTGGAAAGCTTACCCTTAGTCATTTTCGCTTACCTCCTTTGCCAGAATAATACTCATGGTAACTTCAGCTTCCTCTGCGGAAGGTGCGGTTGCATTGTAAACGCTTGCGCTTTCAACGAGCTCGTTTTCTTCAAGCTCGGTGCAAAGCTTGCTGACCTGATCAAGAGCAAGACCGCGAATGTTAAGCGTAAGAACATTGCCGCTTATTGAATAGTCTTCAACGGTTGCCTTAGTCATTATTTTCTTGGAGATGATATCGAGGATTTCCATACGGTCAACCGTATTGACTTCCTGTTCATTCATCCAGCCATAGCTGTATCTGCCGTACTGATCTTCAAGATCGCTGTACTGCATAAGAGTTGCCTGAAGGGTACTGAGCTCATCCTGCTTTGCGGCAAGCTTATTCATTTCGGCGCTCTTCTTCATAAGCGGAGTAACGATACCGAAATATGCTAAAACCGCGAGAACTACGAGAACGATAACAAGCACGGGAATAAACTTTTTAGCGTTTATAATCGGCTGGGTTCTGACGAAGTTCATGGTTTTCTTGGAGGCCGCAGCGTTAACTTTCTTAATGTCTGTATTATTGTTTCCCATTATTATTCGCCTCCTTATTTATCCTGCATTGCAGCACCGGCTGCAAGAGCACAGCGGAGATACTTATCATCCTCATGCTCGCCTTCATCACCGAACAGGCGCTGAATGCGATGCGCGGTGAGGGAGCTTGCCTTAACGATGGCGATACGGAGAGCTTCGATATTGGAGCCGCCGCCGCAGAAGTAGATATCCTCTACCTTGTTGCCGTCCTCGGCATGGCTGTAATTGTAGAATGAGATTACTCTCATAACCTCTACTGCAAGTGCGCCGTAGCTTTCGGTAGCAGCATCGGAAGCAAGGATGTTTTCATAATTTGCTTCTTTGCGGATGCGTGCTGCATATGTATCGAGCTGGAGCTGACCGGCAATAACCTCATCGAGCTGTCTGCCGCCGTTTTCAATCTTTCTGCCCATTACAAAGCTGCCGCCGCAGAAGATATCAACATTAGTTGCGCCGTGACCGAGGTCAACAATGCAGACAGCCTTAGGAAGATTCTTCGCGCCGTTTATAAGATTGAGCCATGCCATTTCCTTGGGTATTGCAATCTTAAGAGAAAGACCTGCCTTCTTGAGCAGCGAAGTGTATTCATCAATATCGCTCTTCAATACTGCTGCCGCAAAAAGGTCCATGGAGCTTTCGGTAACGCCGGCAACGGAATAGTCATAATAGTACTTGTCGGCATCCTTGCCTACGAAATCCTTGAATTCGAAGGGCAGGTTGAGCTCAAGCTCGCTTGCGGGCATTGCGGGAACTGATACGTGGTGGGAAATAACCAGATTCTGCGGAAGCACGAGTGCGCATGCGCCGGAATGAATCTGATTGTCTTTCATAAGTGTTTTAACGGCTTCGGCAAACGCATCTGGAGCGGTTATATGACCGTCATGATAAATGTTTTCCGGAAGACGTGTGAACACCATTTTTTCAACCTTGCCGCCGGCAACGACTGCAAGCTTGACAGTGTCGGAACCGATTTCGATACCGATAATTTTTTTCATATCACAAACCTCCTGGGTATTACTCAGCTGAATAAATTAAGATACATCGCTACGAGCTTTTCACCGAAAAGAAGCACAGGCAAAGCCGCCATGCTTAAGGCGGGCCCGAACGGGAAACCCTCGCCCTTTTTCGTCTTAAGTATCGCCGCAAGGATAAGCCCCGCAATACAGGCGATAAGTAAAAGCAAAAGACATTCCGGAATATCAAAGTAGAGCCCCAACGCGAACATAAGCTTTATGTCGCCGCCGCCCATAGCCTCTTTCTTTAAAAGCTTATCCATAACAAGACTTATCACAAGAAGCGCACCGCCGAAAATAAACGCCGGAATAAAGCCCTTTAATAAGCCCATGAAGCCGCCCTCAAGAAACAGGACAATAAGACGCGCGATAATGGGGATTATAATAAATCTGTCGGGGATTATCTGCACATCCAGATCCACAAGCGACAAGGCAAGCAGACAGGCGGCAAGGACAAGCGCCGAAAGAGTATTATACGAAAGACCTGAAAATAAAGTAATAAGCGCAAATGAAAAAGCCAAAACAAGCTCGGTCACAAGATAGCGCGGCGAAATTTTGCTTTTACACCAGCGGCACCTGCCGCCTAAAAATATGTAGCTGAAAATGGGAACAAGATCAAGCACGCCGAGAGTATGACCGCACTCAACGCAGGCGCTTCTCCCCTTCTCCCACTTTTTCCCGTGCGCCAGACGGTAGGCAAGGCAATTAAGCGCACTGCCCATTACCGCGCCGAGAATAAACGAAATTACGAGGAAAAATACGGGGTAAAAAACGGAAAGTCCGGCAAGATCATTAAACAGAGTCATTTTTATTCTCCGAAGGTGTACCACTCGGCATTGTCAAACTCGGCGGTAGACGGTGCGGCGGTGGATATTTCGGTTTTGCCGTTTTCAGCCAGATCGCTGAAATAATCAAGAGTATAATAATTATCGCCGTCAACATAGTATACATCTATAAATCCGGGATAAACAAACAGCAGCTGCATTTTTGCATCGGGATATGATTTACAGGGCGGCACTTCGATATCGGCATTTTTAGCTGATTCTATACCGTGACCGAGCAGGGCTGCGTTATTTGCCTGACCGAGCACACTTCTTAAATTCGCGGCATCGGTTGCCGCTTTTGCCTTGGTGGTTGCCGACATAACAGTAGGGATTATTATGGCGACAAGAACGGCGATTATGGCTATTACCACAAGCATTTCAACAAGGGTAAAGCCTTTTTTGTCCTTGGCGTATTTCATAATTTTCTCCTTTTGTGCAATGGAGTGCATCGAGGCGTAATTCAACACACGGAAACAGCGCCCATTAAAAACGGGCGCATTTCCCTGCATTAAATCAGGGAGCCGCGGTAAGGCGCAACCCACGCCTTACCGCATTAGCTTCTAATTTTTAAGTAATATTTGAGAAAAATTCAAGCAATATTATTTGCCTTCGCCGCCGCCCTGCTGCTCAGCAGGAGACTCAGCAGAAGAACCTTCAGCGATAGCTGCGAATGCTTCGATAGTTGCGCCTTCACCGAAAGTAACGGTAATTTCCTGAGTAGAATCTAAAGTCTCAGGAGAAATTACAATAGGAGCATTGGCTGCTACGTTAAGATCACCGGACTTGCAGGCTTTTGCTTTTACTTCGCTCTTAAGTTTTGTAACCAGAGCAGCATAGCCATCTTTGTCAGCAAGCATAGCGGTGGTCAGTTCAGCTTTAGCGGAACGAAGGTTAGCAGCGTTGGTGGCAGCTGCTGCCTTGGTGGTAGCGGACATAACGGTGGGAATGATGATTGCAACGAGAACTGCGATGATAGCGATAACTACCAGCATTTCAACAAGGGTAAAACCCTTTTTGTTAAGCTTTTTCATATTTTTTTCCTCTCTTGAAAATAAATTTATTTTCGATCCCTTTTGGGGACCTTATATATTCCGCCGTGGGTTGAACAGCGGAGAATACACGAAATTAAGTTGATTACATATTGCCGTACATGCCGAACAGAGGCAGGTAAACGGACAGAAGAATGAATACAACCATGGCAGCCATGGCAATAACGATTATAGGCTCGAGCAGCGCCAGAGCACGGGCAGCGGCATTGGAAACCTCCTTGGTATAGTAATCGTTTACTACTTCCATGGTTTCTTCAAGCTTGCCGGTTTCTTCGCCCACTGCGCTCATTTCGATAAGCAGGGAGGGCATATACTTGCTCTTGCGGAGCCCCTCACCCATCTTGCGGCCTTCGATAACACCGTTGGAGGTTGCCTTTACATCCTCGCCGATAATGAGGTTTGTAACAACCTCGGAGGTTATCTGCAAAGCGCGGACTAAAGGAAGACCTGCGGCGAGCATGGTTGAAAGACTGCTTGCAAACTGGCTTGCGGCATTCATTCTGTTTACCTGACCGAGGCCGGGGAAATTAAGCGCGAGCTTTGCGAAGAAATGTGAGCCCTTATCGCTCTTTTTTAAGAGGAGCACGGCGGCAACGATTACCGCAATGACGATAAGGAGGATCCAGAAGTTATCGGTAAGGAAGTGGCTCATTGCGATAAGAGCTTTTGTGGGACCGGGCAGAGAATCTGCCGAGCCGAAGCTCTGTTCAAATACGGGCACTGCCTTTATCATGATGATAACGATAACAACTATCGCAACAACGATAAGCAGTGCGGGATAGATAAGCGCGCTGCCTACCTTGCTTGCAACAGCGGCGGAGTTTTCGTAATAGGTCGAAAGTCTTTCAAAGCTTTCGCTCAGCTTACCGCTTTCTTCGCCTGCACGGATGGTTTCAATAAAGGTTCTGGGAAGCTTGGGGCCGCGGGCAGCAAAGCTGTCGGCAAGGCTGTTACCTGCCTTAACGTCTTCGGCTACCTGAGTAAACAGCTTCTTTATTTTTTTATCCTTTTCGTTTTCGGCGATAAGCTTAAGGCTCTGATACAGAGCGAGGCCGGCTTTAAGCTCAATAGCCATCTGACTGCACAGAAGCGCAAGCTCCTTGGCTTTTATTTTGCCGCCGCCGAGTAAATCGCCGATATCGAGATTCATGATATTATCAAACTTGCCGCCCTTTACGGGTTCAACTTCCAGAAGAACGCGACAGTTTGAGCGTGCCTTTTTTACAGCATCCTGCTTGTCAAAGGCTTCTACGACGCCGGTTACTTCAGCGCCGCTTGCGGTCGTTCCGCGATAACGATATGTAACCATGTCTATTTCCTTTCGGGAAGAATATTTTGCGATATTTGAACTTTACCGATTATTCGTCGGTAGAATTTACGGTTTTGAATGCCTCGCTTACGGTAGTTGTACCGTTTAAAACAAGACGTGTGCAGTCACTCACAAGAGGCTCGAAATCGCTTTCGCTTATAACCTCCATAAGCTTGCTGTGAATTACGTTGTCTGCCAAAGCCTGACGGATTTTCGAATTTATTATAAGAATCTCGAATACTGCCGTTCTTCCTTTGTAACCGGTATTGAAGCACATCGGGCAGCCTTTACCTTTATAGAACTTTCTGCCGGGAATATAGGGAAGATGGATCATTTCCTGCTCCTGCTGCGATGCCTCATATTCGGTACGGCAGTTTGGGCAGATACGGCGTACGAGACGCTGACTTATTATGCCGCGGAGAGAGCTGGAAATAAGATAATTTTCTACGCCCATATCGACAAGACGGTCGATAGAGCTCGGCGCATCGTTTGTATGCAGGGTGGACAAAACGAGATGGCCGGTTATGGCGGCACGCATTGCGATGTCGGCGGTTTCACCGTCACGGATCTCGCCTACCGCGATAATGTCGGGGTCCTGACGCAGAATGGAGCGCAGGCCGTATGCAAAGGTCATACCCGTTTTTTCGTTTATCTGTACCTGATTTACGCCGTCGAAATTATATTCGACAGGATCTTCGAGGGTAACTAAGTTTACCTCTTCCTTGTTCAGGTTGCGAATCATGGTATACATCGTGGAGCTTTTACCGGAGCCGGTAGGTCCTACGATAAGGATAACGCCGTTGCTGTTTTGCAGTAAAGCATTGTATTTCTGCAGATTCTTGCCCTGCAGACCGATGCCCTGTGCAGACAACAGACCGTTGGTTTTATACAGAAGACGGATAACCACCTTTTCACCGAAAACGGTAGGCAGAGTGGAGATTCGAAGATCGACGTCCTTGTCGCCGAGATGAACGTTGCTTCTGCCGTCAAGAGGAATTCTGTGCTCTGCTATATTCATATTGCCCATTACCTTGATACGGGCAATAACAGCGTTTTGCGTACCCTTCGGAACGGTAAACACCTGACGGAGCGCACCGTCGATTCTCATGCGGACAGCCATCATGGTTTCCCTCGGCTCGAGATGGATATCCGAGCAGTTCTGGTTTACCGCGTATTCAAGGAAGCTGTTTACAAGACGAATGGTAGGTGCGGCATTTTCATTGTCGGCACCGATAACGTTCTGCTCCGCTATATTCTGCAAATCACTTGAAGCTTCGTCTTCTTTCAGATCCTCAAGCGCCTTTTCGGCGGAAATTGAGCCGTATATATTTGCGATGGCACGGCTTATTCCCTCTGCGCTTGCAAGCATGGGAACTACCTTTAACTTCGTTGCCATATGTACTTCGTCGATAGCAACGAAATTGAGAGTATCCTCCATCGCGATGTAAATCGTTGTTGCATCGGTTTTTACGGGAGCGACGGAATGCTTCTTTGCCAAAGAGAAAGGCAGAATACCGGCAAGGTCCTTGGAAAGTTCCGCGTGAGTCAAATCGATGAACTGGACGCCAAGCTGCTTTTCAATTACCTGATGAAGCTGACGGTACTGGATAAATCCCTTTTCAAGAAGGATTTCGCCAAGCTTTTTGCCGCCGCTTTGTTTCTGCGCGGCAAGCGCCTCATCAAGCTGTTCGGTTGTAATCATTCCTTCGGAGACCATAAGGTCGCCCAAGCGCTTATAAATCATAAAATCTACCTGATTCCGAAAAATAACGTGCCGAAACAAAATCGGACACAATTAGCGTATTATAATGTTATCTTATTGTACATTGTTTATCCGAAAAATGCAAGTCTTTTTTCAAAATTTTGTAAGGAAAAATTCATGCATATACTTGAAATTACAGTAAGAATATGGTATCATTTACTTTGTAAAATTATGCAATAAGTTATATATAATATATATACCTTATTGATTTGGCAATTTTTCGCACAAGGAAGGTAGAATCATGCAGAAATTATTCAAAAGGAAAAACAAAAAGGGCTTTACGCTTGCCGAAATGCTTGCGGTAATAGGTATTATCGCAATCATTCTCGCCATCGCAATCCCGACATTCGTTACGCTGCACAGAAATCTCGTGTTCAAGCGCAACAATGATTACGCCAAGACCATTTTTATGGCAGCTCAGGCAAACCTCGTGGACATGAAGAGCAATGGCGAGCTTAAAAATCTCTCCATTGACGGCACGGAGGATGCCAGACCGATTTCTTCGGTTGCCTCGGAGAATGCAAACTTCCCCGAAGAGGATTACAGTGAAGACTACGTTTACACCGTAACCGGAGAAAACTCTTTCAACACCATTCTGCCCGTCGGCAAGATAGACAGCGTTGTAAGAGACGGCAACATACTTATAGAGTACAACCCCAAATCGGGCAACGTCTTCTCCGTTTTCTATAAAGATAAGGGAGGAGCACTTTCTTACGAAAACGTTACCCGCGGTGAGGACGCAAGAAAGAGCATCGGACTGGGCTATTACCAGGGCAGCGGACTGAGCTATGAAGCCGAGATCGCTCCCGACGAGGTAAATGAAGCTCAGATAATTTACCATGACGGTGAAGAGGGTATCGTTGAGGTTATCATGCCCGTACCCAGCTCTTACCAGTCATCTTACGATGCTTTCGTTGAAGGCCTTAACATCAACCTTATCGTATCCGGTCAGGTAAGCGGCTCGACGGCTACTCTGAATATCAAGGACTTCAATTCCTCCAAAAACATAAAGTACGATCCGCTCACAAAGACGGTATCCTGCACTTATGTTCTCGACAGCCTTAACGGAGGCATGAGCTTTGCCTCCAACGTTACCGGCGAGAAGAACATATCCCGTATATCGAGCGATGCACTTACCGGAAAAATACAGCCCGGCGAAAACATTCAGGTGGCCGCCGAGGTTAATTTCGAGGCGCGCGCAGGCATGCCCGACATCATTATAAATGATATTAACGGCATCACAATCAACCCCTTATTCTCCAAGCTTGACTCCGGCACAGAGGGCTATACCCTTTCCGTAAGGAACGGACGTCATCTTCAGAATCTCAATGCACTCGCACCCCAAATTGCCAAATTAGTAAGTGAAGTAAACATAACTAACGATATTTACTGGAGCACCACCCAGACATATTACAGCGATAAGTACGGCACGAACACCGATTATTCGGAAGCTCCCGCAAGAGCTCTGCCCTACTTCGTTCCCATCAATAACGAGAACCTTTTAGGCTCGGCTGTATTCATGTATCCCGCTGATGAGGATTCTCCCGAGCAGCACTACAACTTCATCCAGAGAATACTCAAAGCAATAGTTGATTTCTTTAGGACCATCGATAACTTCTTCAGAACCGTTATCGGACGCGCACCCGAATCCGGTACCGATGTTCCCCTTCTTACCGATGAAACCGATATCGACTATTCCACCAACAAGGCCATTCCGCATGCGGTAGTTACCGGCGGTGAGGACGGCGAAGCCACTGCAAGAGTTTATGATCTGCAGATAGATGCCACCAAGTATGACCTCGGCAAGGACTACTACGCAGGCAACGATGCCGCAAACGTTGACAGATTCACCGGTCTTTTCGGCTACGTAAACACCAGTATAAACGGTATTTACGTTGTAAACCCGATCATCAAGGGCTATTATTTCGAAGGCAACAACAACCCCTGCACCGGCGCACTTGTAGGCGCTGCCGGCTTCAATACCTTAATCGACAACAGCGGATCTTTCATTGATACTTCCGCCCCTACATACAGCGCTTCCAAGCTTTATCAGAATGACTACAGCAAGAATGGCGACATGAACTGGTACGGCGTAAGCGGCGAAGGCGCAGTAGGCGGTCTTATCGGCTACGCTAAATCCCACCGCACCGTTTCGGGAAGCGTTATCGCATCCAACGACGAAAAATATCTGGCATTCACAAACTGCTTTGCCGCAGTAAACGTAAGCGGCAACATGAGAGTTACCAGTTCCTCCACCCCGATACGTTACGGCTACACCAACGGTATCGGCGGCTTTGTCGGAAACAGCCAGCTTACCAACTTCAGAGACTGCTACGCATCCGGCACCGTACAGAGCCATTACGGCTACGTATACAGAAACGGCAATGAAAGCAGCAGCTACTACCTCGACGGTAAGCGCAGCTACGGCTCCGGCGGCTTCGTTGGCACCAGCCACGGCACGCAGTACTACAACTGCTTTGCTTCCGGCAACGTAATAAGCAATACCAACTCCTACCCGAGCGATTCGAACTACGAGTCGGTTGGCGGCTTCGTAGGCGTGCTTGCATATAATGAAACTCATTCCTACGGCTACGAAAGCGAGTCCACCACTGCGGTAAGACAGAACAGCTTATTTACCAACTGCTATTCCTTAGGCACCGTTAACGACGGCGACTCCAACTCCGGCGGTTGGCGCAAGAGCATATACACCCGTTTCTGCGGCGAAACGACCACCATTTACGCAGGCGAGCAGAGCGAGATACCCAAGGGCGTAAGCTACTATAAGATGCTGTACACAAACGGCAAAAAGGGCTACCTCTACAAGGACTGCTATTATCTTGACAACACCTTCTACACCAACGCACTCAACAACACGGCAGACGAATGCGCAGAGCCGCTGGGATATGAAGACCTTGCCAATGTTATTGCCAATACGCAGGATGAAGACTGGATAAAGGAAAAGGCAAGAATATCTCTTGACTGTCAAAACCTATCCAATACCAGATGGAACACGACATGGCTCAGTAACAAAGGAAAAATAACTCCCGAATATCAGAAGGCGTATCCGGATTCCCAGTGGGGCGAATCAACCGTGACACATCCTTACACCATGTCGGGTACTTATGAATTCCCAATGGTAAAGGGTATGCCTTACTACGGCGACTGGCCCACCGTTCCCTCCAAGATAGGTCTTGTATATTATGAAAAATACAGCGACGGCAAACTGGGCATTTATGCGGAAGGCAAACTTATAACTACCGACCAGAAAGGATACGTAACGGAGCTTGACAATACCAAAACGGTTGTTGAAGACGGCTATGCGGTTATTACTCACGCCAGCTTCTACTATGTCAATGCCCCCAAGGTTACGATAAACGGCAAGACATACAATACCCAGAGACGTTCCTCATCATTCGGCGACAGATTCTCACTTGAAAATCAGTATGCAGTCAGAATCGGTCTGTACGAATACGAGGTAATGCCCATTACAGGCTTTGACTACAATGTTACCGACGACAGCGCATTTACCAACGGCTTCTATACAAAGGCAAGCATAAAGGCCGAGGTATATACAAGTTTTGCACAGGCCTCTATTGGTGCAATACTGCCCAATGCGAAAACTTACACAGCTTACTTTAACCCCAACTTTGCAAATACTGCCATAAGCGCAAACGGCAACTATGCCGATGCAGTATGTCCGGAAGGAATTCCGAATGAAGTAACGGTAAGAACCGCAAGACAGTTCACCAACATAGGCAAGGCAAACAAATACTGGTCAAGCGACTATAACTACGTACAAACCAGAGATATAGACGCCACCAATGACGATTCCGATAAGAAATACGGCGTTCCCGCATGCAATAAGATAGGTTCCGAGGAAATTCCGTTTGCCGGCACCTACACCGCAAGCGGCGAGCATGGCGGCAGAGCATTCCTCAACGGATTCCAGAACAAGACCGATGCATTCTTCGGTGTTATTGCCGAGGGCGCATCCGTTAAGGGCCTTGACATAACGCTGACACCCGGCAGCGGCAGCTTCCAGGCAAACGGCGGCTACACCGGCGTATTCGCAAACAGAATCGAAGGCAGCGCAGAAAATATTGCGGTTACCGTAAACGGCAATATCACCACAAATGCAACCGCAGCTGCAGGCGCATTTGCCGGTAAGATAAGCGGCGCAACCAGCAAGGTCACCAACTGCTCGGTTAACGCGCAGAATATTATCGCCGAGAACGCGCAGTATGCAGGCGGTTTCGCAGGCTACTACGAAGGCTCCGATACAAGCAGAACGATACAGAACATGAACGTTACCGTCGGCAGCATCACCGGTAAGGCAGGCGACGAAAACAGCTGCACCGGCGGCTTTGCAGGACTGCTTAAGAACATTGACGTTAACAATGTAAACATTACCACCGGAAATATTTCTCACGGCGGCAGCGCAGGCGGCTTCGCAGGCGAAATCGACAATGTTAACGCAACAAAGGCAGTTGTAACCATTAACGGTACGGCAGTAACAGCTAATGCAAACGCAGGCGGCTTCGCAGGGTACATGAAGAACAGCACCGCAGACTTCGACGATGCCGTCCTCAACATTTCCGCCAGCATAACCGCTTCCGGCGCAAACGGTGCCGCAGGCGGTATCGTAGGCAGACTTGATAACTCGCGTATCTTTGACGCAACCGTAAATGCAGGCGGCGATATAACCGCAACCAAGTTCGCCGCAGGCGCCATCGGCTATGCCGACGGTTCGGCAATAATCAACAGCATAAACGCAAACATCGGCAATAAGAGAATAAGCGCCGAATGTGCCGCAGGCTTCATTGCGGAAGACCGCGGCAACCCCGTTCAGGGCTCCAACGTTGTATTTGACAGAACAACCGTATCGGGCTCCAAGCTCGCAGGCGGCTTTGCCGGCAATATGTATGCGGCAGTAAGCGGCTCAAGCGCAAGCGGCAAAGCATCCGTTGAATCCTCAAGCGGCGATGCAGCGGGCTTCGCGGTTGTCATCGGCTCTGCAACAAAGCGCGCAGGTGCTTCGAAGTGCTACGTATCACCGGCAAAATACAATTCCGATACCGAGGCAATGAAGGAAGAATACTACAGCCGCACATTGAATGACTTTACGGTTACCGCTCCGAACAGAGCAGCAGGCTTTGCGGTTGAACAGTACGGTTCCATTGCCGACTGCTATGCGCTTGGCAATATAACCGGTATGGAAACGGCGGCAGGCTTCGTATGCTACGCAACCGGAACCATTGACTCAAGCATGTCCAATACAACATCCACATCACAGACAAACGAGTCCCGCTACTCATTCATCGCCACCAACGACGGCGGCACCGTAACAAACTGCTATGCTCTGCATAACAGATTTGCAAACACGGTATCGGGCGGCGACGGCAGATACTTCGCATGCTACTTTGCGGAGAACTTCACCGGCGATACGAGAAAGGCAAAGGTACTTGTTTACAAGAGCGACAATGAAGGCGGCAAGATGGGCAACAATATGCTCCTTTCCGACTTCACAATGAACGATCTTGTTACAAACACCAGTACCTCCTGGGAGCAGAAGGACAATGAGCCTTCATATCCCTTCAACTCCGATATAGTAACCTCTTATACATATCCCGTTCCCGTAAACCTCGGCGCACATTACGGCGACTGGTGCGTACCGCCCATTTACTCTTACGGTATCGCATACTATGAAGAGGTTAAGAGCGGACTCACCACCCAGCTCCATATTAAGACCAAGGACTTATCCAACACCGAAAAGAACATTTACAGCGGCGCTCTTACCATTGATAATATAGACGAAGTAACCAACGATAAGGATATAATCTCCTCCGGTTACCTGGTATATTACCATGGCAATATGCCTTTGGCTCTTTCCGATGCGGCTTTGGGCGAACAGCTTACACAGAAAGCCGTAGTAACCGGCGCCAAGGCAATAACTGATGCAGGTGTTGAGATCCCCGTTGAAACTCCCGATGATTTCAACAAGGACTACGTATTATATAAGGTAGTACCTGCAAACAACGACGTATTCAGCATCAACGTTACCCAGCTGCATTCAGGAAACGGCAGCGACAAGAGCGCGAAGATACTTCCGCACTTTGCAAGAGCTATCTCCAATGTGGGTGAAAGCGTAGCAAATTACGAAATCCGTACCGAGGATCAGCTTAACGCGCTGGCAAAGGCGGTTGACGCTAACTGCAACAGCTTTGCAAACGCAGCCAAGACCTTTAACCAGACGCATAACGTTATGGTTTCCGGCGACATCACAGGTGCCGCTGTTTACAACCAGACCAACACCTACAACGGCAACAACAACAGCATTATCTTCGGCAAGGATGCCAAGCTTAACTCCGCACTCTTCGGCAATATCGCCGGCGGCGTTGTTAAGAATATCACCGTTGAAAACGCCGTTCTCAATGCGGAATACACAAAGGATGGTACCGAGTTCGGCAGCAACGGCATCATCGCCTCTTATGTTCAGGCTGAATCGGGCAACACAAGCGTTCCCGAGCTTATAACCAACTGCAAGGTTGTTGCTCCGGCAATAACAATCACAAACAGTTCGGATAAACCCTTCTACGCCGCAGGCATCGCAGGTATCATACACGACGCGAAGGTATCCGCCTGCGAGGTAGTTGACCCCAACTACACGCTTGGCAGCGCAGATTCGAAGCAAACCGTTTACCTCGGCGGTATCACCGGCCACAATGAAGTAAATGCAATCATTGACCTGTGCAAGGTTTACAATGATAAGGAAAACAACGAAGAGCACATCACCGAGCTTAATGCCGGAGACGCTTCCGATATTACTTTGGTATACGGCAACCTCGTAGGCCAGAACGCCGGCAAGATAAACCTTGCTCAGGGCACGGAAGAACAGAACGCCATCAAGCTTAACGTAAACTACACGCAGCCCAAGTCGATCCGCAGAGACGGCGCCGAAACCGTTCTGATGGGCGGCATCGCAGGCGGCATTTACAACGGCGAAATCAAGGGCCAGCAGAGCTATGAAGTTGGCGGCAAATTCACCCTCACAAAAGAAGATGACGCAACATCACAGGGCCGCAGCTACACCGTAGGCGGCGCTATCGGCGACGATCAGCTGACCGAGCAGCCCGTAACCGTAAGCGACATCCATTCTTACGTTGAGGTATCCAAGGACTTCGCAGGCTCTAATATGGATGCAGCCTTCTCTCCTGCAACACTTGGCAGCGTAGGTAAATTCATAGGCAGCGTAAGAAGCTCCAACTTTACAAACTGCGCAGGCTTAGGCAACAGCGATGCGGCTTACCAGTTCCTCGGAACTATCGCATATGAAACCGAAGACGTATCTGATTATTGGGAAAACAATGCAAAGGTTGACGGTACAACAACGCTTGAAAAGAAAAACAATGTTTATACCTTAACCGGCGGCACGGCAATGGCAAAGGCGGCTTCGGGAACCAGCATACACAGCTACCGAGCAACACTTGATAACTGCACTTACAAATATTCGATTGACGACAAGGTATACAGACAGTACATCGGTTATGACGGCAAGTATTATTACGATATGGCTAACGAAGACACCGTTTACTATACTCCCGCAACTTCACTTGTAAACGGCAAGAAGTATGCAATACTTTCTTCCGACAAATCCACTATCGCAAATATAACCGAAACTTCAAGCACCAACCGTCAAGGAAAAGTTTCTTATTCTTACAGCTTAGGCGTATCCAAATTCTCCGATAAAGACGAAAGCATCTACAACGATCTTAAAAACTTCTGGACATTCAGCGGAGAAAGCGGAACGGGCAGCTTCGGAGTTACAAGCGGATTTAATAATCCCAGTTACTCAACACGGTACATCAATCTTGAAGCACCTCGTACAACATTAGGCAGCGCTTCTGTCGGTCTTTCAACGAGCAATACAACGGCAAATTACACATTAGTATCAAATAATCAGTACCGATTATTTGATCGATACAAAAATGGTTTAGGCGTAACCCATTATTCATATCTTAACATTGCATCCAACAAAGTATCTGCTTCTGAAAGCGAAAAGAATGTTTACATTTTCGAAAGATTAGATGCACCCAAGACCTCAGCACAGTTCACCTACAGGGCAGCCAATATGTTCTGCTTATCCGAGGAAGTAAAATAAGGAGGTACGGCTAAATGCAGAAAGTACTTAAAAAACTTAAAAGCAAAGCGGGTACCTCGCTGATACTGGCACTGGTATTTATGCTTGTTTGCGCATTTGTGGGGGCCGTCGTTCTGGCGTCCTCCACCGCAAACGTCGGCAGAACGGCAAAGCTTAAAGAGGACAATCAGGATTACTTAAGCCAGAGAAGTGCGGCAACGCTTATTCTCGACAAGCTGTTTGAAAAGGACGTTAACGGCAAAGGCGATATCGTGTTGAACTATTCACAGATTGCCACGAAAACGACCAAGGTAACGGTTGTAAATGATAAAAGGACGGAATATCCTCCCGAATACAGCGGCGTTAACAACGTAGTATTCACGGCAGGCGGCGACAACGCAACCGGAAAGATGAATCAGATGCAGCGTATTATATACGAAACGGCGGTTATGAACTATATGGAAAATAACAGCCTGCCGAAGAACCCCACATTTATCGGGTTCAGATATCCCGACGGGAGCACGGCATCTACTACCGATAATTTTATTGTTACACAGCCTTGTGCAACCCTCTTCATAAGCGATCCGGCAGATTCCACCGGAAGCACCGGAATAACAGCAAGGGTAAGATTTTCCGAAACATCACAAAACACGCTTATAATCGATTTTGGCGATGACAGCAAGGTAAGCATTGTTATCAGACCGAGAAACTTCTCGAATCAGACTGAAGGCACACAAACCAAAAAAACTATCAGCGATACTACTTACGAAATAAGCATGCCGGTAACGACCTCGATATCAACCACGTGGTCGCGTTCCAGAGCGGAAATCGTAAAGGGGGTAGTTAAATGAAAAAGACACGATTAAATAAAGGCGAAACTCTTGTAGAATCGCTTGCAGCAGTACTTGTTTTCACACTTACCTCCATTGCCCTTTTCACTATGCTTTCCACCGCAAACAAGCTTAACAAGACAGCAAAGGAAACCGATGAGAACTACCGCGATGAAATTGCGGCGGTTGAAAAAGCCGACAGCGGACACAAGGACGGCACTGTTAAGGTTATTCTTAAAGGCGAAAACGGCAAAAGCGATATCACCATTGATTCCGTTTCGGTTGACGTATACTCGGGAAGCAATAAGGCAAATGCCCTTCATTCCTACTTCCTTAAAACCAATGGAGGTACGAAATGAAAAGACTGAAAACTAAAAAGGGCATGACACTTGTTGAAATGCTTGTTACCCTGCTTATACTCGTATTCCTTATCGTAGGCATCGGCACATGCATGTCGTCCGCCATCCGCATTTACGATGAAGCAACCTTTGAAGCCGACAGCGCAACCCTCGCAGGCATCGTAAACAACACGCTGAGCGATATACTTCGTTTTTCTACCGTAAGAAATGACGGCACATACATTGACTATGAAGGCACAAAGCGCAACGATCTTACGTACGTATTCACAAGCACGGATTACAGTATTGCAGAAGCATACTTCATTATCTCTGAAAATGAAGACCGTACAAACGGCGTTATTCAGCTCGGTTCACTCCGCAATTCCAATGTGCGCGAGCTTATCAACACCGGCGCTTACCCCAACCTTATGATAGACAAAGCCACCTTCCATATCGACTATGTTTCTGACGGTGAACATGCCGAATCGGGCACCGAGCTGAGAGGCGGATATTTTAAAATATCCTATGACATCTACAGCACGCTGAAGCCTGATACCTTCAATAAACACATTGATCATATCGTTCGAGTAATGAACAAGTAAGCAAAAATAAAAACTGCTGAGGAAAAATTCCTCAGCAGTTTTTTATGTCTGATATTATGATTCGTTTACTATTTTCCCGCTCATATGCTCCGGCACAAGCTCAAGACACATTACTCGGTTTTTTGCGCTGTCAACCTCGGCGTCGATATACCCCTTATCGTCGGTGAATTTTTCGCTTATTCTCCGGCATATCAGCTCTTTTCTGTCCGCATCCTGCACAGCATGAATTCTGCCGAAAACAACAACACTTTTAATGTTCAGCGACCATTCACCTTCTCTTTTAAAGCCCTCGTCATAAACGCAAAATGAGGCTTTATTGCAGCGTTTTATCGCATCGATTTTATGACCTTCCTTTGCACCGTGAAAGTAAATACTTCCGCCGGCTTCGTCATACCAGAAGTCGATGGGGATGCCGTAAGGATAGCCGTCGTCACCCATAAGCGACAATACTCCCCGCTTTTCGGCAAGGAGTATTTTATGACATTCGCTATCGGTCAAAAGCTGTTTTTTTCTTCGCATTTCTCTGAACATAACTATGCCTCCGATTTATGCTCTTTAAGGTATTTCACAAAAGCATCTTCGGTTACGGGACGGGAGTAAAGATAGCCCTGGAACAGATCACATCCGCATATCGTAAGTAAATCAGCCATCTCATCATTTTCAACGCCCTCGGCAACGCATTTCATGCCAAAGCATTTTACAAGAGATATGCAGTTATGAAGTATTATGCGGTGGTTTTGATTGTTCATCGCCTTCCACAGTATGTTCTTATCTATCTTAACGATATTGAAGGGCATATCCGCGATATACGAAACATTGGAATAGCCGCTGCCGTAATCGTCAAGCGAAAACTCAAAGCCGAGCGAACGAAGACGGGCTATACTGCAGTTCACTTCGTCTCTCTCGTTTGAGTCAAGATCGACCGTTTCGGTTATCTCAAAGTTTATCATTCCGGGGGATATGTTATATCTGCCTGCTATCTCAACAAGCTTATCAACGTCAGCGGAATTCATAAGCTGTATCTTGGAAAGGTTTACTTCAACATACTGCAAATCGAGCTGTGAAAGGTCGGTTTCCGATAAGAAGCGGCAAACCTTTTCAAATACCATTTCACCTATATGTGAAACCATGCCGTTATTTTCGGCTACCGGAATAAACTCATCGGGACCGATAAAATCGCCGTCTGTCTGCTTTAAACGGACAAGAGCCTCGGCGGAAATGAATTTGCCGGTCTCCCTCTCGAATATAGGCTGATAGAAAACATCAAAGCCATCGTTATCTATCGCCATGCGAAGCTGATGTACTACCTGCGCTTCTCTTCGGCGCGAATCAAGCATATCGGTGCAGTTTGTTATAAGGCGTTCGCCGGTATTGCGGTACTCGTCAAACAGCATACTGTTTATCGCCTCGATAATATCATCGGAGGTTTCATAAACACTCGGATAATCCAATATGCAGTAATGCACTGTAAGGGATGCCGTCTCTCCGCTTGCCGTCGTTATCGTTCTTACAAGGTGTGAGTTCAGATTTTCTATAAGGGCATTTACATCGGGGCAGTCATCAATATTTATAACGATGCTGTCGCTGTTCAACAGGCAGAATTTATTCTGCTTAAACAGCTTTTGGCAAATCTCAATGGTATCGTATATCATTGCATCGTAAGATGATTCGCCGTATTTTTTGCGGAAAAGCTTTATATCATCATATGCGAATGCGAGAATACGAAAACCGATGCCGCGGCTTATTCTGTCATTAACGCGCTCTGAAAACGCGGCTTGGTTAAAGCAGTAAGTATTTCTGTAAAAGTATGTTTCCGGGTTATCCAGTGCAACGTTCATCATAAGGAACGCGATGGCGGCACAGAACGATTCAATAAGCACGCTTGGGTAAAACGCCTGGAATATTACCGCGCCCACAAGCAGCATAAGGAAAGCGATATTGGTTGCCATCTGATAGTCGGACAATGCCTTTTTGTGCCTGATAAAGAGTACAAGAGTATATGCCAGAATGCCTATGGACGTGATATACAGCGTTATCATCAACGGGCCGTGGCAATACTGCATATTCTCATCGAAATAGAATATCAGCTTTGTAAAGGGTGAAGTGAGTATTGCTGCGGTAATATATACCGAAACCGATTTCCACAATATCCGCTCACTCTTTTTGCCGTCGTTATTGCGTATAAGCCGTATAACGTATAAAAAGAAGACTACGGATGTAAGATTGTGCGAAAGCAGATATGCCGCATTTACGGTATAGTTAAAAAACAACGAATAGTTTTGCGGCGATGATATCATAAACGCCGACATAAGGTCGCAGGATGAGGAAATGAGATTGAGCCACAGCATCAGCTTATACAAAAAGCAGGTTTTTGTGGGATATGTACGGCGAATATAGATAATAAGCAGCAGCATAAGGTTAAGCATTATAGCCGCAATATCGAAATAGTAATTATATTTCATTTCCCTTTCCTCCTTTCACATATAAAAAAGCAGCCGGCTGAAAACGAGATCAATCTCATCTTGCAACTGGCTGCCATTATTTGGCCCTTTAGCTTTGCGTCACACCCTTTCGGATGCTTTGCCTATTAGATTACAATGCTATATTAACCTAAGATTTTGCAAATGTCAACATTTTTTTTGCTTTTTTTATGCCAAATTCAAATCGTTATAGTAAACAACCTTGTTTCTGCCGTTATTTTTCGCTTCGTATAATGCCACGTCAGCCATATCCGCAAGCTGCTCTATCTCGCCTATACGGTAGCCGGGAGCTTCACATACGCCTAAACTTACCGTCATATGCACCTCGCTGCCGAAGCAGTCGAAAACATATTCGGATACTTTTTTACGGAAGTTCTCCAAATCATCATGCGTAACGTTATTGTCAAAGTATACTGCGGCAAATTCCTCACCGCCCCAACGGCAAACTATCATGTCAAGATCTGTCTTTATCATATTCGCGAAGGTTTTAAGCACAATATCGCCTGCCGAATGACCGTATGTATCGTTGATATTCTTGAAATGGTCTATATCGAATATGATTACGCCGACCTGACGTATCCTGACCTCTGCCAGAGCATCTCTTATTGCGGTGTAAAAGCCCTGTCGGTTAAATAATCCCGTAAGACTATCTCTTATTGACAGCTCTTTATACAGCGCCTGCAATCGCTTCGTTTCTCCAAGCGACAGCGCACGCAGGGTTTCAAGCAAAAGCGCAAGCAAAAAATAAGCGATAAACAGTATGGGAAAACGCATCTGGAATGAAGCGCTGTATTCATACATACTCAGCATTTGCCCGAGCGGAGTCCACAACAGCGCTGCCATTATCACCCACATGATTCCGCTTACAAGTGAGCCTCGCGACCTGCCGTAAAGCAGCATGCCGAAGGTGGGTATCATCGGTATCCACATTGAGCTGAAGCCCTCGGGGTTGCCCGAAATAAGGAAGAATGTAAACATCACAATTACTTCAACCGTAAACAAAACAAGGGCGAAATTGAATGCCTTTTGACCGCGGAAGGCAAGAATAATATTTATTGCGGATAAAACGGTAAAGGCACCGGTGGCGAGCGTAAGCCAGCCCTTGGACGTGATTACGTTCATAATCGTCATTACCGCGCATATAAGAAATGCAACGACGAACATGCACAGCGCAACAATCTTTTTATTGGATTCATCGTCTATCAGCTTTTCCTGTAATACTTTTATCTGTGTTTGAATATAGCTTATTATCTTGCGCATAATATCCCTCCCGGAATATTTTTTCATACGTTAAATTATAACATGTACATACAGGAAAATCAACATATTCCCTTATCTAAAATCTCATCGACAAACTCGTTCCAAAGCTTATTGTAAGCCTTAAGCGAAACTATTTTTTCTTCCGAACTAAGTCCGCTGTACATTATCGAATTGATGCCGAGCTGCTTAATATCTCCCACGGTAAGATCCCAACCCACAACGCCGGCGAAAAAGTCATCGGTCAGCGTTTCGTTTTCCATGTAGGTGGGGTCGTCCGAGCAGAGAGCTATGGGCATGCCGGACTTCAAATACTCGGTAGCCGGATGATTTCGTATATCTTTTGTATATTCCAGCGTCTGATTGCTGATCGGGCAAACCTCAAGGCAAATCTCCGAGCGCACATATCTCGAATGCAAATCGGGATAGCGATAAAGATTAAGTCCGTGGCCTACGCGTGATACACCAAGAAGATAGGCATCGATCAGGTTTTCATTGCGCGCACTTAAGCTTTCGCCTCCGTGGATATACAGGCGCATATCGGGAAACTGCTTCTTGGCTTTAAGAAGCATCGGCACAAATGCGTGCAGCGGCAGGCTTGTATCTTCCTCGTTCACAAGGTCAAACCCTATAACAAAATTGGTGGGATTTTCGGGATCGCTCTCATCCTTTATTGTCTCCTGAACATAAGTGGTGTTAAGGAAACATTTTTTTGTAAGCTGTATATCCTCATTATCCGCCTTAACGCCGGCGCCTATTACGCGCACGGTAAAATACGGATAGTCCTTCTTAACGTCATAATATGCTTTACGGATAACCTTAAGATACTCCGCGCTATCGTCAATACTGTCGGTAAGCATAAGATGGATTTCAACGTGCATTATATTTTTCCTGCAATAGTAACGGAATGTATAATCATAATATTTCGCCGCAAATTCAGGATTTCCCGACAATGATGCATGTTTATTGAAAAGCCCTTCGAAAAATATCCAGATATTTATTCCGTTTGCCTTTGCGCCAACAAAAGTCCAATTAAATATAAGCTCGTCCGCAGTATAATATCCGCTTTCAAGCGCTTCGTTAAAGCGTATATACCCTTCTGGCACAGCATCAGTAACCGGTGCAGTGACAAGGTCATAGGATTTTCTGTCGATGTTGATACAGAACTGAGGGCATTCCATAAGAAGCGAAATAAGCTCATGAACAGGCAAAAGCGACATATCATGCACGTGCAGATCGGCGCCTTTCGGCAGACGCGAGCAGAATTTATATAATCTGCTGTTGGTAATACGCTTATCGGTAAGCACCGGAATATCATAAAGTATCTCGCCGCCGCATTCGTCGTTGAATTCTTTTTTCAAAATCTCCAGATATTCGTCAAGCTTGAGCTCTTTATCGCGCATAATTATGCCGAGAAGATTGGAGTTTGCATCTACAAGCTCTTTGCGTTTCTGTTCGTAATTTTCAAGCGTTATTTCTGCATCCATGGATTTCACCTCGCAAGTAATTATACCATTTTTTCATTTGAACTGCAATCACTAAATATACTGAAATACAAATTGATATAATAGAAAGGACTCGAAGGCAAAACTGCGTTTATGCGAATAAAACGGGGATGCAGTGCAGTCGCCGGCTTGCGGTTGGCGAGAAAATATAAATCTCCTCAAGTAGGACTCGAGGGCTAAACTGCGTTTATGCGTACTGGGAGGGAATGCAGTGCAGTCGCCGGCTTGCGGTTGACGATAAAATCTGCGGTGCTGAAGCACCTTGATTTTTTCGACCGCTGCGCCAAACTCGCCTCGCTTCTTCGTCCACCGGACGCGCTCGGCTCCTTTGCCACCGACTGAGCTATTAAGGCATATATATTTTGTTTTGTAAGTGTATTTTTTCTTTTACTAAATCTTGTATGCGTCTCGGTCGGAATTAATTCCGCCAGCCAATCGCGCTTTGCACTCTTGGGGCGTCATGGAACCGACTGAGCT
>JAZRWQ010000076.1:0-16359 GCA_045599805.1 Eubacteriales bacterium | reverse complement strand
CAGAATATCCTCCTTTTCCTTGTTGGAGGTTATCTGCAATGATACCGGACTGCCTGCAAGGCAGTTTTCGGGATCGCTCTCAAACATAAGGGCGGCAGGAACAAAGCCCTGCTTTTTAAAGGCAAGCGCTTCTTCCATAAGCCTTGCGTGCCCTTTATGTACGCCGTCGAAATTGCCGAGCGCAATAGCAAGTTTATTGTTTGTCAAGGCCATATGATCACTCCAGCTTAAGCCATACTTCCTTTAAATTTTTCCCCGAAATTCTGCCGAGTCCCAGAAAATTACCGTCTTGTGAGTATACGCGGTATATCCCGTCACCACATTTGCCGTCAATGCGGTCAATGCTTATGCTTCCGCCGTTCATATAGTATACTCTTCCGTCATCCGGAACCTTTATTTCATCGAGATGCGAAAATAGCGCTTCCTCACTTACCGGCGTTATACCGCCGTTTTCGATATCGTTCAGAGATGTGCATTGATCTATGCCGATACCGCAGTCCATTATACGGCGCAATGACGTCATCACGGCAAGAGCGCCCCAGGCAGCCGCCATATCCTCGCACAAAGTGCGGATATACGTGCCGCCGCCGCAGTATACCTCTATTTCGCATTCATCCTTTTGAAAAGACAAAAGCTTTATCGAATCTATACGGACTTTTCTTTCGGGAACATCAACGGTCTTACCGCTTCTTGCAAGCTTGTATAACGGCACGCCGTCTTTTTTCAGCGCCGAATACATAGACGGCACCTGGGTTATTATTCCCGTAAAACCGGGGATTATTTTTTCAAAATCCTCTTTTGCCGGCAGGATGTCGTTTGAATCAGTAACACTTCCCGTTATATCGCCGGTATCGGTTTTGATGCCGAAGCGCATTTTTGCCCTATACGCCTTTTTATCGGGCAGAAACGGAATAAGCTTACAGGCGCGCCCCAGCATTACCGGCAAAACGCCGCTTGCCATAGGATCAAGCGTGCCGGTATGTCCGGATCTTTTTTCATTAAGTATACGCCCTATCTTTGCCGACACCTGGCGGGAGGTGAGCCCTTCGGGTTTATCAACAGCGACAAGGCCGGTCATACTACTTCCTCAATGGATTCGTATTCAGCCATTACCTCGTCAACAACGCGCTTCACTACCGAATCAACATCGCCTTCAAGCGTGCAGCCGGCGGCACGTACATGACCGCCGCCGCCCAGTCGCTGGCACACCTCGGAAACGTTTACGTTGCCGTCGGAACGTGCGGAAATCTTGTATACGTTGGGACTTACCTCGCGCATTGTGATGCCAACGTCAACACCCTCGATTTTGCGCGGCAGAGTTGCAATACCGTCGGTATCATCCGCATCGGCACCCGTTTCTTCCATAAGCGCAAGGGATATTACCATTACGGCAATGGTCTTTTTTCTGAAAAAGCGTACGCTTTTAACGGCAGCACTTTCAAGCTCAAACTGCTCCCACGACTTCTTAACGAAAAGGTGAGTATTGAGATAATTGATATCAGCACCGTATTCAACAAGCTTTGCCGCCTTGCGCAAGGTGGTGGATGTAGTGCTGTTGTGCATAAAGCATGCGGTATCGGTGGAAACGGCGGTATAAAGCGCACTTGCGATATCGCCGTCGATATCCACCTTCATTGCCTCTATTATATCAAGCATTATTTCGCCTGTGGCTGCCGCTTTTGCATCGACAACGTTATACTTGCCGAAAAACGGATTTGACGGATGATGGTCGATATTCAGATCGACCTTATCCGCATACTCCATTAACGGTGTGCCGAAAAGCTTAGGCGTGCCCACATCTACGCTTACGATAAAATCGGGCTGGAATTGCGGTTTCAGCACACTTTTACCGCCTGAAAGGAAGCAGTATTTAGGGGTTATCTTATCGGAATTCACAACGCATACACGTTTTCCCAAAGACGACAGGGCATGATAAAGCGCAAAACAGCTTCCGAGCGCATCACCGTCCGGATTTGCATGGCCGATAATCATTATGCGATTTTGCTCTCGCAGCAGCTTTGCGGCCGCAGCTTTGCTTATTTTTTTATTCATCGCCCTTATCCTCCAAATTCAGGTCTTTAAGTATACGGTTTATTTTTGCGCCGTATTCTATCGAATCGTCAAGCTCAAAGATAAGCTGGGGCGTATTGCGCAGATCGAGCCGTTTGGCAAGCTCTCTGCGGCAATATCCCGAGGCGCTTGTGAGCGCCTTTATGCAGTCCTTACGGGTGGTATCATCGCCCATAACGGACACGTATACCTTGGCGAATTTAAGGTCCTCCGTAATCCTTACCGACATTATGCTTGTCATTAAGGGTATACGCGGATCTTTGAGCGAGCGTACTATCTGCGCAAGCTCCTTCTGCGCGTCGGCATTTATTCTGTCAAGTCTGTGACCTGCCATTATTCATTCTCCTTTTAATCGGCCTTGATTTCGTCCATGATGAAGGCTTCTATTACGTCGCCTTCCTTGATATCGTTATACTTTTCGATGGACATACCGCATTCATAGCCTTCTTTTACTTCCTTTACGTCATCCTTGAATCTCTTTAAGGAAGCGAGATTGCCTTCGAGGATAACGATATTGTCGCGGAGAAGACGGATGCTGCAGTTGCGGAGTATCTTACCGTCGGTAACATACGAGCCGGCAATCGCACCGACACCGGAAATCTTGTAAACCTGACGGATTTCGGCATGGCCGATAACCTTCTCTTCAAATTTGGGAGCAAGCATACCCTTAAGGGCCGCCTCAACCTCTTCTATGCAGTCATAAATTATGCGGTAGGTCTTTATCTGTATACCGTTGCGCGCTGCGGAATCTCTTGCGGATGCATCGGGGCGAACGTTGAAGCCGACAACGATGGCGTTTGATGCGGTTGCAAGCATGATATCCGATTCGTTGATGCCGCCGACACCCATGTGGATTACGTTTACCTTAACCTCTGCGTTGGAAAGCTTCTCCAGAGACTGCTTAACAGCCTCGGCGCTGCCCTTAACGTCAGCCTTAACGATGATGTTGAAGTCCTTAACGGCACCCTCCTGAATCTTGCTGAACAAGTCTTCCAGAGATACGGCGCTGTTTGCCTTGAACTGTTCTTCCTTTTCGGAGAACTTTCTCTGTTCAACAAGCTCTCTCGCCATTCTCTCATCCTCAACTGCATGGAATATATCGCCTGCATCGGGAACTTCGGAAAGGCCTACAATCTCTACGGGGTCGGAAGGACCTGCGCTCTTTACGGCTCTGCCCTTATCATCGGTCATAACTCTTATTCTGCCCACTGCGGTACCGGCAATAATGGTATCGCCGAGATTGAGCGTACCGTTCTGTACCAGTACGGTGGCAACGGGGCCTCTGCCCTTATCGAGTCTTGCCTCGATAACAGTACCCTTTGCGGCACGGTCGGGGTTGGCTTTAAGGTCTTTCATTTCGGCAACGAGCAGTACCGATTCCAGAAGGGTATCAATGCCCTGCTTTTTAAGCGCGGAAACGGGTACGCAGATAACTTCGCCGCCCCATTCTTCGGGAACAAGCTCATACTCGGTGAGCTGCTGCTTGATCTTATCGGGATTTGCCCCCTGCTTATCCATCTTATTGATGGCTACGATGATATCAACGCCTGCAGCCTTGGCATGGTTTATTGCCTCAATCGTCTGCGGCATGATGCCGTCGTCTGCGGCAACAACGAGGATGGCTATATCGGTAACCTGCGCGCCTCTCATACGCATTGCGGTGAATGCTTCATGACCGGGTGTATCGAGGAAGGTTATATCCTGATCGTTTATTCTTACTTTATAAGCACCGATTGCCTGAGTTATGCCGCCTGCTTCTCCGGAGGCAACATCGCTGTGGCGGATAGCGTCGAGTATGGAGGTCTTGCCGTGGTCAACGTGGCCCATAACTACGACAACGGGATTTCTTCTCTTTAAGTTTTCATCCTTGTCTTCGCTCTCGTCGATAAGCTTTTCTTCAATGGTAACTACAACCTCCTGCGTTACCTTTGCGCCGAATTCTTCGGCAACGAGCGCAGCGGCATCGAATTCGATAACCTGGTTTGCACTTGCCATAACGCCTAATGTCATAAGCTTTTTAACAACTTCCGCATTGGTGGCATGGAGCTTTGCGGCAAGATCGCATACTGCGATGGATTCGGGAAGAACAACGGTCATCTGCGGACGCTTTGCTCTTTCTGCTTCCAATCGCTTGATCTTCTCTGCCTCGGTCTCCTTCTTGCCCTTCTGGAATTTGCCGCCCTGCTTCTTAATCTTCTGGAACTGACGGCCGAGATCCTTTGCTCTGTCGGGAGCGAGCTCTTCAAGCTTCTGATCGTACTTGGAAAGGTCAACGTTTACGCCCTTGGTATCAACGATGCGTCTTTCGGCAACAACGTGTTCATGTCTGTTTTCGCCTCTCTTTTTGTTGGAGGTAAAGGGATTCATGGTGGAAGTTCCGGGCTTATGGGTATTGGGCTGTTTGGCGTCCTTATTTTCCGGCTTCTTTTCCTGTACGGGCTTTTTGTTTTCGGGCTTTGCGTTTGACTTTGGTGCATCTGTCTTTGCCTTTTCGGCAGGCTTCTGTGCCTTATTTTGCTGGGTATTGGCAGGCTTATTCGCGGGCTTCACGTTCTTTTCGGGCTGTGCCTTTGCCGGCTTAGGTGCTTCCTCTTTTCTGGGAGCATTAAGCATCTCCATATACTTTTCGATGCCCTGAGATGCCTTTGTGTTGATATAGTAAATCAAAAGCATATCCAATTCGTCATCGGTAAGCGCCTGCATGTGGTTTTTAGGGCGCTCCCCCTCATACTTCTCCATAATGTCAAGCACCGAATTGGACTGTTCGTTTATATCCTTGCTGAATTCATGTATCTTATATTTTAAAATCGTGCTCATATACTACGCCTCCTCATTCTGATTTAAGTTTGCTTTTCAGAAGATCACGCATACCGCGATCCTTTATGCCGAATATTGCCATCGGCTTTACTCCGGCGGCAGCGCCGAGCTGCGCCATTGTATAGGGTACCGTTATAAAAGCCCCCAGCCTTTTTGCCTCTTTAAGGGAATTATCCGAGATATCCGAGGATACGAAAAAATCCCCGATCTCGTTTTTTTTCATTCCGTCCGCCACCTCTGTTCTGCCGCGCATTAAAAATCCGGCGCGCCTGCACAGACCCAGCGTAAGTAAAAAGCTGTCAGTCAATTTTATTAAGCTCCTTTTCAAGTTCCTCATAGATAAAATCGCTTATCGCCGTTTCAAGTGAGCGCTCAATACGCTTCGATTTGCGCGCTTTCTTCAAACAGTCGGCATTGGGGCAGATATATGCGCCTCTGCCCGGTTTCTTGCCGGAAGCATCTATGCTGATATCGCCCTCGGGGCTTCTTACCACCCTTACAAGCTCCATCTTTGATTTAGATTCTCCGCAGCCGGTGCACATACGCATCGGAATCTTACGTGTCTTCAAACAAATTCACTCCAAATCTTATTTTTCCATAATGCCGGATAATGGCTTGATATCTACCTTGTATCCGGTAAGCTTTGCGGCAAGACGGGCGTTCTGTCCCTCTTTGCCTATTGCAAGAGAAAGCTGATCGTCACTTACTATTACCGAGCAGGTCTTTTTCTTTTCATCTGCCTCTGCGCTTAAAACTACGGCAGGAGAAAGAGATGCGGAAACGAACAGCGCGGGATCGGAATTATATTTGATTATATCTATCTTTTCGCCCTTTATTTCATCAATTATATTGGAAATTCTGCTTCTCTTGGGGCCTATGCATGCGCCTACGGGATCAACGTCGGCATCGTTTGACATAACGGCTATCTTTGTTCTCGAACCGGCTTCCCTTGCAACCGACATAACCTCAACCGTTCCGTCGGCGATTTCGGGAACCTCAAGCTCGAACAGTCTTCTTACAAGACCGGGATGCTTGCGGGAAAGAACTACCTCATCATAAACCTTGCCCTTGGCGTTTTCCTTCTTGGCAACGTCGGCAACATAAACCTTAAGGCTGTTGCCTTCTCTTATGACCTCACGGGGTATCATTTCTCTTACGGGGAGCATCATTTCATATCTGCCTACCGACAGAACTGCGGCGCGGTTTCTCAGATCGATACGCTCTACAACGCCGGTAACTATTTCGCCCTGCTTTTCGGTGAATTCCTGCGCAAGAGAGCCGTAAACGGCTTCATTTATACCCTGAACTATTACGTTTTTGCCTACCTTGGCGGCGATCCTGCCGAACTGCTTGGTATCAAGATCGACCTCGGCGATATCGCCTACCTTATATTTTTTGCTTATCTTCTTTGCTTCTTCGAGATAAATCTGAGTCTGTATGTTTTCAAACTCTTCAACTACCTCTTTGCGAACGAAGAAACGAACCTTTCTCTTTTCTTCATCAAATTCGGCATCAATGTTTTCGGGCTGCATATCAAGATTTCTTTCCTTCTTGACTGCGGCGATTATGGCTGCCTTTATCTTTTCAAGCATATAATCTTTTCTGATGCCTTTTTCCTTTTCCAGAAGCTCAAGTGCCTCGTAAAATTCGCTGTTGTTCATTTTTTCCTATCCCTCCGTTAAAAATCAAATACCGTTTTGCATATACTTATATTTACTTTATCTATTGATACTTCGGCACCGTCCTCCGAAAGAGTGACCGCATCTCCGTAAGAAAGGAGAATGCCTATATGCTCTTTTTTGCCTTCAACGGCTTTGAAGCATTTAACACGCACCTTTGTGCCCAGCGCATTTTCAAAATGCTCCGGCAGTCTCAGCCTGCGTTCCACGCCGGGAGAGCAGACCTCGAATATATAATGATTGTCTATGGGATCGGCCTCATCAAGTATCGGGTCCATTGCGCGCGAGAAATCGGCGCAGTCGTTTGAGGTTATGCCGCCCTCTTTATCTATATATATTCTGAGATAGTTTTCACTTCCCTCTTTTACGTATTCGGTATCGTAAATGGAGAAGTTCATTTCCTTCGCGACGGGCTTTGCAAGCTCGTACACGATATCACTTATTTTTGACATATTTACCTCCCGCGGAATATATTTTTCCCATTCAATAAAACATTGAAGAGCGGAGAAAACTCCGCTCTTCAAACTCTATACATATATTAGCACATTATAAACAGAAAATCAAGTACTTTTTTCATTAACCCCAATTTATCTTAAGACCGTTGAATAAAACAGCCTCATCCTTACTTACTTCATTGCCGCTTATATCGAGAGAGGTCAGCGAGCCCATACCGCGCAAGGGGGTTATCGTCTTTATCATATTACCCGATACGTTAAGGGTGGTAATGTGAGAAAGGCCCGGAACCGGTGTAAGGTCGGATATATGGTTGCCGGAAAGGTCAAGCGTTCTTAAGGATATTATTTCGCAGATTCCGGAAATATCGGAAATGCCGCAGTTTTTAGCGGTCAAGGATGTGAGGTTGCCGGAACGGAATACCGAGAAGTCGGCTATCGGGTTGCCGGAAAGATCCAGCGTATTTATCGAACGGGAGCCTGCCATATCGCTTGCATCCTCTATCTCATTGCCGGAGAAGTCGGCGGTTTTAAGGGAGGTGAGGAATGCCATACCGTCGGTAGCGGTTATATCGTTATCCTTTAAAATAACGGTGTCCAGCTTGCCGAGCTTGGATATGCCGTCGAAAGAGGTAAGCGCGTTATTTGAAAGGTCAAGCTTGCGAAGAGTGGTTATTTCACCGATAGCGCCTATCGACGTCATATCGTTGTTCTTAACGGTAAGCTCGTTTATCTTCAGGGATTTGATTGCCGAGAATGCGGCGCCGTCAAGATTATTATCCGAGAAATCGGCGGCGGTGAGGGCAGTAAGCCCCGACGCAAAGGAAAGGTCGGTAAGACCGCAGTTATTTACCGTTATATGCGCAAGTTTTGTGCAGGAGCCTATCTGCTTCCACTGCTCTGGAGTGAGCGTGAGATTTATAAGCTTTAAGGTCTTAAGCTTTTCCACACGGGCAAGGCAGGAATAATCGCTTATTTCGTCGCCCTTTATCGTTACCTCGGAAAGATTCAGAAATTCCTCGAAGTCTTCGAGTGTGGATATCTTGCCGGAGCTTCCTTCACTTGTGAAGGATGTTACCTCGTCAAGGTCTTTATAGGTAAGCGTGCCGTAAAGTCCCAGTTTGTCTCTCACAATACTTTCAACGGCTTTGTCCTTGAATTTATATTCCGCCTGCTCGTCTCTTACTCTGTAGGACGCCTCCGTTTCCGCGGTGATCATGCCGCTTTCGGAAATGGCAAAGGCGCGGAGCGTCAAACGGTCAGTCACCTTAACGGGCGATTTGTACATTGTGGAATTGAGGGTAGGCTCGCTTCCGTCGGTAGTATAGTAAATAGCTGCGCCGCCGGAGGAAGACAGGGACAAATCGAAGGCTTCCCCGTAGGTGCCGGGATTTACCGAAAGCTTTACGTCGGCGGGCTTGCCGTGTTCTATCTTCATGAGTACATAGTTATTGTCGCAGTTTTCCATAAGCTCTCTTGCTTCGGTCATCTTATTCTGATAGCAGAGCGCACGGATTGCGAACGAATAATAGTCGAATGATGCGGAGGACATTTCTATGCCCTTCATTGCGGCATCATATTCCTCGGCATATTTCTTTTCGCTTTCATAGGTGCGGCAAAGATACATACGCGCATCAAGATGAGTTTCGTCCTTTTCAAGGGCTTTGAGAAAATCGGCTTCGGCTTTATCAAACTTGCCGTCATTGTAAGCGGCAATACCCTTTTCGCAGTAGCTGTCTGCGCTGCCCAAACTTGCGCCGGTAAGGTATATTACGGCGCCTACTATAACGCCTATTACCAGGGTGATGCTGAAGGTGACGAAGAACAGACGAACCATCTGCTTTATGCGTTCGGGGCTGAGCTTCTTTTTAACCGGCTTCTCTTCAACCGCTTCGGTTACCTCGGCAGTATCGTTTACGATTATATCATTATTGTTTTCTTCCATATAAAGCACTCTCCGGAAAAAATAAATAGTACACTTAATTATTATTAAATTATTATAGCATATCGCCGCGCCTATTGTAAAGAAATTCGGCAAATTTTTATACAATGTCATATTTTTGCTTTAATAAGCATATCGTTGCATATGGAAAAAGAAAGGACGTGCATATATATGACGGCTAAACGCCTTATACCGTTTCTTACGGCGGTAATGTTTTTACCCGTGATACCTTTTATGATAAGCCGCGAGCATCTGGGAAGCCTATCCGCACAAAGCTATCCGAAATCGGAAAGTTTCAGTGATAACGAAGAAGACGGAATGCCGATAATAAAGGTGCTTATGAGCGATACGGGAGAGGTGGAGAACATACCTCTTGACCAATATCTGATATCATCTGTCGCCGCGGAAATGCCTGCCGAATACCCGCCCGAGGCGCTTAAAGCGCAGGCGGTGGCGGCGCGCTCCTACACCGTTTACCACATGGAGGCGGAGAAAAACAATCCCGGCATCGTGCCGGGACACAAGGGCGCCTATATATGCACCGACGCATCCCATTGCAAAGCATATCTCGGCATAAACGAAATGCAGCTTAAATGGGGTGACAAATTCAATGAATATTACGGAAAAATATCCGACGCGGTAAACGCCACGAGGTTTGAAACGGTAAACTACAACGGCAAAACAGCCAACACCGTTTTCCATGCCATAAGCTCGGGCAAAACCGAATCGGCAAAGGACGTATGGGGAAGCGACATTCCCTATCTTATAAGCGCCGACAGCTCGTTCGACTCCAAAAGCAACGGCTTCCTTTCAAGTGTAACGGTGGATATCGGTGAATTCAAAAGCGCACTTGAAGGACTGCGGCCGCTTATTTCAGATAGCCCGTCGCCGAAAATAACACGCAGCGAGTCGGGCGGCGTGATGACGATCACCCTATACGGCAGCGAATTTAGCGGAAGCGAAATACGCTCGCTGTTTTCTTTGCGGTCGGTGAATTTTGAAATAGAAATAGGCGACAGCGTAGTTTTCAGCGTGAAGGGCTACGGGCACGGAGTGGGAATGAGTCAATACGGCGCACTGCAAATGGCGCTTCAGGGATATTCGTATAAAGATATACTCTCTCACTACTATGCCGGCACGGAAATAACAAAATACGATTTTACATAAAAAAATTGCAGGCTCCCTCTGCCTGCAATTTTTTTTACCGGAATTGTACTACGCTCTACAAGTCCGGTGTATGTGCGGGCACAAACCGCACACAACAAAAACAAAAAAGGAAAAACTATATGAAATCACTTTAAGCACAAAGTAATCACGTATACATTATAGTATATAAGGTGCAAGTAAAGTGCAAGTAAAAGTCCATTTTTTGACAACTTTTTTTATTTTTTTACAAATTATACGTCAGATATGCCAAAGTAGCCTCTGCCCATGAGTACTGAGACATATATTCGCCCCGGAAGGCGCGGATGGCATACGCCTCGCCCTTTTCCCAATCGTAATAGTCACAGTCCACAAGACTTACGTCAACGCAGTATTTATTGAAGCCTTTTATGAAAACATCCTCAACACCTATGGCGCGCAGGGTATTTTTAAGATCGGCCACACAGTTGCGAAGATGGCTTTTATATGTGGGCTGGTCGCTCTCATAGAGCGCGGCAAGGATATCGTTGCCGTTCACTTCGGCACCCTTGCGGTCGATCAGATAGGCAAACAGCTCCTTGGTTTTTGTGTATCTGAATTCAAGAGGCTTTGAATCCATCAAAACCTCGAAATTTCCGAAGCATCTTACCGTAAGCTTTTTGCCGTCGCTGTTATGCTCGATGGGGAAACGCAGATTTTCCATTTCGAGTGCAACGGCATCAGCCGTTACCGGCTTTTGCAGATAGCCGCTGAAACGGAGCGGAGCGGCGGCAGCCGCATACTCCTTATAGTACCCGGTAACAAAGATAATGTTTATCATGGGGAAATGTTTTTTTAGCTCTCGTGCAAGCTCGATGCCGTTCATGATCGGCATACGCATATCGCAAAAGGCTATCTCGGGCTGATTTTCCATTGCCCATTTGAGCGCCTCTCTCGGATCCTCAAAGCATTGCGGCTCGCTTCCCGGAACTGCCGCTTTTATGGCACGTTCAAGCATTTTAAGCTGTATTATTTCATCGTCAACGGCAAGTATCTTCATTTTTTACCCTCCGATGTGTTTTTGGGAATATGGAATACTGCTTCGGTACCTTTACCTATAACGCTGTTTATTTCAAGCGTACCGCCCGACATTTTCTTAAGACGGTTTCTGACGCCGATTATTCCTATATGCTCCTTACCGTCCTTAAAAACGGCATCAACATCAAATCCGCCGCCGTCGTCCGATACCTTTACCACATACTCGTCATCGCCCTCGTAGCTGGATATTATTATCAGCGTCGGCTCAAATCTGCTTTCAACGCCGTAACGCACGGCATTTTCGGCAATGGGCTGGATAGAAAGCGCAGGGATGGTGAAATCGGTAGTCTTTATATTATACCACACATTCAGTTTTTTCGGGAAACGGCGTTTTTCTATACTGAGATAGGTTTCGGTATGTTTAAGCTCGTCCTCGAACGGTATGGGATGCTCGGAGTTTATCGATTTAAGGTTCCCCCTTAAGTAATCGGCAAATTCATTGGTTGCCTTCTCCGCCTCGGCAGGATCCTCTGTGCAGAGATACGATATTGAGGACAGCGCGTTGTATAAAAAATGCGGCTGAATCTGCGACATCATAAGCTTTACCCTGGTATCCAAAAGGGTATTTTCCGTTTCCTCCAAAGTACGGCTTTGCTGAGTATACAGATTCACATAGATAATAAACACGGCAAGCATAGTGCCGCTCGACAGCAGCGACAGCGGCGTAAACAGCCTTATAAAAACGGCAACATAGGGTACGGCGGTGTAGCATAAAAGAGTAAGCCGCGTTTTAGAGTCCATTACCCTGTTCCAGGCGATAAGTCCCATATTGGCAAGCAATACCAGAATGGCATATACCTGCGTAACATAATACAGTTTCCCCTGCAAAATATTGTGATTTTCCACCTTGAAAAAGAAGCCGTAGCGGATATTGAAAAGGGCAAGTATTATCATTATAAGGCTGAGCGCATCTACCGCAAGGCAGAATCCCGTTATGCCTTTGCTCATGCGCTCGGCATACTGTACCTGATAGTTTGTGGCGACCATATATGTAATAAAGCCCACGATATGTAAAAGAGTATTGACAAGTAAAAGCGCTTCATCTGATGCGCTGCCGCTTAAAATATGTCTGAGCGCATCTAAAAGGTTATTGAGTACGGCGCAGACAACGAAGGCATGAAACCATTTCGCCTTGGCATCGCTGCGGCGGTTTATTATGCAGCCGGCGAGCAAAACCATGCCGAAAAAGAACGCGGCGACCTCAACGGAAAAGACGAAATTTTCCGCGTTCAGCGTCATACTCATTCCTCCTTTACAAAAAACTTCGCCTCAGCGAAGTCTTTTTGCGATAAATATACGGTAACACAGAAAACCTACGGACGCCCCGGCGGTATTGAACATGAAATCGTCAATATCACAGTAGCCGAGTCCGGTTAAATACTGCGTTATTTCAATAAAAATTATGAGAACAGCCACGGCTGAAATAAAATACGGATATTTGCGAAGCGGCTTGAACAGCACCGGATAAAATATGCCGAGCGGCATAAACATAACTATATTTCCGGCAAGATTCTTAAAAGCGTGCCAGACCGCGCCGAAGCTTCCGGAAGACTTAATAACGTCAATAAACTCCTTTGTGGAGGTGAACGGCACAAGGAAAATACGGATTTCTCCCGGATTTACAAAGGTCATTCTCCAGAAAAAGAGCAGCCACAGCATTATCGCGCAGTAGGCGACAAAGGCGACTATATAAAGGCGGCGCACCGATTTTCTCATATCCTTACCCTTGTGACCGACAGGCATTTCCCACAGCGGTCAGCTTCAATAATAACGCCGCAGAGGGCGGTTTTGCCCTCGGCAAGCTCAAGAGGGACAGGCATTTTATTCCTGAAACGGCTTACGGCAAGCTCCTTATCCGCGCCGAGCACCGAATCGATAACGCCGGTCATGCCGAGATCGGTTATATATCCCGTGCCCTTCGGCAATATCTGCTCATCGGCGGTCTGCACATGTGTATGCGTGCCGACCAGCGCGGTAACTCTGCCGTCGGCATAAAAGCCGAGTGCGCGCTTTTCGCTGCTTGCTTCGGCATGAAAATCCACAAGGATGATACCACCGTTATCATCATCCTCCAAAAGCCTGTCAAGACAGTCGAAGGGGCTTTCCAAAGAGTCCATAAAAACGGTGCCCTGAAGATTTATTACGGTTACCTTTGCGCTGCCGCAGTCGATATGCGCCTTGCCTACGCCCGGCGCTTTATCCGGATAATTTGCCGGACGGATCACGAAAGGATTTTCATTTAAAAAGGGGTGCATCTGCTTTTTGCCGAAGATGTGGTTGCCGCCGGTAAGTATATCCGCGCCGTTATCCAGAAGAAACTGCGCCTGAGAGGGCATTATGCCGGAGGTTGCCGTTGCGTTTTCGCAGTTGACAATTACCAGATCTATCCCCTGCTCACGCTTAAGTACGGGGAGCTTTGCGGCAAAGCAATCGCATCCGTGTTCGCCGACTATGTCGCCTACCATTAAAATTTTCATACTATCACTCATTCGCGCCGCAGCACTTTTTGTATTTTTTACCGCTGCCGCATGGGCAGGGATCGTTTCTGCCTACTTTAAGCTTTTTAACTATCGTGGTGCTCTTGGGTGCACTGTCGCCGTGAGAAGTTGACGTTTCCTTTACAACGGCCTTGCGCTCGAGCGATTCGTCAACGGGACGGGCGGTAAATATGCCTCTTACCGTTTCACGGCGTATCTCTTCAAGCATTACCTCGTACATATCGGTGCCCTCGTTGCGGTATGCCACAACGGGATCAACATTGCCGTAAGAGCGAAGAGAGATACCCTGCTTCAAATCGTCCATGGCATCAATCTGCGCCATCCAGTTTTTATCTACCATATGGAGCAGAACGACTCTTTCAAGCTCGCGCATAAACTCGCTGCCGTATGCCTTTTCCTTATTGTCATAGAAAGCAAGCGCCTTTTCGGACAGCACTTCCGTAAGTTTTTTCTGGTCATACTTGCCTATGTTTTGTTCAAGCTGAGTGAAATCCTCGGGCGACATAAATACGCCGAGAAAATCCTGCTTGAGCCCCTCGATATTCCAAAGGCTGCTGTCGGTGCCGTTTGCATAGGTCATTACCGAGCCTTCGATTACGGCAGTAATCATGCGGCGGATGCTTTCCTTGATATCCTCGCCGTTTAATACCTGACGGCGCTGCTGATAGATCATATTACGCTGGGTATTGATAACATCGTCGTATTCCAGAACGCGCTTTCTGCGGTCAAAGTTTGCGTTTTCAACCTTCTTCTGCGCATTTTCGATAATATTCGTAAGCAGACCGCTTACTATCGGCATGTCCTCTTCAACATTTAAGGTATTCATTACGGCGTTAAGACGCTCGCCGCCGAACAGACGCATAAGATCGTCCTCAAGCGACAGATAGAAGCAGCTTTCGCCGGGGTCGCCCTGTCTGCCGGAACGTCCGCGAAGCTGATTGTCGATACGGCGCGATTCGTGGCGCTCGGTGCCTATGATAAACAGTCCGCCCGCCTTTACAACCTCTTCGGCTTCCTTGGCGGTCTGAACCTTTGCTTCATCGTAAAGCTTTTTGTATAAGGTTCTTACATTGAGTATTTCTTCATCATCGGTTTCGGAAACGGAAGAGCTTTCAACAACGAGCTCATCTTTTATGCCCATGCCGCGCATCTGTTCCTTTGCCATGTGGTCGGGGTTGCCGCCCAAGCGTATATCGGTACCTCTGCCCGCCATGTTGGTGGCGATGGTAACAGCGCCGAATCTGCCTGCCTGCGCGATTATTTCGGCTTCCTTTTCATGATACTTGGCGTTAAGTACGTTATGGGGTATTCTTTCCTTTTTGAGAAGACGGCTTAAAATTTCCGACTTTTCGATAGAAATCGTACCCACAAGCACGGGCTGACCTTTTTCATGGCATTCGATTATCTGATTTATTATAGCGCGGTATTTTGCGTTTACCGTTTTGTAGATAACGTCGTCATGGTCTTCCCTTATCATCGGGCGGTTGGTAGGTACTTCGATTACGTCATCGCCGTAGATCTGAACGAATTCCTGCTCCTCGGTAAGGGCGGTACCGGTCATGCCCGAAAGCTTTTTATATAAACGGAAATAGTTCTGGAAGGTTATCGTTGCAAGCGTTTTGGTTTCCTTTTCAACCTTTACGCCCTCTTTTGCCTCTATTGCCTGATGAAGACCGTTCGAATAGCGTCTGCCGAACATAAGACGGCCGGTAAATTCGTCAACGATTATTACACCGTCGGGACGTACCACATAGTCAACGTCCCTTTTCATGGTGCCGTATGCCTTCATCGCCTGATTTATATGATGATAGAATTCGGAGTTTTCGGGGGATGCGATATTGGATACGTTAAAGAATTTCTCGGCTTTTGCTATGCCTCTCGGAGTAAGCACAACGCTTTTTGCCTTTTCGTCGATAACGTAGTCAACATCTGTGTACTCTTCAATAGGCAGCTTGTTATCCTGCTCGGTCACCTTTACCGGAGTCATGCCGCGCACCAAAATATTTGCCTTTTCGTAAAGGTCGGTGGATTCCTCGGCATCGCCGGAAATGATAAGCGGCGTTCTTGCCTCGTCTATCAGTATGGAATCGACCTCATCGACAACAACGAAGTTATGACCGCGCTGCACCATTGATGCCTTATTGAGCACCATGTTATCACGCAGATAGTCGAATCCGAATTCGTTATTCGTGCCGTAGGTTATATCGGCAGCATAGGCATTTCGCTTTTGCTGTTTATCCATGCCGTGGACGCAAAGTCCGACCGTCATGCCGAGGTAACGGTAAATTCTGCCCATTTCCTCGCTGTCACGCTTTGCAAGGTAATCGTTTACCGTTACAACGTGAACGCCCTCTCCGGAGAGCGCGTTAAGATATACCGGCATGGTGGCAACGAGGGTTTTGCCTTCGCCGGTTTTCATTTCGGCAATTCTGCCCTGATGCAGAATTATGCCGCCTATTACCTGCACTCTGAACGGACGCATACCGGTTACCCGCCATGCCGCCTCTCTTACTGCGGCAAAAGCCTCGGGCAGCAGATCGTCAAGCGATTCGCCGTTCTTATAACGCTCCTTAAACAGAGCCGTTTTGCCCTTCAGCTCTTCTTCCGAGAGCGCCTTATATTCTTCCTCCAAGCTATCGACCTTATCGGCGATAGGATCAATCTTTTTAAGTTCTTTTGTA
>JAZRWQ010000075.1:0-10616 GCA_045599805.1 Eubacteriales bacterium | reverse complement strand
TAGTAACCTTCGTTCAGTACGAACATGCAGTAGCATTCGGTATCGTAAACCATAGCCTCGAATACCTCGCCCTGCGGAGTCTTCTTACGGTCGAATTCAAGTCCTGTGGAGGCAAGATGCTTGCCCTCGTTTCCGCGGCTGTCGGATACTACGGAAAGGTCGTTATTGGTGATGATAAGACCGCCGTCGGTACCGATATGACGGTTACGGGTAACGCCGGTTACGTTCTGCTTGATATCGGCCTGGAAGCCTATGGAGTCGTAGCCTACCTGAAGCATATCTCCGTTGCGCAGGATTATTGCGCCGTACTTACGGGATACGGAGGGGTTGTAGGTCGTAGGCTGATATGCCTGAGTAAGCTCGGTCTGTCCGGTTTCGAACATGGCGGTGAATTCAGCCGACTGCTCGCCGCTGTTCATATCAAAGCCATAGAATTTTTCTTCGGAGGATTCGTAAATGATGCCGTCCCTGCCTACAAGGTTTACCTCGGCAATGCCGAACTTTTCGGCAACGGCAAGCATCTTCTCATGATCCATTTTATAATACTTGTGAATCTCGTCCTCTACCTGATATGCAATCTTTATAAGGTTTTCATCGGAGGCATCGGTGATATCGTTTTTAACGTCCTCGATGTTGAGCTTTAAGGTATTGAAGGTATCGTTTTGGGAAACCCGGGATTCAAGGTAGAAGGTAAATACGCTGGTAATTAAATACGCAATAACGATAACAACTAAAAGTCGCTTCTGCATGGTCTGCACAAGGCGAACTTCCTTAAGGGGCTGATGCAGCTTTTCCTTCGCAAGTATGGAAAGCACTATGCCGGCAACGAATACCGAAATGGCAACTGCGCCTACCATGGGTATGGTGCACTTCTGTACTACCGTGAAAGCCTTATGCATATCGCCGGCCATGTTGGTAACGAACACCAGAAGCATATGTATGGTTTCGCATACAACGCCTGCCGACAAGCCGTAGTACCATGCGGGACGGCGGTTGCCGAACATGAACTTACGCTGCCATGCGGCAAAGCAGCCGGAGAATATCGTTGCAACGGTGCAGGCTATCTGTGTGTAGGTACCTGCGCCCCAGTATGCGGCGAAAAATCTTTCAATACCGCCGATAAGACCGGCAATGATACCTGCGGGCCAACCGAAAAACAGACCTGCGCAGATGGGCGCGGCATCTCTTACGTTTATGGTAACGCCGACCGCCTTGATACCGAATTCGGTACCGAATACGGCAATGGCGCCGAATACAACGCCGTAGATAGTCTGCTTTATCCAGAAATTGAGCTTTCCGAAGCTTGTTTTATGGTTGAGCAGATAGAGAAGCGCGCTGGCAAGCACGGGCAGAAGGGCCGCACCGGCAAGCTTTAAAATTACATCTAATGTCACCTTTTTTTACCTCCGATAACATATAATAACTATTATATTATATTAGCATATATTATATTACTTATCAACATGATTTTACATTATTATACATAAAAAAAGAAGGCATATCCTGCGATATGCCTTCCAATGCGTATCAGATTACTGTTTTGCAAGCTCTTTTGCTTTGTCGAATTCGTCGGTGATCTCCTTGCCGGGGGCTTTGGTAAGGAGAGATACGACGACAATGAATATCGTTGCAACGATGAAGGCGGGCAGAAGCTCGTAAATGTTCCACAGACCGCCCAGAGGACGAACGAGGTATTTCCAGATGAATACCATTGCGGCGCCCGATGCCATGCCGGCAAATGCGCCCCACTTATTGCTTCTCTTCCAGAAGAGGGCGGTGAGCACAACGGGGCCGAAGGCGGCACCGAAGCCTGCCCATGCGAATGAAACGATATTGAAAACATTGCTGTCCGGATCGCGCGCGATAATGGCGGCGATTATGGAAACGACAACAAGGGTTATTCTTGCGATTACCATTTCTGCCTTCTGGGAAATCTTGATCTTGAATACTTCCTTGAAGATGTTCTGCGAAACAGAGGAGGAAGCGGCAAGAAGCTGGCTGTCGGCGGTAGACATGGTGGCGGCGAGGATACCTGCCAGGATTATGCCGGCAAGGATAGCCATAAGCGGACCTGCCGATGCGATAAGCGCGGAAATCTTAACGATAAGGGTTTCGGAGTTGGAGCCCTCAAGAGTTTCGATGGCGCCTGCCTTGGTCATGCCCAGACCTACGATACCGATAACAACGGCAACGGCGAGGGAGATTACAACCCAGATGGAGGCTATACGGCGGGAAGTCTTAAGCTTGGACTTATCCCTTATAGCCATAAAGCGAAGGAGTATATGCGGCATACCGAAGTAGCCCAGTCCCCATGCCATCATGGAAACTATATTAAGGAAGCCGTAGGGTGCGGCGGTGCGGGTTTCAACAACGTGAGTCTGAGTAAAGCTCAAAAAGCCGGGCAGGGACTTTGCGTTTTCCCAAACGGCGTTCCAGCCGCCGGCATGAACGAAGCCGAAGCCGAGAACAACGACAAGAGCGATAGTCATAACGATGGACTGGATAAGGTCGGTGGTAGATGCTGCCAGAAATCCGCCGAGAGCGGTATAGGCAACGATTACAACGGCGCTTATCAGCATTGCCCAGATGTAGTCAAGCCCGAAAAGGCTGGAGAACAGCTTGCCGCAGGCGGCAAAGCCGGAAGCGGTATAGGGCACGAAGAAGAGGATGATAACTACGGCGGAAATCAAAGTCAATACGCCGGACTTATCCTTATATCTGTTGGAAAAGAAAGCAGGCACGGTTATGGCATTGTCGGCTACTACCGAGTAGCAGCGGATGCGCTTTGCAACGATGAGCCAGTTTACATACGTACCTACCGCAAGACCGATAGCCGTCCACGACGCATCGGCAACACCGGTGAGATATGCAAGCCCCGGCAGTCCCATAAGCAGCCAGCTGCTCATATCCGAAGCCTCGGCGCTCATTGCGGTTACAAGAGGGCCGAGCTTTCTGCCGCCGAGATAGAAATCATCGGCAGACTGATTCCTTTTTGAATAGATAAGACCTATTACCAGCATAAGCAAAAGATATGCCGCGATGGCAATAAGCACAATAATATCAGATGTCGCCATTATTAAATCTCCTTTTATTAACATTATCGTTTATTTTATCATATTATATCGGTTAAGGCAATATTTTTTTAATAACTTTTAAGTTGACATACCGCGCCGCATATTATACTATTTATATGGGACGGTAATATACATGGAAATAAAAAAGGGCGACATTTTAATAATAGTCATCTGCGCGCTTATTGCCGCGCTTTCTTTCCTTGCGCCCTTTTTGCTTAAAGATAAGTCCGCTCCCGTTTATGCCGTTATCGAGGCCGACGGTAAAGAGGTTTTCCGCGCACGGCTTACCGACAGCGCTTCATACGAGGTGAACGGCGTTACCGTAATAATAGAAAACGGATACGCCTACGTAAAAGAATCCGACTGTCCGGACAAGACCTGCGTTAAAACGGGCAAAATACAGAAAACCGGACAGCGCTCGGTTTGCCTGCCCAACATGGTTATGGTTTATATAGAAGGGGGGCGCGGTGATGACACGGTCGCTGGCTAAACGTGTGGCATTTTACGCCGCGGCGCTGGCGCTTGCCATGGCGCTTTCCTATATCGAAATACTGCTGCCCTTGCCCATCCCCCTGCCGGGAGTAAAATTAGGGCTTGCAAATCTCATAACTCTGCTTTTGCTTATAGACGAAAAACCGCGCCATGTACTCTTACTGCTTTTGTGCCGCGTTACCCTTTGCGCATTACTTTTCGGCACCTTCATTTCATTTATTTATTCGGCGTCGGGCGCAGTACTCTCCTTTGCCTCAATGCTTTTAATAAAAAAGCTTTACCCGGAAAAAATAAGCTTTTTAGGCGTATCGGTGATAGGCGCCTGTGCGCACAATATCGGTCAGGTTATCGCCGCCTGCTTTATCCTCGGCTCGTCCGCCATGCTGATCTATCTGCCGCCGCTTTTGATCTGCGCGCTGGTAACCGGCAGCGCCGTGGGCATTTGCGCGAACCTGCTGACTCCGCGCCTAAAAAAAGCTTTTTCCCACTTGAAATAGCGGAAATTTGAGTATATAATAAATAGGTTAAAAATACTGAAAAGAGGAAGTTAAAATGTTTAAAGAACATGGCATTGACCCAACGTATGCCGCATACTGCGATCACACCTGTCTGCGCGCCTACACTACCCCCAAAAAGATAAGAGAATTCTGCGCTGAAGCCATCAAATACAACGCCTGCGCCGTATGCGTAAACCCCATACACGTATCCCTTGTACACAATGAGCTGATAGGCACCGGCGTTAAAACCGCCTGCGTTATCGGCTTCCCTTTGGGCGCAAACAAGACCTGCATCAAGGTCGCCGAAGCCGTTGAAGCCGTTAAGGACGGCGCCGACGAGGTTGATATGGTTATCAACATCGGCTACCTGCGCGCAGGCAACACCGAATTTGTTTACAACGACATCAAGGCAGTTGTTGACGCCGTAAAGCCCAAGGCAGGCGTTAAGGTTATCATCGAAACCTGCTACCTGAACGATGCGGAAAAGATACTCGCCTGCGAATGTGCCGTCAGAGCCGGCGCCGACTTTGTAAAGACCTCCACCGGCATGGGCAGCGGCGGCGCCACCGTGCACGACATCAAGCTGATGCTTGACACCGTAAAGGGCAAATGCAAGGTAAAGGCATCCGGCGGCGTAGGCGACCGCAAATCCGCCTACGAATTTCTTAACGCCGGCGCAGTAAGACTGGGCGTAAGCCGCGTTCCCCAGATAGTAAACGACGACACCTCCATCATGTCCGCCGCCGCCACCAACCAGCCCCCGAAATACGAAAACAAGTAAAAACACAAAAAAGCATATAAAGACGCCTCCGAGCTTCGCTCGGAGGCGTTTTCTTTAATATTCGGTCAGATCATAACATAGCCTAAAATGGGCTTGTCGGTAAGGCGGCAGGAATCAATAAGCGCGCTGAGAGGTTTTATCTCGGTAACGCCGGATTTTTCCATAATGAGAATAGCATCCGCATCGTCAAGCGCCTTTACAGCGGCGGCGCTGGAAGTAAGATTGCCCTTGTAGCAAAGCTGCAGACTGCCATCGGCCTTTCTGAGAATTTCCATGGCATCCTGTACATCAGCCGCAGACAGCGTGCCGGTTATAAGCACGCGCTTATCCTTGGAGAGAGCGGCAAGATTTGCGGCGGCGTAGGTCACACGTTCATTGGCAGGCGACATGAATTCCTTGTCGCCGGCAAGCTTTTTGTTGAGCTTATCCACGCCCTTAAGCGACTCGTTATCCTCGATATTTCCGATAAATTTAAGTTTAGCTTCGTCCTTAAGCTGACGCGAGCAATAGAGCACGGGACGGAAAAGGACCTTACAGAAGGCGATAACCATGCCGATTATCGCGCCGAGCACAAAGCCGATCACGGCAAATTTTATCGCCGACTTCGCAGCAGCCGCAAAAGAAACGGTTTCAATAACCGGCTCGGTTTCACCCGTATAGCCCTCGCCGTAAATTTCGCCGTACTTTTCTTCAAGATCTTCAATTGCTTTTTTTGCGCCAATTAACTGAGTATACACATCACTATATAGTTTCTGCGAAGATGCTATTGAATCATATAACGCTTTATTGTATGCTATGCTGGAATTTGTATCTGTCCAGAAATATTGAAGCGGCTCTTCCAAACCGTATTTATTTATATTCTTTGTCATCTCGGAATCTGCGCATTTGGAGATATTATCGCATATCGCAGATGCCGTCTTTTCATCTTTTGCTATAACCGATATTGTAAATCTCGGTGACGCTGTCTCATAATTATTTGCAGGAGAAGAAATGGATATTAAGTCCAGTATATGAGAGCTATCCAGTCCATCCAGTTCCGTACCTGCGGCAACTTCAGCTTTCGCATAATCCATGCTTCTGAGTACAGCGGTCACGTTGGCAACCGCAGCTTCCGCATACTTATCCCCGCCTATAAAAATGCAGGTTTTTGATGCTGCGGCGCAATTAAGCGGATCGATATCCAAAGCATAGCTATCATTAATATATTCCTCTCCCGAGTCAAGCACAGCGGAATATATATCCATTTTTTTATTATTCATTTCAAGCTGAAGACAATAATCTTCATATGATAAAATATCTTCTTTTTCCGCTTCCTTTGAAATCTCCGCGCCGTAATTCGAGATGAATTTGTAGCCGCCGAGGACTATGGCAAAGATAACGGCGAAAATAACGATAAGCTTCCATTTTTTCAAAATGTTAATAAGTACTTCAACTAAGCTGATTTCTCTTGCTTCCTGCATTTTACTGCTCCTTTGACGAATAATTTAACGCATACAAATACATTTTAATTATACTATCGGAAGCTTTTTATGTCAAGAAAAGTATTTTGCCGGGCAGTCTTGATATTTAATATTTATTTGGTATAATATAGATAACTGAAATGAAGGTGAGCATATTGAAAACTATAAAGGATCAGCGTTTTGATGAGGAACGCGCACTGTATAATCTTACCGATGCGTTGGTTGAGGACTGCGAGTTCGCCGGTCCTGCCGACGGTGAGTCGGCGTTTAAGGAAGCGCATGATGTTGAGGTTAAAAACTGCACGTTTTCGCTCCGTTACCCGTTCTGGCACACCACCGGACTTAAAGTATCCGGCTGCAGACTTGACGAAAAGACGAGAGCATCGCTTTGGTATGTTAAGGATGCCGAAATCAAAGATACCGAGGTTACGGGCGTCAAATGCCTGCGTGAGTGCGACGGCATAAGCCTTGTAAACTTCACGGCGGTATCCCCCGAATTCGGTTGGCGATGCCGCAATATAAAAATAAACAATTGCGACATAGCTTCGGAATATTTCCTGTTCGAGGCAAAGAACGTAGATATCGATGCGCTTAAGATGAAGGGCAAATACTCTTTCCAATATATCGAAAACATGACGGTGAAAAATTCCGAGCTGGACACCAAGGACGCTTTCTGGCACACCAAGAACGTAACCGTGGAAAACTGCACGATAAAGGGCGAATACCTTGCATGGTATTCCGAGGGACTGACGCTCAAAAACTGCCGCATCATCGGCACGCAGCCGCTTTGCTACTGCAAAAACCTTACCCTTATAAACTGCACAATGGAAGCCACCGACCTTGCCTTTGAATATTCCGAGGTGGATGCCGATATAAAAGGCGAAATAATGTCGGTAAAAAATCCGCATTCCGGCAAGATCGTCGCCGACGGCTACGGCGAGATAATCCTCGACAACTCGGTTATGTCGCTTGAATGCGAAATCATAAAAAGATAAACTCCGTTAAAAAATCAGCGGCAGTATAAACTGCCGCTGATTTTTATTTACTATTTGGATTCCCTTTTATTTTTCCAGTATTTAACGGGATTTACCCATTTTGCGTCTCCGCGAAGATAAAGCATGAGGAAAATGGCAACGGTGCTTACCGTTCCTATTTTTATAAGCCATACGTAATAAACCTTATACAGCCATGTGCAGATTGCCGTTGCGGTTTCACCGCCGATGCAGAAGGCAGCCACGTAGCCGATAAAGCCCAAGCCGCCTGCAAACAGGCATACTGCAAGGGCAATACCGATAATCCATTCCATTATGGAAGCAATTTTATGACAAGTATTTTTAAATTTTTCCATCATTATTACCTCCCCCACTTATAATCCAAGAATCGGCAACCAGCCAAGCAAAACTACTACTTCAAGCAAATACTGAACGGCAACCCACCAAAGGTCGTTCTTTATGGTCTTTCCCGGATCGGACTCTGCTATGGACATACCGGCATACATACCGAGCGCTAACGGCGGAGTAATACCGCACATAACACCGCAGAAGCACGGAAGCATCGCAGCGACCATAACGGGGTTTGCGCCCTGCGTGTAAAACAGACCGATAAACAGCGAGCCGAATATTGATACAAGGGATGAGCCCGGTATAACCATGCCCATGAAGCAGGTAATGAGAGGAATTACAAATGCAAGACCTACTCTGCCCATATTGAGGGTTTCGATGAATGCGCCGAGCTCGGTCGTAGCTTCGATATCAGCGAACAATGCGCCTATCATGTAGCCGAAAAGGCAGGTGCCTACCGTGGAGGCGATGCCCTTTGCGCTGCCGGACATCATCTTTATGATATTCTTCGGCGATACGGATTTCTTATCTTTGAAGAGCATAACTATTATTGCATAGATAGCGGCTACTCCGGCAACAAAGAACAGCAGCGAGCTTGAAAAATTCTTCGCGCCGCTCTTGTCAAGTCTATCCACAAATATTGCAAGATTCGGGAATGACGTTGTATTATTGAAGAAGAAGTCAATAATAAACGGGAGAAGAATAATAACCGGTAAAAGAAGTCCCTGCCAGTTATGTTTAAAGGTATCCCTGAGGTTGGGTATTTTGTCCTTTTCCATGGGGCGAATTTTATAATATTTGCAAAAAGCAAATACCGTAATAAGTCTTGAAAGGATAAACCACAGAGAACAGCCCCAGCAAACCATCCAGAAAGCCCCTATGGACATTTCGGTTTCCACATTCTGCGCTGTCCAGAATGCAGTCAGTGCACCGAGTGCAGCAACGATATTGGACGACGGAGGAATCATATTGCCGAGATAGCTTGCGTTGCTCTCAACGTTTGCGGCAAGCTCTGCCGGAAAGCCCGATTCTTTCATGGCCTTGATGGTGATAACCCCCGTAGACATTACATTGCCCGGTCCGGAACCGGAAAGTGCACCCATAAATCCGGAGGAAACAACTGCCGCATAGCCTGCCCCGCCGGGGAATCTGCCCAGCAAACCAAGTATCAGATTAACGGCACCATCTATAATTTTTGTTTTGGTCATGATTGCCGACATGCATATAAACACAATCATGGAATACAGCAAAGAGGTTGACAAACCCGTTTCCACATAGCTCCACAAATGACTCCACGTATTGGTAGCCGCGATAAGCACTATCAGCGCTACCCCCATGGACTCCCATATCGGCCTTTTCAGTACGATAAACCACACACAAATGACACCGAGCATTATCAACAGATAAACAAGCGACATTGGCATTTTGTTTGCATCTCCTTTTTGTTTTTCATAAAATATACTTAAGCATTAGATTAAGTAGCATATAATCTTTTAATTATATTGCTTGCCGAATTTTACCGCACGGGTATGTGCGGCAATTTAAAAAATATTACCATTTAATTTGTTTCATGGTCATTATTAAATCTTCAACTACTTCAGGAAGTTCTCTGTCTTTTTTCCACATGGCAACCACTTCTCTGCGCGGCAGATTCTGAATAAAGGAATAAAATTTCACTTCATGTTCACTGCAGAATCTTTCAATTCCGCTCGGAACAATTGCCATTCCCATCCCGTTACGCACCATATTGATCTGAGCTTCAAGAGCTTTTACAACAACCGCTTTTTTCAGATTCAAATCATATTTATCGCAAAGATTATTCAGCGCCTGCTGCATCACCTGCGATTCGGTTATCATTACAAAATCAGCCTCGTCAATATCTCTTACATCTACTGCGGGATATTTTCTGTCGGATACTACAATAGTTTTCAGCTCATCATAACCGGTCGGCACGGCAAGAATCATTTCTTCATCCGTTATTTTTTCATAAGAGAAGAATTTTTCATCAACGGGAAGCATCGTCAGGCAAAGATCAAAAGCACCTTTTTGCATTTTGCTGATAAGATCGGATGATACCATTTCCTCAATGATCAAATGCATGCCCGGATATTTTTGCTTGAATCGCTTCGCGATTTCCGGCATCATGCCGGCACTTCTGTAAGGCGATGTGCCGATAATAACGGAGCCCGTTTTATTCTCGGAAATATCAGAGAACTGCGTTTCCATCTGGTGTTCAAGGTTAAGTATCTTTCTGCCATATTCAACGTAAATGCGTCCGGCATCCGTCAGCCTTACATCGCCGTTAATCCTCTCGAAAAGCGTCATGTCAACCTGCTTTTCAATTTTTTTTACATACTGCGAAAGAGATGGCTGGGAGATGCCGAGTTCATCCGCTGCCGCGGAAAATGAACCCATATCAGCAAGGAGGAGAACATACTGTAATTGTTTTGTATTTATTGGAAACTCCTTCTTTCCTTACACACCTTTTGATTATAGCACATATAGTGTATTAATTATACGACATTCATACCGCAATGTCAATAGCTTATAAAAATTTATTACGGTATTTATGATTTTACCTCAACAGTTCAGGCCTTTATATTATCTTTTGAACTGTACAGTCAATATAATATTGACAAACTGCCGACTTTCAGTTAAAAAAACAACGTTGAAAATCATATAACAAGTCACCTCGAAAGGCAAAACCTATCGAACAATGACTCATGTTCAAAAAGTCGCCGACGGCTACGGCGAGATAATCCTCGACAACTCGGTTATGTCGCTTGAATGCGAAATAAGTCGGTTCGTAGCCATGTCGTTCTGTGGGCCAAGGAGTTGGGTACCACAGTTGTCTTCCTAAGACCGCTTGGCCTCCGACTTACCTAACGAACAATGACTCATGTTCAAAAAGTCGCCGACGGCTACGGCGAGATAATCCTCGACAACTCGGTTATGTCGCTTGAATGCGAAAT
>JAZRWQ010000074.1:0-9267 GCA_045599805.1 Eubacteriales bacterium | reverse complement strand
GGAATATTACCGTCAAGCACATCAAGATGTATGGCGTGCATATTCATTCTCCTTGCCGTTTCAATGGCGTTGGCAATCATTTTACGCCCTATACCGGCGTGCGATTTATCAGCCCTTACGCACAGCGCATGGAGTACCGCTATGGCATTATCCGGGCTTTTGCAGCGCCACGGCGCACGCTCATATCCGTCGCACGGGATATTGTTCATCACCATGGCGCTGACTATTTCTTCACCCTCAAGGGCAATATACATCTGCCCTGCCGTTATGCTTTCAATAATGAATTCGTCGGTAGGATGCACGTTTTTCTGCCACAGGAAATTGAACGGATATTTATTGATATTATCTATTACATCATAGTAAAATGCAATAACCTTCTTTGTTTCGGAAGGTACGGCTTTACGTATTTTTATCTCCAAGCACAGCGCCTCCGTTTACTTGATTTTTTTAAGAACAACGGTGCAGGTGATACTGCAAACGCAGATAATAAGCGCGATAAATGCATAATCAGACGTAGGCGGAACGGGATCGGGAGTAGGATCCGGCAGCGGCACAAGGTTATCTATAACCATGGTCTTTGCGATATTTTCGGGCTTATATGAGCCTACGTACATACTGCCGAATACCTGCTTTATATCAAGAATGGAATCGTCCTCCATGCCGATAACGAGCTGAGTCAGCGGTTCAAACTTATCATACTCGGTATTGCCCATCGGCACTCCCTTTTTGATGCTGAAATTTTCATCCTTGAAATAGAATGCGGTTGATATGCAGGTGGCTTTGATGATGCCGTTATCAACATTCAGCGCATCCTTGCCGCCTAAAATGAACAGCGCGCTTGTTATCGCGCCGTCATCAAGCTCGATACCGTTGCCGCCTTTCAGGAATGCTTCGGAGCGGTTTATAACGGAAAGAGTGCGGCAGACAAGAGCGTTGTCAAGCGCATCCACGTCAAGCCTTGCGTTATCAAGAAGAGCATCGCCGGTGGAGAAAATGCCGTCGCCGAAATTCTGATTGCCCGCGGTTTTTACCTTGAGCGAGGAGTTTTTAACCTTGAGAGAACCGTTTGCGGATTCATCATCAAAATTGTTCCAGATGATCATACCATTCGATTTTGCCTGCACTTCAACGTCGGAGTCGGTGATTTCCACATTGCCGTCGGAAATGAATACGCCGTCGCTGTCGCTTACTATCTTAACCTTTTTGCAGTTTTTGATAATGAGACTGCCATTGTCGGTAATATCAACGGCGATATCCTCCGGCACGGTTATTTCCACGCTGCCGCAGTTTTCGAAAACCACGTCGCCGGACTCGTTGTAAATTGCCTGTTCATCGGTGGATGTGAGCTTTATTTTGCCGCAGTTTTTGAATTCTATGCCTAAATCAGCATCAACGCACTGATTGGCGTTGTTCTCCAAAGTGATTTCGTCGCAGTTATCAAACAGAACGTGCGAGGATGCCCATACCGGCTCGTCATAGATGCAGTGCAGATCCAGCTTCTTGCAGTTCTTTACGGTGATATTGCCGGTACCGTTATCATTGTCGTTCGCATCCATGCAGTTGTCGCCGGATTCTACTTCGGCGCTGCAGTTATCCACAAGGATATCACCGCCGTAGCAGGCGGCAAATTTTCCGTTGTCGCCAAGGCTTGCCTTGATATCGCAGTTTTTAAAGGTCAGGTCACCGTTGACGGTATAAACGGTATCAAAATGAGAATAGTGCTCCATATCCGAATCGGGCGTTGTAAGAGCGTTTACTTCGAAATCTACCCCGTCATCGTAAAAGCTGTTGCAGAGAATACCGTAAGTATAAAATTCACTTCCGGAAAAATTGCTCATATCAACATCCATTTTAATTTTGCCGCCGCCGGTAATGCTTACATCGCCGAAGGTATCGTAGTTTTCGGCAAATATAATGATATTCTCACCACTGCCGGTATAGTTATTATCCGATTTGAAGGTGGTGACCGTACCATCGGGGATAATGATATTGATCGAGGGCGAATCGATCATAACGGCGCATTCTTTCGTTACGTTTGCGCAGTAGTTGTTCAGCGTAATGGTGCTTATCTCCTTATTGACGGCAAGCACATAGTCGCTTTCGCCCGAAACGGTAAGCCCGTCGGTGATAAGAGCGATAACCATATCCGAGTCGTCTACCTCATAGTCAACGTCCTTTACGGCAGGCATGCCGTTTTTTGTTATCTCGGGCATGTTTGCCTTTGCGCTGACGTTAAGCGCCATGCAGCCCATTACAAGCAGCAGAGCTGCAAGCAGAGCCAGAAATTTGCTTTGTTTTTTCATGTCTTTTTCCCTTTCGATTTTTGTTTTTTATATTTCAAAAATCAGCATATTTAAACCGAAGGTGTAGCGGTAGCTGACTTTCAGCGGGAGTTTTTGCATAAGCCCTATGCCGGTGCCCTTTAATTTATCCTCTTCATTTCCCTTTGGCGTATAGCCTGTGGGATCGAATTTCACGCAGTTATCGCGCAGACTGAAGGTGACCTTGCCGTTTTCAAAGATCATACGAAGGTCCATAAGATATTCCGAAGGGTCGCCGCCCTTTGTCATGCCGTGATAGATGATGTTTGCGCATTGCTCCTCTATGCACAGACCGCAGAAAAAGCTGCGGCGCGAGTCTATCCCCTTGGATTTACACAGCTCAATGGCGTGCGCCGATACCTTTTCAACGTCCTCTATCGTTCTCATCGTAACGTCGTAGCGGTCCTCTTCAGGCACGCTTACGGAATCGGGTATGTATATGTTATTGAGCGGCGCGGGGAATCTGCCGAGCTTTATGCGGCAGTAAATCATAAGAACGAAATAGGTGCATATTTCGCTGAGAATGGATGAGAACCAAACCGAGTTTATGCCGATAACGCCGCTGAGGGACCATGCCCAGAAGCATTGGAAAACACAGTAGTCAAGAATGGCTGCCACGCTGCCGAACCACACGTTTCCGAGACTTTTATATATATTGAACGCCGTTATGAAAATCATATTACCGAGAATGCAGGTCATACTGCAGCGTATCGCGTGAACTACAAAGGGCAGATCAGCGGCAGATGTGCCGAGCAAAAGCGCAAAGGGTTTTGCCGTAAAGAATACGATAACGTATGCGATATACTGGCGTATGATGGATTTTTTATTCGCCATACTGCAAAGATCGAGGATCGACGTACGGTTGCGCTCGCCCACAAAAACGCTTGAAAGAATGCCTGCGGCGCCGCCGATGCCGTTGGAAATCGAGGTTACGAAACCCGACATCGTGTAGAATATACCTACGGCGGAAACGCCTATCGTTCCGGCAAGGCTGAAGCAGAGGTTATTCAGCACATACGACCTTATCGCAATGGATATCGAAGATGCCGCGCCGGGCAGACCGATGTAAAAGATCCTGCCGCTTTCCTTTACGGCGGACAGGCTGAAGCTGAAACGGAAATTGCATTTTTTCGACATATAGTAGCCTGCACCGACAATCATCATTGCGGCATAACCAATGGTCATCGCAAAGCCGATGCCGAAAATGCCCATATCGAAAATCTTAACATTTATAAAGTCAAAGGCGGTGGTCGTCACTACCATTGCAGCTATCGCCGCCATTGACATATGCGGCGAGCCGTCAAGCTGCATGAATGACATCATCGCCGTTGAAAACATAACGAATATTATACTTCCGCTCATGCCGCGAAGATACTGCGCGCAGTTTATAAGGTCATTCCCCTTCGCGCCCATGAGGGAGGCGATAGGCTCGGCAAAAATTATACAGATGCAGGTCATTATCGCGCCGAGAACCAGACTCCACATCGCGCTGAGAGTGAATATGCGGTTAGCTCCCTTGGAATCACCCTTACCGATATATCTGCCGCAGGTCACCTGCGCGCCGGTAGCTATCGCGCCGCCAATCATGGATATTATCATCGTGATAGGCTGAATAAAGCTTATTGCCGCGATAGATTCCGCGCTGAACAGAGCGCCGGTAACTATACTGTTTAAAAAGGCGTTTATATTCATAAGCGCCGCACTGAATGTTTGCGCCGGGATAATTGAATTGAGCATCCGCTCATTAAGACCGATAACTCTTTTTTTCATTAACGTCTACCCCATTTGGCTTTTTTTATATAAACATTATACCACGCAAAAATACACAAATCAAACCTATTCCACAAGATTTTCAAGAGCTTTCCCCGTAACCCGGTATACTGTCCATTCATCCATGGCAACAGCGCCCATGTGCTTATAAAATTCGATGCTCGGCTTATTCCAGTCAAGGCACCACCATTCGAATCTGCCGCAGCCGCGCTCAACGGCGATAGAGGCAAGCTTTTTGAGCAGTGCCTTGCCATAGCCGTTGCCGCGGTATTCTTCCTTTACGAACAAATCCTCAAGATATATCCCGGCGCGGCCTAAAAAAGTGGAGAAGTTATGGAAAAACAGCGCAAAGCCAACCCTGACACCGTCCTTAACGGCGAAGATGACCTCGGCTTTTTTCTCGTCAAACAGCCAATGCTCCAGATTTTTAACGTCGGCAACCACCTCGTTTGACATGTTTTCGTAGGCGGCAAGCGCCTTTATAAATTCAAGCACCTCGGCGGTGTCTTCCCTTTTTGCGAATTCAAATTCCATTTTCATCATCCTTTATCCATATTACGTATACTATTACGATATTACAGGCGTTATCGCCGCATGGCAGGCAGGTGTGCCGCCGCATTATATTAAGTATAGCCAAAAAAATCACTTTTCTTTTTGGCGGCGTATAAGCAGGAACATCGCGGCGGCAGCGGCGAGAATGCAGATACAGCTGCCGACATACAGCATGGTGTCAGCTTCTCCCGTTTCCGGCGACTGAATCGGAGGTTCGTCGGCAGGGGTATTATCGTCGGCAGGGGTATTATCATCGGCAGGCGTATTGTCGCAAGCATCATAGAAAAGTCCGTAGCCGCGCGGATAGACAAAATTTTCAAAATAACTTCCGGAGGATTTGTCAAACTCGGGGATGTTTACGGGCAGAACGCCGCTTGCGCCAAAGACGCCGAAGACAACCTCAACGCCTGCCGGAATATTGGGCCCGCCGGCGACAGCACTATCGGTTATGCCGTTTAAAAGCGCCTCATCCGGATCCACCCTTGCGCCCATACAGCCGTAAACGGCAAGCACAACATCCGCCTCGGGATAAAACTGAACGTCGTATGGCAGGTCGATAGACATAACGATAGTTTTTTTGCCGTTTTGCGAAGCGTATTCAAGCAAAGCGCGCGGGCCGGTATAAAGCCAATCGCCGTCGGTCAGGTAGGATGTCGAGGCCACCTCCGAGATTATAAGCACGGTATCGGCACGGTCAAGCTCCTCCTTATAAGGCGAAATGTCATAGGGCGATCCGGTGCCTTCGTATTGAACTATTTCTATCTGCGCGCCATCGGGAATAAGTCCGGCTTTTTTTGCTCTATTCCAGCCGAGCGCCAAACCGGCGCACTCGCTCCTGAACGGAGCAAGCATTAAAACCTTGCTGTTTTTCGTTAATTTCAGCGGCAGAATATCATTTTTGTTTTCAATGACGGTAACCGCTTTTGCCGACATTTCGCGCTCCGCTTTACGATTTTCCGCACAGCCGACAACCTCCTGCGCCTTTTCGAGAGAATAGTTTGCGGCATCAAAGTCAAGTATTCCGTGCTTTTCCTTTACCGTAAGTATTCGGCGGCAGGCATCATCTATTCGTGAGCGAACCACAACGCCGTTTTCAACCGCATCGACAACGCCATTTATAAGCGCATCGAGCTTGGGAAGATCATCTAATGACTGAACGCTTGTTGGCATACAGATAAGGTCGGCACCGGCATTTATGGCGTTTATCACTGCCTGCGTCTCATTCCAGTTATCGGAAATTCCGGACATATTCATTGCATCGGTGCAGACGATTCCCTCAAAGCCCAGACGGCCCTTCAGCAGTCCGGAAATTATATCATCGGACATAGTTGCAGGAAGGCTTTCCTCTGCATTGGTCTTTTCGGAAAAAATCTTATCGCTCTCGAGCTCCGGATAGAGGATGTGCGCGGTCATAATCATATCAATCCCCTGGGGAATCGCGATTTTGTAAGGTACAAGCTCATTTTTCATCAATACGTCAAGCGTTTTTTCAACCGAAGGCAATCCGTAATGGCTGTCGGTTGCCGTATCACCGTGGCCGGGAAAATGCTTTGCACAGCCGATGACATTGTACTTGGACATTCCCTCAATACACTTCGATGCCATTTCACCTACCATGGCTGCATCATCACCGTACGAGCGGAGACCGATTACGGGGTTACTTGCGTTATTGTTTACATCAACAACCGGCGCAAGCGAAGTATTTATACCAAGGCTGTTAAGCTCGCTGCCGATGATTTTGCCGGCTATATAGGCATTATCGGCATCATTCGTTGCGCCGAGGGCCATGTTGCCGGGAAGCGCCGTACCGGAGCCGAGGCGATAGACGATACCGCCCTCCTGGTCGGCAGCGATAATCATGGGGATTCCGCAGTTTTTCGTTGCTGCATCCTGCATCGCCATTGTGAGCGCAAAAGTGTCCTCGGTTGTTTTGATGTTGTCGCTGAAGAATAAAACCGCGCCGAAATTATATTCGCTGATGATTTTATAAACCTCATCGTTCATAACGGTAAAATCTGTTGCCTCATCTTCTCCTTCGGCTTTCCAATCCGCAAAATCCATCATCAGCATCTGCGTTATCTTCTGCCTTAAGGACATTTTGCTTATGTACTCATCCACATCAGAGCTTGCCCTTGCGGGTACAACAGCAAGAGTTATAAGCATAGTAAGCATAAGGATAAACGATAAAACTCTTTTCATTTTTCGACCTCCGGTTCAAGAGTATATTATTGTAAATAGGATAACACAATTAAGGATAAAAAGCAACAAATGGAAAATGAAAGGGGAAAGGATTATTAAGTAGGACTCGAAGGCAAAACTGCGTTTATGCGAATAAAACGGGGATGCGGTGCAGTCGCCGGCTTGCGGTTGACGAGAAGATAAAAAGGCGCCTCAAGTAGGACTCGCTTTTCTGCGGAAAAGCCGGGTCGCGGTCGAATATGCCAAAGGGCATATTCTCTGTGCCGCTCCCTTCGAGTCCTACATTTTACAACATAAAAATGACCACACCTTTTGGTGTGGTCATTTCTATGGCGCCTCAAGTAGGACTCGAACCTACGACCCTGCGGTTAACAGCCGCATGCTCTACCGACTGAGCTATTAAGGCAAATGGGGATTTCATAAAAGTGTATGCCGGCGTCGACCTATCTTCCCGGGAGGCTGCCCTCCAAGTATTGTTAGCACTGATGAGCTTAACTTCTGTGTTCGGAATGGGAACAGGTGTACCCTCATCGTCATTGACACCGGCATACTTGTATAGTACGCCGAAGCGTTACTACCTACCTTATTCTGTTTTCCTTGTGGTGACCCGTAAGGGAATCGAACCCTTGTTTTCGCCGTGAGAGGGCGATGTCTTAGCCGCTTGACCAACGGGCCATGTCTCCCTTACGTCACAAGGTTTGACGCTTTCGCGTGGTGCACCTTCAGGGATTCGAACCCGGGACCCACTGATTAAGAGTCAGTTGCTCTACCAACTGAGCTAAAGGTGCATATTGGGGATATACCCTCAAAACTAAACAACATTTTAAGCAAAATCTAATTCAAACTAAAAAACCATATTTTCTTTGGGTCAAGTCCTCGACCTATTAGTACTGGTAAACTCAATACATTACTGCACTTACATTTCCAGCCTATCTACCCGGTAGTCTTCCGGGGGTCTTACTAACTTTTGTTATGGGATATCTTATCTTGAGAAGGGCTTCACGCTTAGATGCCTTCAGCGTTTATCCCATCCATACATAGCTACTCGGCCGTGCCGCTGGCGCGACAACCGATACACCAGAGGTATGTCCATCCCGGTCCTCTCGTACTAAGGACAGCCTCTCTCAAATATCCTACGCCCGCGATAGATAGGGACCGAACTGTCTCACGACGTTCTGAACCCAGCTCGCGTACCACTTTAATTGGCGAACAGCCAAACCCTTGGGACCGAATCCAGCCCCAGGATGTGATGAGCCGACATCGAGGTGCCAAACCTCCCCGTCGATATGGACTCTTGGGGGAGATAAGCCTGTTATCCCCAGGGTAGCTTTTATCCGTTGAGCGACGGCATTTCCACTCACATACCGCCGGATCACTAACTCCTACTTTCGTACCTGCTCGGCCCGTCGGCCTCGCAGTCAGGCTGGCTTTTGCGTTTACACTCACTGCACGGTTTCCGTCCGTACTGAGCCAACCTTTGAGCGCCTCCGTTACTCTTTGGGAGGCGACCGCCCCAGTCAAACTGCCCACCTGACAATGTCCCCCCGCCGGATCACGGCGGCAGGTTAGAATCCCAATAATTCAAGAGAGGTATCCCAACGTTGTCTCCACAATGGCTGGCGCCACTGCTTCTCTGACTCCCTCCTATGCTGTACATCAACTATCAAAATCCAATATCAGGCTACAGTAAAGCTCCATGGGGTCTTTCCGTCTAATCGCGGGTAACCGGCATCTTCACCGGTACTACAACTTCGCCGGGCAGGTTGTTGAGACAGCGCCCAGATCGTTACACCTTTCGTGCGGGTCAGAACTTACCTGACAAGGAATTTCGCTACCTTAGGACCGTTATAGTTACGGCCGCCGTTTACTGGGGCTTCGGGTCGAAGCTTCGCTTGCGCTAACTCTTTACCTTAACCTTCCAGCACCGGGCAGGCGTCAGCCCCTATACTTCATCTTTCGATTTAGCAGAGACCTGTGTTTTTGCTAAACAGTCGCCTGGGCCTATTCACTGCGACCACTTTCGTGGCACCCCTTATCCCGAAGTTACGGGGTCATTTTGCCGAGTTCCTTAACAACCTTTCTCCCGCTGGCCTTAGGATTCTCTCCTCATCTACCTGTGTCGGTTTGCGGTACGGACACCTACATCAATACATATCACTTTTCTCGCCTCGGAGCATCAATTTGTTCGGTCTACCATCGCCGACTAAACCTATCTCCAAGTGTCATGATACTTAACAATGTAAATGGCTACGGAATATCAACCGTATGTGCATCGACTACGCCTTTCGGCCTCGCCTTAGCTTCCGGCTTACTTAGGGTGGACGAACCTTCCCCTAAAAACCTCAGATTTTCGGCCATTATGATTCTCACATAATTCTCGCTACTCATTCCGGCATTCTCACTTGTGTTTCGTCCACCTGTGCTT
>JAZRWQ010000073.1:0-4579 GCA_045599805.1 Eubacteriales bacterium | reverse complement strand
CGAAAGGGTGTGACGCAAAACTACAGGGCCTTTAACATGGCAGCCAGTTGCCGAGTTCGGCGTTCCGAACACTTTGAAATTTTTCCTTTCCGGAAAAAACTTTTGCAGAAATATTCTTTCTGTAAGTGCGTCCTTTTCCGGTTTCAAAGGCATAATCAGGAACGTTTTATGAATTGCGTCTCAAAATCGGGATCATATTTATAAAACGGTTTTTTATGTCCGGCAAGGGATTTTTTGAAGATGACATTCAGAACGTTTTTGTAGGTGCGTCCTAAAACGGGTTTTCCGTCACGGATGCAGGCACGAAAACGTTTTTTTAACTGTGTCTTTAAAAAAAACGGATTTTTCAAAGGATGACATTCAGAACGTTTTTACAAGTGCGTCCTAAAACGGGTTTCCCGTCACGGATGACGCTGCAAAAACGTTTTTTTAAATGCGTCCCAAATTCCGGAAAATTTTCAAAGAAGAGTCTTCAGAACGTTTTTATAAGTGCGTTCAAAATTCGAATACCACGGATTTTCGCTTATAATTACGCTCTATTGAAGTGCGTGCAAACTGTGTTTACCTTTACTGCCCTGGTATGGGCAGTATTTTTTATATTACGGAGGATGTAACGTGCCGGAAATTGAAACATTTATTATTCGCATACTCGTCTGCGCCCTTTTCGGTGTGGGCACAGGGATTGCGGGCGTGTATTTTGCAAAGCTTCTTTTAAAGCAAAGGGGACTTAAATACTCCTTATCGAAAAGGATCGAGCGCATCATCGTTTGCCTCATGGCTCTTCCCGGCGGCGCGATAGGCGCTTTCTGCGGCGGATACTTACTGCCGGTATGCGGACTTTGTCTGCTTTGCATCTGCGTTACGGTATCGCTTACCGATTTTACGAACCGCATAATTCCCAATCAGGGAGTGCTGGCATTGCTTTTGTTATCCCTTGCGTTCGGGATTCCATCCATGTGCGGAGTCAAGGGCTTCCCCGAATTTGACATAGTGCAGTCGCTTATAGGGCTTGCGGTCTGCTTTGCGGTATTCTCGCTGCCCGGGCTGTTCGGCAAGAAGGTGGGCGCGGGAGATATCAAGCTTGCCGCCGCAATGGGATTTTGTCTCGGCATAAACTACGCGCTGCTGGCGATAGCCGTTATGGGAATACTGGTTATCCTTTACGGCATGCTGCAAAGACGGCTGCCCATCATGGGCTTTCTTAAAACGCAGATACCGATGGCGCCCTTTATCACGGTGGGCTGTATGGCGGCGTTTATATTAAGCGGCGCACGAATCATTTTGTAACCGACCGGGAAGACCGGAAAAATAAATAAAAAATTTAAAAACGGAGGAAATGGAAATGAAGAACTTTTTAATGAACGAAGACGGACAGGGTATGGTTGAATACGGCCTTATCATTGCGCTTGTTGCAGTAGCGGTTATCGTTGCAGTTAAGCTTTTGGCTCCCGCAATCTCCGACATCTTCACCAAGGCAAGCAATGAGCTTAACGGCGCATCCGCTGAATCCAAAGCCTAATCGAAAACAGTCAAAACACGAACAAAACAACACAATTTACGGAGGAAATGAAAATGAAGAACTTTTTAATGAATGAAGACGGACAGGGCATGGTTGAATACGGCCTTATCATTGCACTTGTTGCAGTAGCAGTTATCGTTGCAGTTAAGCTTTTGGCTCCCGCAATTTCCAACATCTTCACCAAGGCAAGCAATGAACTTAACGGCGCTTCCGCTTCCGAATCCAAATAAGGCAAAAGCTTAAATCACAATAAACAATAATTCTTATTCCTTTCTATTTGCATAATAGGGGCGGGTTTTTTATACTCGCCCCCATCATGCTCAAAAAACGGAGGAGAAAAATGGACAGACTTATGCGCTCAAAGGAAAAGGGCCAGTCAATGGCGGAGTTTGCGCTTATACTGCCGGTGCTTTTGATAGTGCTTTGCGGCATAATCGACTTCGGCTGGCTTTATTACAATCAGATAACGCTCAACAATGCCGCCCGCGAGGGGGCGCGCTATGCGGTCATCCACTACGATCCCACCGTTGACTGGAAAAGTGAGGCGGAAGAGCGGATGATAAACGACATGGTCGGCGTTAAAAGCGCAACTGCAATAGTTTCCGATCCCGTTGAACAGCAGATAACGGCATCGGTTACGGCAACGCCGCGCATCCTTACGGCTTTCACCTCCACTATCCTTGGCAAAAACACGGTAGAAATGCACGCGCAGTGCACCATGAGACTTGAAAATTAGCGTTTTTACGCATTATATATGTTAATCCCTAAAGGAGAAAAGGTATGAAAAAAGTAAAACTTATTGCCGTTATCGCCGCGCTTATTGCCGGCATCGGAATGTATTTTTTCCTAAAAGAGATAAGCAAACCAAAAATAGCGCCGCATACCGATGCGGTGGTGGCGCTTGTTGACATACCCGAAAACACACTGATAACCGAAGATATGGTTGAGGTGCTCCCTATAATAGACGAGGCGCTGCAGCAAAATCATCTGTATGAGCTTGAAAGCGTTGTGGGGTTCGTTTCGTCCGACGATATCTATGCCGGCGAACAGATTGTAAAAAACAGACTTGTCCGTATGGGCGAGGTGAAAGAGGATAACAATTCCCTTGCCTATATCGTTGAGGACGGGATGAGGGCGGTAACGGTAGCGGTAAACACCTCGACCGGTATGGAAAACCTTATAAAGCCGGGCAACAAGGTTGACGTTATTGTGAATTACAGCTACACGGAGCAGCCGCAGGATCCCGAAGACGGCAAAACGGCACAGGAGGAGAGCGCCGCCGTTCAGAAAGAAGAGCGCGCAACAAGGCTTATAGTGCAGAACCGAAAGGTGCTTGCCTCGGGCACCGGGCTTACAAAGGACGGCGCGGGAGAATACACAACGCTTACGCTGGAGACTACGCCGGATGAGGCGGTGCTTATAAGCTACGCCGAATATGTAGGAAGCTTGAAGCTTATTCTGCGCTCCACTCTTGACGCAGAGATCGTCGAGCCTGTGGAAGTTGACCTTACGGTGCTTCGCGGTGAGGAGGAAGACAAGTGATAGGAGTAATGCTCGTTGCGAAAAACGAAAAGGTGCTTGATACCTTAAGCGGCTTCATAAACGCCGACACCGAGCTTGAGGTCACGGGTGAGGCAAAAGGCGGCGAGAGCGCTCTTGAAAAGGTGGAAAATCTTTCGCCCGACATACTCGTTATACATAAAACGGACGGCGATACCGATACCATAAGCCTTGCCGAGCGCATAATAAAATTAAAGCCGCGCACCTTCGTTATCCTTGTCACCGATAACTATACGGTGGAGGAATTGAAAAAGGCAAACGCCGTAGGCTGCCATAATATTATTTCCTTTCCCGAAAACTCAAGGGAAATGTGCGATGCACTTCACAGAGTTTACAATGCAGAAAGCAGCAGGATAGCGGCGCTTGACAATAACCAGAGGGTTGTCTGGTCATCAAAGGTCATTGCGGTATTCAGCGCCAAAGGTGGACTGGGCAAAACGACCATAGCTGCAAACCTTGCCGTAAGCCTTGCCGAAAAGAACAAGAAGGTTGCCCTTGTGGATCTGGATTTACAGTTTGGCGACATCAGCATTTTTATGGATGCCGAGCCGAAGGATACGATAGCCGACCTTGTGCAGGACGTTGACTTTTCAAGCATCGATTCGGTGCGCTCGTACATGACGGTGCATCCGAGCGGCGTTCATCTTATCTGCGCGCCGAAAAGTCCCGAGTATGCCGACATCGTTACCGGAGAAAAGGTGCAGTCGCTTATAGGGCTTCTGCGCTCCTACTATGACTACGTTATAGTAGATACGGCAACAAACTTTTCGGACGCTACTCTAAGCGCCCTCGAAAGCTCCTCGCAGATACTTTTTGTGACCGGACTTGATGTTTCGATACTTAAAAATTCCAAGACGGCGATGGAGATACTTGAATCGCTGGGGCAGAAAAAGAAGATTCGCACGATAATAAACCGTGCGATAGAGATAAATTCGATAACGACCGGCGACGTACAGAGGATAGTGGACGCGCCGATTCTCTCGCGCATACCGAGCGATTACATGATGGCAGTAGCTGCGCTCAATCGCGGACAGCCCTTTGTGCAGAGCGTGCCGAAAGCAAAACTGAGCCTTGCGATAAAGGATATTGCCGATAAGATAGTAAGCGGCGCGGATAATTTTGACATACAGCAGCTTACTCCGAGGGAGCGCCGCGCGCTTATGCGCAAGTACAAAATGAAGGAAAAATACAAGCATTAAAGGATAGGGAGTGCGCCTTATGAGCCTTATGGAACGGCTGGAACGACAGAAGAATAGCCTTGCGGGTGCCGAGAAAACCTCCGCCGCACCGCAGCAGAGTACGCCGTCGGGCGCTTTAAAGCGCGGCGGTATTGCGCCTGCGCAGCCAAACGATTACAGCGAGCTTAAAACAAAGGTGCATAAAGAGGTTATAGATTTACTCAACAGGGAATCGGGACATCACAAGGACGATATGTCAAACGAGGACTATATCCGCGCATCCATCGAGTCGGTGCTTTCCATAAGTCGGATCGTAGCCATG
>JAZRWQ010000072.1:0-2437 GCA_045599805.1 Eubacteriales bacterium | reverse complement strand
CTGTGTTTTCCTGCAATTCCTCATCCCGAAGTCTTTCGGTAAAGCCGCCTTCCTCGGCAGTATCTGTCGAAAACACCTCGGGGATATCTTCAATGGGCAAGCCGTAAGATGTAACGGGGATATCCTGTATCTGTGCGACCATCTCGGCTTCGGGCTCGATCGCATTAACAGGGGAAAGGCTTAAAAGCAAAATGAGCGCCGCGATAAGTGCTGTAATTTTTGTTTTCTTAGCCATTTTGATTCCTCCTTAATATAATTTCTTCCTCTAAAAGCCTTCTCCTTTGGAGAAGGGGGACCGTGCGACTGCACGGTGGATGAGGGTATGAGCTTTGATGAAGTAACAATAACCTATCCTTTGAAATCACCTCCCTGATCATATTGTAACAGACAAAAGAAAGCGCCGTCAATGACCTTGACGGCACTTTTTGAGTGTTTGTGTGAAAACTTTTTGATTTTATTCGATTTTGTAACCGTTTTGTAACCGTTTTGTAACCGTTTTGTAACTTTTTGCATCAATGTGCTTTAAGACAATACGTCGCTGCCGGGGGAGATCACGCTTTCGTCCATATACTCGTGATACTCGCTCACCTTGTCGGAGGCGCTCTCCTTAACGCTTTCCATGCGGCTTTCCACCGAGCTTAAAGCGGAGGAGGCGTCGCTCATAAGAGAGGAATTCGAGGGGGATGCCTTCTTGTTTTTGTCATTTGTTTTTGTGCCGCAGGCGCAAAGGGATGCAAGCATTAAACAGACAGCGGACATAATGATAATAAACTTTTTCATAAAATAACTCCTTTTTTTAATGTGGGAAACGCTATTAGTCTTTGCGGCATATTGACTTTTATTCCTATATAAATGTATAATAATATGTTGTATTATAATTTTTCGGAGAAATGATATGTATTTATCCACGGAAACGATATGCGCACCTATCACGGCGCCGGTGAGCGCGGCGGTGGGCGTTGTGAGACTCAGCGGCGAAAATGCCCTTGAAATTTCGAAAAAAATATTTTCAAAGCCGGAAAAAATCGCTCACGGCAGGGTGGTTTACGGCAGCCTTTCATATAAAGGGCAGCTTATAGATACCTGCCTTTTATCCTACTTCAAGGCGCCTCATTCGTATACCGGCGAGGACGTTGTGGAGATATCGGTGCACGGCTCGGTTTCGGTAATGGCACATCTTTTAGAGGTGCTTATCGAGCTTGGCGCGAGAAAAGCGCAGCCGGGCGAATTTTCAAAGCGTGCTTTTATAAACGGCAAGATGGATCTGACGCAGGCGGAATCGGTAATGGAGCTTATAGATGCCTCTACCGATGCCGAAAGACGCGCGGCATCCATGCACATGGGCGGCGCGACCTTCAATATGATCGAAGAGATACGCTTTGATCTTCTTGATATCGCATCATCACTTGGCGCGTATGTTGACTATCCCGACGAGGAGATAGAAGAAATAGAGCGCGATAAGATAGAAGCATCCCTTTCCGACTGCCTTGAAAAGACAAACGGGCTTATTGAAAGATGCAAAACCGGAAAGGTCATAAAGGACGGCATAACGACCGCCATTTTAGGCAAGACCAACGCAGGCAAATCATCCCTTATGAATATGCTTTCGGGCTATGACCGAAGCATAGTTACCGACATGGAGGGCACAACGCGCGACCTTGTGGAAAACACCGTGGTGTTGGGCAGCGCAAAGCTGATACTTACCGACACGGCGGGACTGCGAAGAACCGACATTGAGGCGGAAAAAATAGGCATTGACCTGACGCAAAAAGCGGCGGAGAACGCCTCCCTATGCCTTTGCGTATTCGATTTGTCGCGCCCTTTGAATGAGGACGACTATCGCCTTGAAGAGCTTACGAAAAACAAAAAGAGAATAGGCATATTCAATAAAACGGACATTGCCTCATCCGACTTGTCGGAAATGGAAAAGCTTTTTGAAAACAGAGTTTACCTGAGCGCCAAACTGAAAAGCGGCAGGGATGAGCTTGAGAGCATTATTGAAAAGATGTTTCTTGAAGGACTGCCCGCCGACGGCAACGTTATAATGAGCGCGCGGCAGTATTCACAGCTTATTAAGATGAAAGAGGAGCTGACTCAGGCGCAAAGCGCCCTGAATGCCGGAGTTACCCTTGACGCGGTAGGCGTTTGCATTGACGGCGCGACAGACGCCGCCGGAGAGATAACCGGACATAACGTTACGGAAGACACGGTGCACAGAATATTCGAGCGCTTCTGTGTTGGCAAATAGGAGGAAATATGACGATATACGATGCCGGCGTTTACGACGTCGCGGTAATTGGCGCAGGTCATGCCGGAATTGAAGCGGCGCTTGCCTGCGCGAGAATGGGACTTAACACGATAATTTTCACGATAAACCTCGATGCCGTGGGCAATATGCCCTGCAATCCCTCGATAGGCGGCACGGCAAAGGGACATC
>JAZRWQ010000071.1:0-24757 GCA_045599805.1 Eubacteriales bacterium | reverse complement strand
TGGAAGTTCGTCGGGTATATCGAACTGCCGGAATGCGTTCCGCAGAAGAATTACAAGGCAGATACCCGTCAAGGTGTTGCGGTTGAGTATCACACACAGGCATTACCCGCATAATGCAAGCGGGCAGGTTCATCCGAACCTGCCCGTACATAAAAAAACACATAAAAAATGGGTATTCATAACTCAAGTCCGTTATGAATACCCATCATGGTCCGAGTGGCGGGACTTGAACCCACGGCCTCTACCACCCCAAGGTAGCGCGCTACCAAACTGCGCCACACCCGGATATCAGGTGCTCTTCAATCAAGCTTATGTAGTATATCACACCTGTTTTTAAAATGCAATATCTTTTTTAAAAAATTTAAAAGAGCTCCGAATCGTTCGGAGCTCTTTTACTTGATTATTCTTCGTCGGGGTTTTCCCAGTTGTGCCAAACGTTCTGAATATCGTCGTCATCCTCCATAACGTCGAGCATCTTCTGCATATTTATTCTTCCCTCTTCGCTGTCGATTGCGATATAATTTTCGGGCACCATGGCAACCTCTGCCGAAAGCACCTCATAGCCTGCCTGAGAAACGGCATCGTAGAGGGTGTTGAAATCATCGGGTTCGCAGGTGAGCTCAATGGCTTCGCCGTCCTGCTGAACATCTTCCGCGCCGTTATCCATGCCGAGCTCCATAATTTCATCCTCAACAACGTCCTCACCGTTTATAACGATAACGCCTTTTTTGTTGAACTGCCATGATACCGAGCCGGTCTGACCGAGATTTCCGCCGTATTTATCAAAATAATGGCGAAGATCGCCCGCGGTGCGGTTTCTGTTATCGGTAAGGGTATCAACGATAACGGCAACGCCGCTGGGGCCGTAGCCTTCGTATTCGATGTTTTCATATTCTTCGGTATCGCCCTGCCCCGAAGCCTTTTTTATAACACGTTCAATGTTATCATTTGGAACGTTTAAGGATTTTGCCTTGGCTATAAGCTCCTTAAGCTTGGAGTTAACTGCCGGATCGCCGCCGCCCTGCTTTACGCATACGGTTATTTCTCTGCCTATTTTGGTAAATATTTTACCTCTGGCAGCATCACTTTTTTCTTTTTTTGCCTTGATATTGTTCCATTTGGAATGGCCTGACATATCTAATACCTCCTACATTATTACATACTCAAGATATTATACAAAATTTTATGCAATAATGCAAGGAAAACTTTTTACCATACCGCATTTGTATTTGCCACCGAGCCGTATCTGAAAAGAGAAAAACCGCCGCAGCCTATGCTTCTCAAATACTCTATTTGATTTTTAATTTCGTCCTTATCCCAACCGTACTGTTCATCCACGGATTTATATGCGGCGATGCCGATATACAGTTTTGCGTCGGTTTCACTTAAAGCATCCTTCCACCAATCGCACAGCTTATTAAACTCGACGCCGTTTTGCGCCATCGACCAGTAAATTTGCGGACAAAGGTAATCGACATAGCCTTTTTGTGCCCAGCCCAAGGAATCGGCATATATATCGGTATAAGACTGAAGAGAATTTCCCGTGTCGCTGCCGTTTGGTTTAGTGTCTTTATTTGCCCATACGCCAAACGGAGAAACGCCGAAAACGGTATTATTCTTTTTGCAGAGCAGACCTACGCTTTCAATAAGCTCATCTATATTATTTCGTCTGAAATCCGTAATATTTTTACCGCCCCCGTACAAGGCATAGCTTTCGGAATCGTTAAGCTGTACCCCGTCAACGGGATACGGATAAAAATAATCGTCAAAATGGATCCCGTCGGGATGATATTTTTCTATTATTTCCGAAACCCCGTCGGCTATAAGCTGTCTTATTTGTGGCTCGCCCGGATCAAAACACAGCTTGCCGTCATATTCTATACAGTATTTTTTGTATTTGTCATCAAGCTTTGCATATGCCGACTCCGAAACGCGGAACGGATTTACCCATGCGTGAAGCTTTATATTTTTCTCGTGTGCTCTTGATATGATATACTCAAGCGGATCAAACGCATCGATATTGCCCGAAGCGCTGAGATATGCCGACACGGGAAATATATCCGACTTGTAAAGCGAGTCGGCCGCCGGATGCGCCTGAAAGAATACCGTATTGAGATTCAATCTTTCGCATTCATCTATAATGGCATCTATTTCTTTTTTCTGCTCATCGGCGGACAAATCGGGCTTCGAAGGAAAATCAAGGCAATATGCACTGCTCACCCACACGGCACGCATTTCAATATCCGCATCCTCTTTTCTGTCCTCGGATGCCGGAAACAAATATTCTTTACTCGGCCTCTGATAAATTCCGAAAACTGAAAGAAATATAAATATTGCCGCACCGCAGGCAAGTGCCCGTCCGATTTTCATTTTAATCACCCCGATACAGTAAATGATTAAAATGATACGAATATGAAAAAGACAGCTTGGGCGCTCTCAGTTGCTGTCTTTTTTTGTGAATCTCAATACGGTTTTATCGCCTACGGTAACCGTTTCGTTCCACATGGATGCCGGACGCACCCATATCCTGCCCTCGCCGTAAAGCGCTTTGTAAACGACCAGTTTTTCAAGCGTTTCGCTATGCGTTGCCATTGCGAGAACTTCATAGTCGCGGCCCTTATAGTGGCGGTAAATTCCCGGCTCGATATCTATCTCCTTATCCATGTCACACCAGCCTGAAGGTAAATGAATCGTTTTCGGCATCGGCATCAAAGAAGCACTTTAAAAGCTTGCAGCCGTAGCCCTGAAGCGAATTGAGCATCTCCTGGGAATTTATAAGCTCAACCTTATATTCGGCGCAGGTGGAGAGAAAATCCCACAGCGCATCCAGATTTCTTCCATGGTCTTCCGAAAGCTTGAACTGACCTATAATATGGTCGTACATATCTTCGCGCGTCAGCATACGCGAACCGTCAAGTCTTATTTTCATATTGCACCTCAATAAAGTCTTTCAAAGGACTCGTAATGGTCATCGGTATAGTAGATCAGTCCGTCATTTGAAAATACTATGCGTTTTGCGTTTCGTTTGCCGCCTTTATAGTCGATATCGCATTCGGTCCATATTCTTCCCTTTTTGTCCGGCAGATTCTCTTCCAAATTACGAAATCTGTCGCCGCCGATTGATTTGCCTTTGGCGGTTTTCCATAGATTTTGTCCGGCATTCCAACCGTCCTTCATTGCCTGCGACTTTGTAATATAGTTTTGCGGCAGATGACCGAAAGTATGTATATACAGCGCAACATTTTCCTTATCGGAATATTCGCCGTACTCATCTATGCCTATATCGGGAGATCCACTTTGAGATTCGCTTTGAGACTCGCTTTGTGACTCGCTTTGAGATTCGCTTTGCGACTCGCTTTGAGACTCACTTTCGGACTCGCTTATCGGATCAGATGAAGGATCGTCCCATTCGGGCTCATATATGGCGCAGGCGCAACTGATAAGCATAATAAATGCCATAATGAGCGCCAGCACTGAATACTTTTTCATAATGCCACCTCCGTTTACTCTATGATAACATACGTATCGCAACCGGTCAATTCATTTCTTCAATATGATTTATGTACTCAAGAGTAGAGAGCGCTTTTATTATTTCCTTGTGGGTTTTATATCTTTTCAGTTCCTCACTGTTTATGGATACCGCAACCGAATATACGCTGAGTCCCGAATTGAGATATGCGGGATTTGATTCGATATCATCTATTGTCAGCCCGAGCTGGCGTATGGTTATTACGAAATTCTGCAGATATTTAATATCGTTAAGTTCAAGATGTATTTCAAAATGGTTTGAGCGATTTTTAAGATATGCCTCCATTTTCGGAAAGATGGCAAGGCAGCACATAAGGGCGGCGAATACTATAAGGGATATGAGATAATACCCTGCGCCGATACAGAATCCCAGCGTACCGCACGCCCATAAAGCGGCAGAAGTGGTAAGTCCCTTTATCTGACTGCGCGAGCTGTAAAGGATGGTATTGCAGCTTATTATTGCCATTGCAATAACGGCAGCACCCGATAAAAACGGCAGAATTACACCGTAATTCTCCATAAGCGTCATATCGATAATGATCGATACCGATGCTGACAGCGCAACGAGGATAAAGGTTCGAAGTCCTGCGGCATGACGCTTGCCCGAACGCTCACAGCCCAAAACGGCGGCGAATATTATCGATACCGCTATTCTTAAAATTATGCTTGCGGCATTTATGCCGTATGACCAGTTACCCATTATTTTTGCGAAAGGATCTATAAAATTCATATTGACACTCCTTTAATGAAATCTTCTCGGAAACGGACGGATATAGCGTTTTTGATACAGCGCATCGTACTGCTCCTCCGCCGCTTCGGTAAATGCTTTTTCTTCATCGGACACCGGGTCCGGAATATTTTGCTGTATGGTTCTTATTCTCTCGATAAGCACATCAAGAGGCGGTCGCTCCGTCTCATTTTCCACGGGCACCATATCTTCAATCTTATCCGAGTATGAGCCGGAAAGATGAAGCGCAAGCTTGGCGCAGGCAGGGCCTATCAGCTCATACAGCACGCTTGACGACAGTATTACCGTTTGCAGGGCACTTCCCGCGTCACCGCCAAGGGTTCTTGCACCCAGTGCAGCAAGGCCTATTGCAACGCCAGCCTGCGGAATCAGCGCAAGGCCGAGATAATTTTTCACCTTTTTCGCTTTCCCCACCGCAAGACAGCCGAGATATGCTCCGGCATATTTCCCGATGATTCTGATTGCGAAATACAAAACACCGATTAGAATAAGCGGAACCGTGCCGACCGTGCCGGAAGCACCGAACAGGCTGTCAAGTCTGAAGTTTATGCCGGAACGGACAAAGAACAGCAGAAGTATCGGCGGACTGAAATAATTGAGCTGTTTGAACAGCTTGTCATCATCCGTAAGGTTGATATAAACCGTACCCATGGACATACAGCCGAGCAGCGGAGATATGTCGAAAACGGTGCATATACCGCAGAAGGCAAAAAGCATTGCCACCGAGATTATAAGTCGGTTATCGGTAGAGCGCTTCTTTACGATAAGCAGCTTTAAGATGAGCCCGAAAACGCCGCCCAGAATAAGCACTCCTATATTCGCCGCTATCGGTTTAAGTATACCGGAGAAGCTTACAGCCGTTCCCGAAAGAGATGACATTGCCACCGAAATTGCAACGCTGTATAAAACGAGTCCCACGATATCATCAAGAGCGACTACCTGCAAAAGTGTATCCACGAAATCGCCCTTGGCACCCGTCTGACGTATAGTCATTACGGTTGACGCCGGTGCTGTTGCGGCGGCAAGCGCGGCGAGTACTATAGAAAAGGCGATGTCTGTTTTGAGCAAATAGAAGGTTACGGCAAATACCGCTATTGACGCAAGCACCGATTCAAGCAGAGTTATAACCACCACCTTTGCCCCGTTTTTTCTGAGAGCCGAAAGACGGAAAAATTCGCCCGTACTGAAAGCAATGAAGGCAAGGGCGATATCGGAAAGAAAATCCATTCCCTCAACGATAGACGCCGGAATAAGGTCAAGACAGAACGGGCCTATAAGTATTCCCGATACGATATATGCCGTTACATTAGGCAATTTAAGCTTTTTTGTTATACGCGTCATGAGAAATCCGGCGATAAGCATTACCGCAACGGATATTACCGTCATGGACACCGGTGAAGATATACCGAATTTCTGATAGATTTCGGGCAACAATACCAACTCCTCTATTGCACTTATAATAAAACTATGATACAATGTTTTTCGATAAAATCAAATTATAATATTTTGACAGGTCATAAATTTATGTTATGGAGGCAAATATGCTGGATCCGAAAACAGAAACCTTGATCGCCGTTGCGCAGGAACGCAACTTTACAAAGGCAGCCGAAAAGCTTTCGCTTACACAGCCGGCTGTAAGTCAGCAGATAACCTTGCTTGAAAAACAACTGGGCACCACCCTGTTCATCAGAAAAAAAGGCGAAATAATACCGACAGACACGGGAGAAATCGCCATAGCTTACGCCAAAAGATTCGCCGCCCTTGAAGAGCGCATGAAAAATGAACTTAAGCACACCGAAAAAAACTTAAGCAAATTGAGAGTAGGCATAACTCATACGGCGGAAAGCAACCGCGTAACCGAAATACTGGGAAAAATGAGCGCGAAAAGCGACCGCATGAGCATAACAGTAATTACTGATACAATAAAAAATCTTTATATGAAATTGGAAAATTACGAGATAGACCTTGCAATAGTCGAAGGCAAGGCGCACAACCCGGATTTATACTCGATAATGCTCGATACCGACTATCTTGTATGCGTAGTGGCGCCCGACCACCCCTTTGCAAAGCAGTCTATGATAACCCCTAACGAGCTGAAAAAAGAGCAGATGATACTGCGTCTTCCATCCTCCGCAACGCGCACGCTTTTCGAATCGACGCTTGAAAGCATAAACGAGTCGATAGACAATTTCAACGTATTCCTTGAAGTAGACAATATCGCTACCATAAAAGACCTTATACGCAAAAATATGGGTGTTTCCATACTTGCGAAGAGCACCTGCATGGACGAGCTTAAAAAAGGCAAGCTTGCCGTACTGCCGATCGAGAATTTAAGCATGGTACGCGAAACCAATATAGTTTACAATAAATATTTCGACCATGTGGATATTCTGAAAGATATGGTGAAAACATACCAGGAAGAGATAAAAAAACACATATAATTATCTTTTACTTGAAATATCACCCCGAAAATGGTATTATAGCAGTAATATAAAGGAGGTGCCGTCATGGGCTTACAGGAATCGGGCGAAATGTATCTTGAAAGCATATACGTTCTGTCGCAGACTTCCGACAAGGTACGTTCGCTGGATGTTGCCGAGTATATGAAGTTTTCAAAGCCGAGCGTCAGCCGTGCAATGGGGCTTTTGAAAAGCGGAGGATATATCACTGTTGATAAGGACGGATATCTTCACCTGACCGAATCGGGAAAAATCACCTCCGAAAAGATTTACGAACGGCACAAAATACTTACAAAGGTGCTTGTTGATTTAGGCGTTGATGAAATTACCGCATCTGAGGATGCCTGCAAAATGGAGCATGATATAAGCGACAGATCATTCGAAGCAATAAAAAAACATTTAAATGTCGGAGACAAATAGTCTCCGACTTTTTACATAATTACGCATTTTTTCATTAAAATATTTTTATATCACCGCAATACTAAATTATTGACATGAGCGCATATTCATTTTATAATATTATATTATATAAAATTATGGTGGACTTATGATAGTACTTAAAATATTAGGCATAATACTTCTTGCCGTTCTCATTATAATAGGCATTATCATCCTGCTGCCGGTCGATCTGATATTCCGCGAGGATGAAAAGACGGGGTTTAAAATACTGTTTCGGTTTTTAGGCAAGCTCTTCGGAGAAGAGCCGGACCCGAACAACCCTATTGTAAAAGAAATCAAAAAGGTTACCGGCGTGGATAAGCTTATCGACAGCAAAACAGTTAAGGAAAATATAAGCGATAAGGGCGTTACGCTTACCGCAAGTGAAATGCTGGGACTTTTGAAACTGTTTTTGAACAGAATTTTCAAGCTGTTACCGAAGGCGGCTCTGCACACGCTGGAAATTGATTATATATGCGGCGGAGATGCCGCAAAAGCGGCTATGGAATACGGCGCCGCCTGCGCTGTCGCCTACCCCGTCAAGGGAATTCTTGAAAGCAATGTAAAAAAAGTTCAACATGAGCCGGACGTGAATATCAAATGCGATTTTGATGCAGATAAGTCAAGCCTGTATTTCAACATAGTACTGCGATTCATGGTTTTCCAGGTTCTGGCGGCATTTATCTATATTGTAAAAGAAAACGTTAAAATGGAAATGAAAAAGGAGGCAGAGAAAAATGACGGAAAATAACTGCGAAAACAAAGTATGCGAGCTTATGAACGAAGCCACCAAAAACATAAACGAAATATCCGCAGGCAATCCCGTTACCGACAGCGCATATATGGGCGAGGACGGCGTTATTGCCATACCCGTATGCGAAGTATCCATAGGCATTGCAGGCGGCGGAAGCGACACCGCAAAACAAAAATCGCCCGCAGGCATCGGTGCTAAGGTAACACGCAGCCCAAAGGCGATTCTTCTTATTAAGGATGACACCGTTAAGGTAACTTCCCTCTCTCAGTCAAGCGGTGAGATTTCCATTAAAAAAGCCATTGATTTCGGTAAAAAGCTTTTTAAAAAGTAACCCTTTCACCTAAAAAGTCAAATAAAAGCGAGTAGTATTCCTTAAGAATATCATTTGACGATGTGAATATGGAATGCTTTGCATCATTTATGAAAACATGGCGGCAATTTTTTGAATTCGCGGCAAACTTACAGTGAAGCTTGTTTTTAACAACGGTGTCCTTACCTGCCGTGATAAGCAATATCGGAACATCAATATTCTTCGCGTTTCCGATTATTCTGTTTTTAATGCTTACCGACTCGTATATCCAGCGGTTTGATGATGCGGAGTTTTTATATTCATCCGTTTCTATTCTTTTATCAAGATTATATTTAAAGCGTACATAGGAGAGATCGGAGCTGTTTTCGAATACGGCGTTGGGAGTAAAACCGTCGGTATGCTTATACTGACCTGCCCAGCCGCCGCGCAGTTTGCCGATATACGCCGAAAGCTTTAAAATTGGCGCGGGAACATTATTGGCCACCGGAGCTATCATCGGTGATGAGAGCACGGCTTTCTGAACCGTACCGCCGTTTTCAAGATAGATGGCGGCGACTGCACCGCCCATTGAATGAGAAACGATATACAAAGGCTCCTCGCCTATAACCGGCTTTACGACCTTATCTATAAAACATTCAAGATCTTTCGAATAATCCTCAAAATTATCGACATGGGTAAGCTCTTTATTATCAACAAGACGTCCTGAAAATCCGTGGCCGCGCTGGTCGTAAATAAATACGTTGTAGCCCATATCGAACAGATAAACAGTCATCTCTTCGTACTTTTTTAAAAATTCGGTATAACCGTGAACAATAACGATATTTTCGGTATTGTTATCCGAACGATAATATTCGTAGTTAAGCATAAGCTCGTCGAAGGATTCGGCAGTGCCGCAGTGAAGATACTGCTTTATGGCATCAAGTCGCGCGGATAACTCCGCAGCGTAGTTTTCTTCTGATATTAGATTTAACTTTTTCAAAAAATTCACCTCCGGGTTTATTTCATTTGCAAAGGGTGATAATAATGACAACTGAAAGAAAGACAAGAAAAACGCTTTTTATGGTTGTTATTATATTACTCATTTTATTATTGACATCTTTTTTCTCAACAAAACTCGTTTATGACGGTATCTTTTTAAGGAATTCCGAAAATTACGATATCGCGGATATAGGGTACAACCGCACGGATTTAAGCTTTGAAAGCAATAAGAACAGTCTGCGCGGATATCTTTATGACGGGAACAAAAAAGGGCTTGTTATAATTGCGCCGGGATTCAGCGCGCAGGCGGATGACTATTTAACGCAGACCGAATTCTTTTTGGAGCACGGCTACGGCGTTTTCCTCTTCGACGTTACCGGAAGCGGCAACAGCGAGGGTGATTCCGAAATAGGCTTTGCTCAGGAAGCAAATGATCTTTCGAAAGCTCTTGACTATATAAATTCAAAAGACAATTTCGGCTATGAAAGGCTATTCCTTTTCGGGCACAGCCGCGGAGGATACGCGGTGTGCACTCAGCTTAAAAGAAACGATATATCGGGCGTTGTTGCTGTAAGCGGGCTGAACAGCAGCATGGAAGCCGTTATGCGGGGCGCATCCGACACCGTAGGCGATATTGCATACGGAAATTATCCTATGCTGTGGATCTACCAGTCGATGCTGTTCGGCGCCGACAGTATAAACACATCGGCATGCGATATGATTGACAGCGCATCCACCCCAACACTTATTGTTCAGGGAGAAAAGGACGAGCAGTCTCCGATAGACGAATATTCCATTTATTCACATAAAGATGAAATCAGCTCACCTTACGTTGAGTATTATATATGCACAAAGCCCGGGATGGATGGGCACACCGACCTTCTGTATGAAGAAAACGGAAGCGCAAACCGCGAGCTTATGAACAAAATAGTTAATTTCTACGACAGTATCATCGGAGGATAAAATGACGACTGTAATTATACCCGCATACCAGCCGGATGCCAAAATGCTGGATTTGATCTGCGAACTTAAAAAGCATGAGCTTGAAGTTATTATAATAGACGACGGCAGCAAAGAAAAATACGCCGATATATTCACAAAAGCGTCGGAATACGGAAAGGTTATCCACCTTGAGCAAAACGGCGGCAAAGGTGCTGCACTTAAAAAAGGGTTCAATTCTTTACGCGAAATCTATCCCGACTGCGATAATTTTATCACAGCGGATGCCGACGGTCAGCACAGCGTCAAAGATATCCTGCGAGTAAAAAAAGAGCTTGATGAAGGTGCGCAGTTTGTGCTGACGGTAAGGAATCTTTCCGGAAAAATTCCGCCGAAATCTAAAATAGGCAACAACTTATCCCGATGGGTATATACCCTGCTGACCGGACATTATTTCCCGGACAACCAGTCGGGGCTGAGGGGATTTTCCGTTGATAATATCGAATGGCTTACAAAGGTACGCGGCGAAAAATACGATTATGAAATGAATATGCTTTACTGCGCAGATAAGCAGTCCATTCCCATCACAACGATATCAATCGAAACGATTTACATAGACGGCAATAAATCGTCTCATTTCGATCCGATAAAAGATACGCTTAGAATATATAAGCTTTTGTTTTCAAGCGCATGGGCAAGCTTTGCCGGATTTATATTGCTTGAAATACTTATGCTGATATCGTCTCTTCTTTACGGATACGATTATATTCATATAACTCTGCACAGCTCGATGATGGCATCGGTGCTCTTGAGTATTCTTTTAAACAGATTCCTTATTTTCAAGGATTTCAACTACAGCGACGGAAGAAGATCGTTTTTACGGGCAATACTTAAAAGCCTTGTGTTTTTCGCGGGATGCATTCTTATAAAGCATTACATTCCGCGGCTTCCGCTATTTGCCGCATTCAATCTGTTCTATCTGATATCTCTGCCGGTAGAATATTTACTGTTCAAGCTAAACCGACTTGCCAAGTACAACGACATAAACAAAGAACAAAAATGATGCCTAAAGCATCATTTTTTTATACGGGATTGTCTTCTATTGACTTTGCAACTGCTGAAGAGAAGCCGGCTTTATTCAGGCGCATGAGCTGATCAACGCATGAAACCACCGTAAGATCGGACGCGATACCGTGCATTTTTATAATTGGCTTTTTCGTGCCCAAAAATGTTGCGCCGCCGCGCATATTCAAATCGAATATTGAAGACATTTTCTCTTTAAGCTCCGACAGCATTTCGGCATACTCGGGATGTGCGCAGAGCATATCCTCGGTAAGCTTCATTGCGGCCCTGCCGGTTGCCTCGGTACTTTTAAGAAGAATATTTCCGCTTGTTCCGTCGGAAACGATAACATCGGCGTAACCCGATGCAAGGTCGCTTCCTTCAACATTTCCGATAAAGCAAAGCGGCGTTTTTTCTATAAGCTTATGCGCTTCCGTCATTTCCGGAGTACCCTTTGTGGCTTCCCTGCCAACCGTAAGCGTGCCGACTCTCGGCGTGCTATCCGGAGAAATGCTGCGGATGAAGGCATCGCCCATAAGAGCAAAACGCGCATAATCCTTTGCAGTGGGATTCAGATTCGCGCCGCAGTCAACAAGGCATACCGTATTTCCGTACGCTGTGGGGATAGCCGAAGAAAGCGCCGGAAGACGCAGACCTTTTACAAGCCCCAAACGGAATATGGAACCAATCAAAAGCGCACCGGTGCTGCCCGGACTCAAAAGCCCTATGCAGTCGTCATTATTCTTAAGATAATCAAGCGCGAGCGCCATGGACGAATTATTATCACCGAGAATGTTTTTCGGGTCATCGGCATTCTCTATTGTTTCTTTAGTATCCAGAACAGATAATCTTTCAGGCAGAACACCTGCGAAAAAGCGCAGTATCTCATCCCCGTTTCCGACAAGTACAAGCGATAAATCGGGGTATTTTTTCAGAGTATCTGCCGCGCCCTTTACAATGGGAGCTATGCCGGCATCGGCGCCGTAAACATCTATTACAAGTTTATCCATATCATTACTCTATGCAGAAAATATATCTGTATATTTCCTGCTCTCCGGCTATGCTGCCGAAGTCCATCATCGGGTATTTCCCGGTTATATCTCGCTCTATGGCATCTATTTCGTACTGCTCAACGCCCTTGCCGCAAAACATGGTTATGACCTGTTTATCATTGATATCGGGCAGAGAGTTTATCAGGTTTATCGCCGTATCAACGGGGTTTTCCTCACAGGAATACACGATATCACGCGTAAGGCCAAGCCATTTGCCCTTTTGTATTTCCACGCCGTTAAGATTTGCATCCCTTATTGCGGTGGTAACATACCCGGTCGTAACGTTGGAAACGGGCATAGTCATATCCGATACAAGCTGGCTGACATCGGATACCGACAAATCCATCATCGAAAGCGCAGAATAGCCCTCGGCAAGTGATTTGGTTTCTATAACGAAAACCTTTGAATCGTTATACATCGAAGCCGCCTGCTTTGCCGTCAGCAGTATGTTGGAGTCGTTTGGCAAAACAACTATGTTGTCGGCGTTGACCTTTTCAAAAGCTTCAAGAAAAGCAGAGGTGCTGGGATTATTTGTCTGCCCGCCGTCTATGATATAAGACGCGCCGATATTCAAAAAGTAATCGGCGATGCCTTTGCCGGACGCAACGGCAACGACGGCATATTTTTTACGCTCGGAAGCCTTGCCCATATCGCTTATTTCGGTATGCTGAAGCGTCATATTCTCTATCTTGAGCGAAATGAATTCGCCGTATTTATGCGCAAATTCAAGCACCTTTTCGGGCGTGTAGGTATGCACATGTACTTTAACAAGGTTCTCTTCTTTTACGGCAACGATGGAATCGCCTGCGGTTTCGAGAAAAGCAATTAAGTCCTTGATATTAAAGTCTTGCAAAGGAAACTTGCCGTCAAAAAGCTGAAGAATAAATTCGGTGCAATAGCCGTATTTCATATCCGACGTATCGTCTAAAAGAGCAGTTTCGGTTTTACCTGTCGAAAAGTCGCTCCGTGACAGTGGAGGTACGGACTCATCGATAACAGTACCGTCAAGCGCCTTGCGCATTCCCTCAAATATGAATACCACTCCGGCACCGCCGCTGTCAACAACGCCGGCTTCCTTTAAAACCGGAAGGAGATCAGGCGTATTCTTCAGTGATTTTTCCATCTGTCTGATTATATAGGCAAGGCAGCTTTCAAAATCATCGAATGATTTATCCGACACCGATTCATAAGCTTCTCTTATCACGGTAAGCATTGTGCCTTCGACCGGCTTTATTACCGAGCCGTAAGCCTGCTTTACTCCCATACCCATTGCTGCCTTAAAATCGTCAACGCCAAACCTGGTATACCCGTTTGCTCCTATGGCAAGCCCTTTTATAAACTGCGAAAGTATTACGCCGGAATTACCTCTTGCCGACAGGAGAGAATTTCTCGAAAATTCGGACATATAAACACCAAGGTCGGCGTTCTCGGTCGTTCCGAGAACACCGCCCTCGATAGTCATGGTCATATTTTTACCGGTATCCCCGTCGGGCACGGGAAATACGTTAAGTTCGTCAACGGTTTTCATATTGGCTTTTAAATTGCGGTAGCCGTTTAAAAGCATCAAAGCAAACTGCTCACCGTTGACAGAAGTGGTATGCATATTATTCGCCTCCCCGAATGGTAACTTCCTTGCCCACAAAGTATACATTGACCGTGCCGGGGCCTACCGATGCCCCTACTATGGGAGCGATGCAGCATATACAGCAGTCCTTGAACGGAACCTTTTCAAGTATTTCATCGCGCCATTTTTCGGCAACGGCAATATTATCGGCGTGAGAAATATACAAGGTCTGATTCTCGGGATCGGTTACCGATTCGCATATCATATTTATTATTTCATTACGTACATTTATTGCGCCTTTTACCTTTTTAACGGCAAAATTCTGCCCCAGCGCATCGGAAATGATTATGGGTTTAACGCCGAAAAGGTTACCGAAAAATGCGCTTGACGCCTTAACTCTGCCTGCGCGCCTGAGATAATCGAGGTTTTCAACGGTTGCCGTCTGATTAACGGTAAGCTTTATAGACTCTATGTACTGCGCGGTTTCATATGCGCTCTTGCCTTCATCGCGCAGGTGCGAAGCAGCTATCGCAAGATAGCCCTGACCGAGTGAGCTTATAAGCGTATCTATGCAGAAGATTTCTCTTTCGGGGTATTGTTCCTTAAGCTCCTTTGCCACGGTATATGCGAGATTCACCGAGCCGGAAAGAGCAGATGAGCAGGCAAGATAAACTATATCCATACCCTTTTCAAGATAATACGTCATCTTATCGGTAAATACCTTGCGGGGCACCTGCGTTGTGGTAATGCGCGTACCCGCACGCATTATATCGTAAAATTCCTTAGGGGAATGAGACGACCAGTCAAGCATGGCGGGATATTCTTTGCCGTCAACCACGTAGTTCATATTAACATAGTCTATTCCGTATTTATTAAGATATTCGGTGCTTAAATCGCAGGTTGAATCTGTCAGAACCTGAAACATCTTATTCTCCTTTCACTCGCCGAGTATGGCGCTCATTATTTTTCTTTCTTCTAAAAGGTCGTACGAATTGGGCTTACCCCAGTAGTAAGCCGCGCACAAACCCGGACCGATGGATGCGCCGCACCCGATATTTATATTAGATATTATAAGCTCTTTGGGGCTGAACTTTTCCTTTACTTTTTCTGCCATAATGGCGGCGGCTTCGGGACGGTTCGTGTGCGCGATGAATATTATCTGTTCGGACGGATTTTCAATGGTTTTTTCCATATACTCAATCGAAGCCGATATCATTTTGTTTTTGCCCTTGCACTTGCCTATTACGTCAACCATACCGTTGCTGCCGAATTCGGCCATAAGATTGAGTCCTATCATCTGTCCGAAAAGTGCCTTGAAATTATTTATTCTACCGGTTTTTACAAGGAAGAACAAATCGTCCATAGAGCCCATCTGATGAACTCTGCATCTGTTTTCATTAAGGTACTGCCCCACCTCATCAATGGTTTTCCCTTCATCGCGCATCTGAGATGCCTTTATGGCAAGCATACCCTCGGCAACGGAGTAACGCAGTGAGTCAATGCATACTATCTTTCTTTCGGGATATTTTTTCATAAGCTCCCTGGCTATTACAGCATTGGATGAGTAAACAGATGATAGGCCGGATGAAAGGGATATGACAAGTATATCTTTACCCTCTTTAAGGTATTTTTCAAATGTATCCTGCGTTTCGCCTACGGACGGCGTAGACGTTTTGTACATCGTTTTACGGTCTTTCATGGAATTGTAAAAGAATTTCTGTTCTTCTTCGGTATAGTCAAGACGAGCTCTTTCACTGTGCCCGTCAGGAAAATTTATCATTCCGACAAGATAATCGTCTATCTTAAAACGCTTTCTCAATTTTTCGTCAAGATCGCATGAGGTGTCAACAATAATCACAAAATCGTTCATTTGCATTAGCCCCCTACTAAAAATATATATTACGCCGTAAAACTATATAATTGTCGTATAAATTATACCATGATTTGAGTGCGGTTGCAATACATAAAGTCATTTACGATAACAATTTGTCGTAATTTGAATTATGGTTTTAACTAAAATCAACTGTAAATGTAAAAGCATAATAAATAATTTCGGAATAGGAAATTTTTTAGTGATTTTCCGCTTGTGCTATGCTATAATATATAATTAGATTTAAATATCTTGGAGGATACTATGCCTTACATTATTGCAGGTATAATTATATTATTGCTCGGCGGCATTATCGCTATGCTTTGTTTTACGCTGCCCATCGCAAAAGGAGTTTATTTTGACCAGCTTGTTAAAACCTCGCCCGACAAATGGGGGCGTGTATGTTCAGCGCCCGAGAATGAAGAACAGCTTAAAATGTGGAATGACGGCTGCGCATGGGCGCAAAGCGTTAAAGATAAAATGCAGCCTGTACATATAATGCACGACGGACTTAATCTTTACGGCGAATACTATGATTTCGGATCGGACAGATGCGTAATCGTGCTTCCCGGGCGGTGTGAGTGCCTTATGTACTCATATTATTTCGCAATCCCCTATCACAAATCGGGGCTGAACATACTTGTTATCGACAGCCGCGCTCACGGACTGAGCGACGGCAAATACAATACGATAGGATTAAAGGAAAGCGAAGACCTTAAAGAATGGATGCGCTATATCATAGACAATAAAGGCATTAAGGAAATATATCTGCACGGCATCTGCATAGGCACTTCGTGCGCTTTGTTTGCAGCCGCATCAAGTGACTGCCCCGATAGGCTTAAGGGAATAATAACCGAAGGATGTTTCGTTTCATTCAGGGAAACCTTCAAGCGTCACATGATTTATGATAATAAACCGCTGTTTCCCGTGCTTGATTTGTGTATGCTGTATATTTGGAAATACGCCGGCACGAACGTATATAAATACTCGCCCATCAATACGATAGGAAAGGTAAAGCAGGACATGCTTTTCCTCTACGGAACAAAGGATGTTTTCTCTATTCCCGAAAAGACAAAGATTCTTTTCAAAAAGGCAGGCAGCAAAAACAAAAAGCTTGTATGGTTCGACAAGGGCGCTCATTCGCATCTGCGCATAAACAACACCGAAAAATATGATAAAGCAATAGCGGAGTTTTTAAATAAATGATTAGTCCCGACAAGAAAAAATATGCGGTGTTCACCATTGACATGGAGCGATTTTCGGACACCGGATGCGTAAAGCCGCAAAAGCAGATGATAAATGACGAGCTGCTGGACGGGCTTGACGAATATCTCGATTTGCTTGACGATTACGGCATTCCTTCAACGATATTTGCGCTAAGCTCGCTTGCATTGTCGTCTGCAAAACGGCTCGAAAGACATCTGAAAAAGGGCCATGAAATAGCGCTTCACGGATATGAGCATACGGCACCGACTGAAATTGACGACATGGAATTTGAAGAGAAGCTGAAAGCGGCAAAAACCGTTATAGAAAACAAATTCGGCATTGAGGTAAAAGGATACCGCGCGCCCTATTTCGGGATTAACGACAAGAGTTTTCACACAATACGGAAGCTGGGGTTCAAATACGATTCAAGTCTGATGAACACCATGCAGCACGCACATGCTTACGGCATGCCCGATCTGACGGGTTTTGATATGATAAAAAACAACATATTCCATAATAACGGATTCTACGAATTCGGCATGTCATGCTCGCAGATATTCGGCTCCAGCGTACCCATATCCGGCGGAGGCTACATACGCATCGGCAACTGGACTTTCATGAAAACGATGATACAGAAATACATAAGCAAGAACGATTTTTACGTATTTTATCTGCATCCGTTCGAGATGTCCCGGCACAGAATACCGAAAATCAAAAATCTTGATTTAAAAGACTCGCTGTATTTAAAACTCGGATTTGCATCATTCAGGCGAAAAATTAAAAAGATAATAGCCATGCTGAAGAAGTCGGGATTTGAATTCGTAACATTTTCACAGCTTACCGACATATTTGACGAACAGGAATTTAAAACGAATGAACAGAAAGCTTAAACAACTCATAAAACGCAAATACGCTACCCTTTCGAAAGAAAAAATAACGATGCGCGATATATATTCCGAAATGTTCAGCGACGAGGATTTGATAATCGCCGAAACAAATGACGGATACCGTATTAAAAGCTATACCTACGGCGAAATAAAAAAAGAAATATGTTTATGCGCCAACGCGCTTTTTGAAAAGTACGGAAGCGGAAGCTTTCTCGGAATCGAGATGGAAAACTGCGTTGAGTGGATAATAGTTTTCTGGGCGGTGCTTAAAAGCGGCAACAAGCCTTATCTTATAAATATGCGTCATCCGCGCTCAATTTCGCAGAAGGTTTTGGACACCCTTAAAATAAGCAGGGTTATATGCATAAATAAGGGCGAACTGGACACCGAGTATATTGAATTTGCAAATATAGGCAAATCGGAAAACGAAAACGGAATGGTCTTTGAGGATGAATTTGCCATAGCATCTTCGGCAACCTCTCTTTCCGAAAAGATATGTATTTACAACGGCATGGCAATGGCAAAGCAGCTTTTGAACGCAAGGCAGATTTTAGTGGAGAGCAAAAGGATGCCGGCTCACTATAAGGGACGCTTAAAACAGCTTGCCTTTCTGCCTTTCTACCATATTTTCGGACTTACCGCCGTTTATATGTGGTTTACATTCTTCGGACGCACCGTTGTATTTTTAAAGGATTACTCGGCAAACACGATACTGCAGACCTGCAGAAAGCATAACGTAACGCACATTTTTGCCGTTCCCCTTTTATGGCATACAATAGAAAAGCAGATTATGCGAGAAGTCTCCTCACAGAGCGAAAAGAAACAGAAGGCGTTTTATAAAGGCATTAAGCTTTGCACCGAAATACAGAATATTTTCCCGATACACGGCGGACCTATCGCCATGAGTATAATGCATGAGATAACCGACAAGCTATTCGGAAGGTCGGTAAAATTCTGCATAAGCGGCGGAAGCAGCCTGAACGACTCCACGCTTAAGCTTTTTAACGGCATCGGCTATCCTCTGCACAACGGTTACGGAATGAGCGAGATAGGAATAACATCGGTCGAGCTTCGCTACAAGCCAAAATACAGAAACCAAAATTCGGTCGGCAAGCCCTTTGAATCCATTAAATACGAGCTGGACGACAACGGAATACTTACGGTTTACGGAGATTCTTTAGCATCGCGCATTATTGAAAACGGAAAAGAGATACCGGTAAACAGTAAGCTTTGCACAGGAGATATTTTCAGACAGGATGCCGAAGGATACTACTACATCACCGGCAGAGAGAGCGACGTAGTTATCGGCGAAAACGGCGAAAACATCAACCCGGACGAGCTTGAAAAAATTTTCAAAATAAAAAAGGCATCGGCATTATCCATACTCGGACTGAATACGGACGGGAAAGAGACGCTGTCTATGGTAGTACAGATAAGCCCGTATCTGCCGCAAAATGCTGTCTCGGATATAAAGGACGAGGTATATAAAATCAATAACACCCTGCCCTCGGCTCAGCAGATACGCAGCTTTTATTTCACCACCTGCCCCATTACACCCGAAACGGCAATTAAAATAGGCAGACAGTATCTAAAACGTGAGGTGGATTCCGGAAACATAAAGCTTATACCGTTTTCGGAAATACAGAATACGGATAAATCGGATGAATTTGACGAAAACAGTCCGCTTGCCGTCAAGATAAAGGAAATCGTGGGACGGATTATCGGTACCGATCCCGAAACCCTTGACTGCTATGCGCACGTTATGTTTGACCTCGGCGCAAGCAGCATACAGTATTTCACCATGCTCGGAGAAATGGCAAAGGAATTCGGCATAACCGGGTACAGCGAAAATGAAAAGCTCACCTACACAATAAGAGAATTCTGCGAATATATAGAAAGGTATCTGTAATATGCGCAAAAAGGGATTTAACTGCTTTTTACTCGTATTCCTGAAGATAACCGGAATACTGCCCGCGCTTTTATTTTTCAAAACAAAGGTATATTACGAGGACAAATCGGTGCAGAGTCTGAACCTTAAACGTCCGTGTATACTGATGTCAAATCACACGTCGCTTTTGGATTTCGTGCTGTATGAATTTTTGTTTTACTTTAATAGCATACGATTTCTTATGGCGGAGGTGCTTTTCAAAAAAAGCAAGTTCTTTTCGTGGTTTTTAAAGGGGCTTGGCGGAATATACGTAAACCGTGACCAGGTCAACTACGATTTTATAGGGCAGTCGCTTGAAACGCTTGACAATAACGGCATTGTAGGCATATTCCCGCAGGGCAGACTGCCGGTAAACGGCAAGCCGTTCCCCTTTAAGCCGGGTATCGTTTACGTTGCGCTCCGCACCAATGCGCCGATAATTCCGGTATGCACCGACGGCAATTACGGGCTCTTCAAACGCGCTCACGTTATCATCGGCAAACCGATAAACATACACGATTTTTGCAAAAATACCGCGCCGGAAGATGCCGACGCTTATGCGCTTACCGAAATACTGCAAAAAGAAAACGACAGACTTCTTGCTATGTTAAAGGGAAAAATCGAAAAATGAAAACATTGAAGTATTTTTTCATGGATCTCGGCAGGACAATTTATTTCATCACAGATATTATCTTCTTTCGCATAAAAAAGCTTGATACCGACGGCAGAAAATCTGTTTCAAAAATAAACGGCGGTGCTGTTATTTGCGCAAATCACGTTGACTTTCTCGACCCGTTCGTTATCGGCTGCGCCTTTAAAATGAGAAGAGTTTTCTTCCTTGCCGCCGAAGCGGTTATGGATAAAAAACTGCTGGCGCCGCTGCTTAAGGGCATAGGCTGTATTAAGATAGACCGGAACATATCCGATATCGAGGCTATACGCAAAAGCGTTTCCGTACTTAAAGACGGTAAGATACTTGCCATGTTCCCCGAAGGCGGGATACACAGAGACGGAGAGATTGATTCGGTGAAATCCGGAGCGGCACTTATCGCAATCAGGGCCGATGTTCCCATAATACCGATGTACACCGAAAAGCGAAGGCACTGGTATAACAGACGAACGGTTATCGTGGGGAATGCAATTGATCCGAAAGAAATGTGCACAAAAAAAATACCGTCAATAAAAGATATTGAAGCGGTATCCGATAGAATACGACAAACTTTACTGGAATGCCGGAACACATACGAAAGGATGGCAGAAAATGACGACATTTGAAAAGCTGAAAGCACTTATAGATACGGTTTTTGAAGGCGATATTGACACAGCAAATGTTACCGAGACATCAGTGCTTAAGGACATGGGACTTAATTCAATAGGCTTTCTTTATATGGCGGTTGCAATAGAGGAGGATTTCGGAGTTAAATTCACCAACAAAGATTTCGCCTCAATAAATACCGTGCAGGACGTTATTAACATAATAGAGGGGAAATAATGAACTGGATATGCGATGCACCGCTGCAGGGCGATATTATACGCGTTAAGGTTAAATTCTATTATCATTACGGCATTTATGTTTCAGGCGACGAAATAATACAGTTCGGGCTGCCCGATAACGAAGGAATAAATCCCGATGAAATAGAGGTGCTTTCAACCGATATAAATACCTTTTTAAACGGCGGAAATCTTGAAACGGCAAAGCTTACCTTTCACGAAAACATTAAAAGACGTTCAAGGAAAGCTACCGTTGAATACGCCAGGGGCCGTATAGGTCAAAAAGGCTATAACATACTTCACAACAATTGCGAGCATTTTGCAAGTGAATGTGTATTCGGAAAACGCAAATCGGATCTGCTTGAAAATGTAAGGCAGGAAATACATTCTAAAATAGATAAATAAAAAAATCGACTTGGTTTTCCAAGTCGGTTTATTTTTTGCGCGGACGCTTTCTTTGCGTGTCAACCATTTTGAGGTCGCTCATTTTTTTTGAGCTGTCGCTCATGAATTTTGAAAGCATATCTTCAAAATTGCCGTCGTTTGATGCCTTTTCAACATGGGTATCTTTCACTGCTCTTTTTATTGAAAGATTTATTCTGCCCTTATCTGATGCGGGAAGCACCATTACGCTGACCTGCTGACCGACAGACAAAAAATCGGAAACATCCTTTACGAAGGAATCGGATATTTCGGAAATGTGCACAAGTCCCGAACTTCCGTCCTCCAAGGATACGAATGCCCCGAACTTTGTAATGGAAGAAACTTTGCCGGTTAGTATGCTGCCCGGTGTTACCATATATTTCAACTCCGTTTATTTACCGGTAATATTTATATACATCTTTTCGGTACGTGTACCGAAGCCGAGTTTTTCTCTCGCTATGGACGCGGCATATTCGCTCAAATCGTTGCTGTCTATCATATCCTGCAGAGATGCGTTTTCGTCCTGCTTGGCGCGGATGAGCGCTTCCTTGTCGGCAATATCGGAGTCAAGCTGAAAAATGCTTACACGGGAAGATACAATCGTAACGATGAGTATGACGCTTATTATAAGCGCGACCAATATGACTGCAAATTTTACGCCGCTTTTGCTCATTTCAACTTCGCCCCTTTTCCACTTTGCTTCTTTCTTATTTATTTTATATTTTTTTTATGCAAAATGGAAGAGCAAAACGGAAATTTTTTAGCTGCAACTGTTAATTTTTTATTATTTTTTCTGTCTTTGCCTATGAAATTTTTGATTTTACCGCAAATATATACCACAGGACGAAGTATAAAGTCAAACAGCTTTACACTTATGCTTCCGAAAGAACAGTAATAAATCAAGAAACCGAACACCATAAAAACGATATACAGCAGCCTGATACTGCCGTTCCACACGACAAGAGCAAATAAAAATATACCGGCGGCGCTGAGAGACGGGAAAATTATATCAAGAGTAAAGGTAACGGCAATATTCCCAAGGGTAAGTTTTCTTATAAAACGCAGACAGTCATAGAATACACCGATCACTCCGCCGAAGGCCAGCGAATAGAGCATGTTCCACCATCCCGAATTTATGCCGTTCATCTTATTTGAAAAGCTTTCCGACAAAGGTAGATGCTTTTTTGCCCATGCTGTCGGTATATAGTATGCTGTTTATCTTCCCCGTCAAAACAAGGTCGCCGCTTTCGACATCGTAGCGGCTTAAACGAAGTTCATTTCCTTTGATGCTCATTATCCCCGCGGATGTGAATACGGCGGCAGAATTATCGGTGCAGTTTGCGACCTCGGTTACTCCGGACAAAGACAGAGAAGAACGGTTTTCCAGAATAACGGTATGTATAAGATTATTTGATTCGGACATAAAAATCCCCCCGTGATTAAATATATTAACACGTGGGGATTTTAATTACAGAATGGTATACATTTCGCAGGCATCGTCTTTTTTTGCGTATTCGTTAAGGCTTTCCACTCTCACCTTCAGTGTCTTAGTGCCGAAGCCGACTTCAATTACGTCGCCCACCTTAACGTCATAGGATGCCTTTACTATTTTACCGTTTACCGATATTCTGCCGCCGTCGCAGGCTTCGTTTGCCACGGTACGGCGTTTTATTATTCGTGATATTTTAAGATACTTGTCTATTCGCAATTCATTCACCGTAAAACAAAAGCGGAAATCCGTGATTTCCGCTTTTGCAATAAAATACCTGACTTATATGGATTCCTTAAAGGTTTTGCCTGCTTTGAATACGGGAGCTTTGCAAGCAGCGATCTTGATGGTTTCCTTGGTTCTGGGGTTGATACCGGTTCTTGCCGCTCTTTCCTTAACTTCGAAGGTACCGAAGCCAACGAGAGAAACCTTGTCGCCCTTCTTAAGAGCCTTAGTGATTTCGCCGACAAATGCATTAACTGCTTTTTCTGCGTCCTTCTTGGACAGTTCTGCTGCAGCTGCTACTGCTGCGATGAGTTCTGTTTTGTTCATTTGAAATTCCTCCAATTTTTATATCAGTTAAACTGATTTGCTGTTTTTTGCCTTTATCCAATATTCCACAAGCTCATCATCGGATAATGACAACATATCTTTATCATCCGCCTTAACGGCATTTTCAACTGCCGTGAAGCGGTCAATAAACTTGTTGGTCGAAGCCGTTAAAGCCTCTTCGCAATCTATGCCGGAGCGGCGTATTGCGGTAACACATGAAAACAAAAGATCGCCTGCTTCGTCAAAGGCGCTCTGCTTATCGCCTTTTGCCAACGCTTCGAGATATTCTTTTTTCTCTTCGTCAATTTTTTCAAAAGGCTTTTCTTCCCGATGCCATTCGAATCCGGCCTTGGCCGCTTTGGACGACACCTTCTGCGCACGCATAAGCGCAGGCATCATACATACCGACTTCATGCTGTCGGAAACTGCCTTAACGCCTTTCTCTTTGATTTTAACCTCGTCCCACGTGGTGGTATTATCACCGTAAAACAATGCGGGATGACGGCGAACGAGTTTTTTGCAGACACCGTCGGTTACGTCACTGATATTGAATCTTCCCTCTTCCTGTGCGATCCTGCAATGGAAGACAACCTGCAGTAAAAGATCGCCCAGCTCTTCGATAAGAATATCATCGTTATCCTTATCTATGCCCTCAAGCACCTCATAGGTTTCCTCTATAAGATTCTTGCGTATGGATTTATGGGTTTGCACCCTGTCCCACGGACAGCCCTCTTCCGAGCGAAGGAAAGACATTATTTCCAGTAAATCGTTAAAATCATATTTATCTTTAATATATTCCTTTTTTTCCATTCTACCCTACCCAGTGCAGTTTTTCAAGTACTTTTTGAATTTTTTTGCCTTTTGGCAGCATTTCTACGTCTTCTTTTGTTAAAATCTTTAAACTGAGCACTATTACGAAGTAAATTACGGCGGCAACTACCACGCTTAAGAGAGTTGCAACCTTGCCTCCGAGAATGCCGCTTGTAAAATAATGGCATCCGAATGCGGCGGCACCGCACGCCAGTGCGCCTATTGCAGGCTTTAAGAATATGTCGATAAGATTAAGCTTTACCGTAAGAT
>JAZRWQ010000070.1:0-4767 GCA_045599805.1 Eubacteriales bacterium | reverse complement strand
CGCTTGCCTGTGTTATGCCGATAACGCCTTCGGTTATGCCTCTTTCTTTTAGTTTTTGCAGCATAAATTTTGCCGAGGCAGCGCCGTCTGCTCCGTCAGTATAGTTGACTCCAACCGGATTGAATTCTATAAATTCATGAGTTTTCTTATAATCATGTGGAAAGTAAGGCACTACAACGTGCATACCGTTTTCGCGGTAGGTTTTAAGAAGGTCATAACAACTGTCATCCCCCGTCCATACGGCAACGCCTTGTATATCCCTATCATTAAGCAGTGTGTTCCATTCGGCACGCAGATCCATTATACTGCCATCGTCAAGTCCGAAAATCTTTGCTTCATATCCCAATTCGTTTGCCGTTTTGATAAATCCGTACTGAATAACCCTGTGAACGGGATGACTTACCGAGCCCATACATAATGCAAGGGTTTTCTTTTCAATTTTGTTTTCCTCCGGCTCGCTTTCAGATACGCTTTCGGATATGCTTTCTCCGGGTTTGCTTTCAACCGGCTCCGTTTTGCCGCAGGCGCAAAGAGATAAGCATAAAACAAGCAAACATATTATTGCAATAAATTTTTTCATGTGATCGCCTCCCTATAATTATTCTAACAAAAAGATAAAAGTGCTGTCAATACAGTTGGCAGCACTTTTATAAAATAATCACAGATTTTCGACCAAATAGTTACAAATTGTAATAATTTGCGCTATTTCAGCTTCATTGTAAGGGAAATGCGCTTCTTCTTCGGGTCACATTCAAGTATCTTTACGGTAACAATGTCGCCTACCTTGAGTACGTCGGACGGGTGCTTGATGTATTTGTCGCAGATCTGCGAAATATGCACAAGTCCGTCCTGATGCACACCGATGTCAACAAAGGCGCCGAAGTCAACGCAGTTGCGCACCGTGCCCTTAAGCTCCATGCCGGGCTTTAGGTCGTTTATGTCCATTACGCCCGAAACAAGCATGGGAGCGGGTAAATCGTCACGCAGATCTCTGCCCGGCTTTTGCAGTTCATCCAGCATATCCTTTAAGGTCGGCAGACCGATGTTGAGCTCCTTTGAAAGCTCGGTAAGTCCCTTTGCCTGCGCCTTTTCCTTTATGTCGCCGAAGGCTCTGTCCTTTTTGCCGTAGCCGCAAAGCTCGATAAGCTTTTCGGCGGCATCGTAGCTTTCGGGGTGAACAAAGGTGTTGTCAAGGATGTTTGCGCTTTCGGGAATGTGCATAAAGCCGGCGCACTGCTCGTATGCCTTTTTGCCGAGCTTCGGTACATCTAAAAGCTGTCTGCGGCGCTTGAAGGCACCGTTCTCCTCGCGGAAGGCAACTATGTTTTTGGCGATGCCTGCGTTTATTCCCGATACTCGGGAAAGCAGGGGAACGGATGCGGTGTTTAAATCAACGCCTACCGAGTTTACGCAGTCAACGACCACGTTGGAAAGGGTGTCGGAGAGGCGGTTTTGCGGCATATCGTGCTGATACTGCCCAACGCCTATCGCCTTGGGATCTATCTTAACAAGCTCGGCAAGGGGATCCTGCAACCGTCTTGCGATGGAAACGGCGCTTCTTAATGAAACGTCGTAATCGGGGAACTCCTTGGCGGCAAGCTCGGACGCCGAGTAAACGCTCGCGCCCGCCTCGTTTACCACCATGTATTTAACGTTTAAGGAGTATTTCTTTATCATGTCGGAAACGAAAATTTCGCTTTCCTTGGATGCCGTGCCGTTGCCCATCGAGATAACGGTAACGCCGTGCTTTTTGATAAGCCTTAACAAAATCTGCTCTGCCTCGGCAATTTTGCTCTGCGGCGGAGTGGGGTAGATAACCGTCGTGTCAAGCACCTTGCCGGTATCGTCCACAACTGCGATTTTACAGCCCGTGCGGTATGCCGGGTCAAGCCCCAATACCACCGCGCCTTTAACCGGCGGCTGCATAAGCAGAGAATGAAGATTTACGCCGAATACGCCTATGGCATTCTCGCAGGCGCGCTCGGTAAGTCCGCTGCGTATCTCCCTTTCTATCGAGGGGAATATAAGCCTGTCGTAAGCATCCGCCGCGGCAAATGAAACTGTATCCGAGCACTTGGAACCGGGCTTTACAAAGGCATTTTCGAGGATATTCAGCGCCTTGTCTCTGTCTACATCAAGGCTTACCTTCAAATAGCCCTCTTTTTCGCCGCGGTCAACGGCAAGCACTCTGTGTCCCGCCATCTTTTTCACGGGCTCTGAGTATTCATAATAAAGCCTGTAAACCGAGTCCTCCTCCTTTGCGTTTACCGAGGATATAACGCCGTCTCTCAATGCAAGGTCGCGCAGCAGTCCTCTTGTCTGCGGCGTATCGGAAATTAACTCGGCAATGATGTCGGTCGCGCCCTCAAGGGCGGCCTCGGCGCTGTCAACGCCCTTTTCTTCGTTTATGAAATCCTCGGCAAGCTTCAAGGGAGCGGGTGAGTTTTTCTCCTGTGCCAAAATCAAATCGGCAAGTGGCTGTAAGCCCTTTTCCTTGGCAACCGATGCTCTCGTTTTGCGCTTTGGCTTAAAGGGACGGTAAATATCCTCAAGCTGTGAAAGTGTGGCTGCATTTTCAAGCATGGCGGCAATCTCGTCGGTCATCTTCTCCTGCGAAACGATGGCTTCTTTTATTGCTTCTCTTCTTTCTTCAAAGTTGCGAAGATAGGTAAGTCTGTCGGAAAGCTTTCGCAAAACCTGGTCGTCAAGCGAGCCGGTTACCTCCTTGCGGTAACGGGCGATGAAGGGCACGGTGTTTCCCTCGTCAAGAAGCTTTACGGCGGCTTCGGTCTGCTTTTCGGTAATGTTGAGTTCCTGTGAAATCGCTTTAAAAATATCCATAGTAATCTCCTTAGTTTTCTGTAATTATTATATAATATTTTGCCTTATTTTTCAATAACCGTCTTTTCATGCCGGGCAAATTGTGGTAAAATATTTTTTATGGATATAAATATAATACGAATGAAAAGAAAAACCGTTTCAATAAAGGTCGAAAACGATTTGTCGGTAACGGTAAAAGCGCCGCGTAATATGTCGGACGAGCGTGCATACGAGTTTGTGAAAGCGCATAAGCGCTGGATAGAAAAACGGCAGATAACAATTAAAAACGATACTAAGGTACAGGATGACCTGACGCCCGAAAAGATAAGTGAATATAAAAAACTGGCAAGGGAATATTTCTGCGCAAAGGTAAACGAATATTCAAAAATAATGGGGCTGTATCCCACGGGGGTCAGAATAACCTCGGCGAAAACCAGATTCGGAAGCTGCTCTCCGAAAAACAGCCTTTGCTTTTCCTGGTATCTTATGCTGTACACGGAAGCGGCGGCGGAGTATGTGGTGGTGCACGAGCTGGCGCACATCAAAATAAAAAATCACGGCAGAGACTTTTATGCGCTTGTGGAAAAGTATATGCCCGATTATAAAGAAAGAAAAAAACTATTAAGGAGAATGGAAAATGGTACAGATTGAAATGGATAACGGCGGGATCATAAAAATAGAGCTTTATGCCGATAAGGCTCCCAAAACCGTTGAAAACTTTGAAAAGCTCGTAAAGGAAGGTTTCTATGACGGACTTATCTTCCACCGTGTAATAAAGGATTTCATGATTCAGGGCGGCGATCCCGAAGGTACGGGCTGCGGCGGCAGCAAGGAAACCATCGTGGGCGAATTCTACGATAACGGCTTTAAAAACGATTTGTCGCATAAGCGCGGCGTTATCTCCATGGCGCGCACATCCTTCCCCAACAGCGCATCTTCCCAGTTCTTTATCGTTCATAAGGACTCCACCTTCCTTGACGGTCAGTATGCCGCCTTCGGCAAGGTAGTAGAGGGTATGGACGTTGTTGACGAAATAGCCGAAACTGCGACCGATTTCAGAGACAGACCGATGATCGACCGCGTAATGAAGAAGGTGACTTTAGTATGAACAGTGCACAGAGAATTCGCGCAAAAAAGCTCGGCACAACACTTGTGCATAATCTTCAAAGCCGCTTTTTCGAGGCTTATTACTGCGACACAGCAAAGCAGGCAAAACAGAAGCTTCTGTCCATGATAGACAAGGAGCAGTCGATAGCCTTCGGCGGCAGCGTAACGCTCAGCGAAATAGGTGTGCTGGATGAACTCAGAAACGGCACGTATAACATAATAGACCGCGACACCGCCAAAACTCCCGAGGAACGCCGCGAAATGATGCGCCGGTCACTTCTTTGCCATACCTATCTTATGAGCGCAAACGCCGTAAGCGAGGACGGTCAGATAGTTAATATCGATGGCGTGGGCAACCGCCTTGCCGCGCTTCTTTACGGGCCGGATGAGGTTATTATGGTAATAGGCGTAAACAAGGTGGTAAGAACGCTTGAGGATGCCTACTCCCGCGCGCGCAATATCGCCGCTCCGATAAATTCACAGCGTTTTCAGATGGCAACGCCCTGCATGCAGACAGGTGTTTGCGGCAACTGCAAGCGCACCGACAGTATATGCTCTCATATCGTAACCACACGTCTGTGCCGTCCTGCAGGCAGAATAAAGGTCATCATCGTCGGTGAGGAGTTAGGGTTTTAATGAAAGAGAAAAAAGGTTTGCTTTTCGCGCTGATAGGCGGCGCGCTGTGGGGCTCGGCAGGGCTGTTTGTGCGCTGGCTGTCCTCACGCGGCTTTTCCTCTATGCAGATGGTTGCGGTGCGCCTTTCGATAAGCGCCGTTGTGTTCGTGCTCACAGCACTTGTTTTTGACCGTAAGGCGTTCAAAATAAAAATAAAGGATATCT
>JAZRWQ010000069.1:0-7119 GCA_045599805.1 Eubacteriales bacterium | reverse complement strand
CATTTGTAAGGCTGCCGTACAGAAGCCAGCGCGCGCAGAAGGTGAGCGTTGAGAGGATAAGGGTGGTTTTTATGCCTATCTTATTTATTATCTTCTGGCTGAAGAGCAAAAAGGGCACTTCGCAGAAGGCGCATATCGCCTGCGCGATGCCGATATGCAGATTTGTCGCGCCGTAGCTGCGCATCATTACGCCGTAGAAGGACATATTGAAAAAGTAGCCGAGGTATAAAATGAAATTGAATATAAGCAGGATTATAAGCTTTTTATCCTTTAAGAGGGCGCTTATCTGAAGTTTATTTTCGCGGTCGATACTGCCTCTTACCTTGGGCACAAACAGAAGCGAGACCACCGAAACGGCGATAAGCACGATATTTACCACAAACAGTCTGTCGGTATGCCCCACAAGGATAAGGCCGATGAATATATTGCAGACAGCATAGCCTATCGAGCCGCCCATACGCATGGTGGAAAAGCGCAGATTATGCGCCGTGCTGTATTCCAGAGCGATGGAGTCGCTTATCTGCATTACCGAACAGTTTATAAAGCTGTACAGTATATTCATTATTATAAGAAACGGATAGCTTTTGCCCCAGGTGAACATATATAAAACTGCCGCCGTGCCGATAGTGGCAATCATAAGCACGGTATTTTTATAATACGCCTTGTCCGCCAGCCTGCCCCATATCATCTGCCCCACTATGGTGATAAGGGGGCCTATACCGCTTATCAAACCTATCTGCGACGCCGTAAGTCCTATATCGCTGTAATAGGAGGTTATATAGCAGGTAAAGGGCGAAATGGCCATATAGAAGAAGGCGTAGTATGTAAAGAGCGAGCCGCCGCTGAGCGAAAATCTTTCCGTGAAATCCTTAAACTTCTGCATTTTACTTTCCTCGTAATTTTTATCTATATAATTCTACCACCCCGTGCCCGTTAAGTAAAGAGGAAAACTTGCATAATCGTAAGTTAAGCATTATAATAGAGCAAAGGAGCAGATTATGGATATTATCGCAAGAATTTACAATGATTATACCGACAAATTCGGCATACCCCGTCAGGGCAAGCTTGCCGATAAGGTAGAAAGCAGAATAGAATTTGAAAAGAATTTCCGAAACCCCGATGCGCTAAGAGGCATTGAAGGGTTTTCCCACCTGTGGCTTATATGGGAATTTTCCGAAAACAAGGATGCCGGATGGAGCCCGACCGTGCGTCCGCCGCGTCTCGGCGGCAATAAGCGCATGGGGGTATTTGCCACACGCTCTCCCTTTCGCCCCAACCCAATAGGACTTTCCTGCGTTAAGATAGAGCGCATTGATTATGAATGTAAAAACGCGCCCGTAATATACGTTACCGGTGCGGACATATTAAACGGCACGCCGATATACGACATAAAGCCCTACCTTGCATACACCGACAGCATACCCGACGCAAAGGGCGGCTTTGCCGAAGAGTTTACCGATTTTGAAATCACGGTAAGGTGCGACGAAAAGTATCTTAAAATGATACCGGAAGAAAAACGCCCGGGGCTTGTGCAGATACTTTCGCAGGATCCGCGCCCGGCATATCAGCAGGACGACAGCAGAGTTTACGGCTTTACCTACGGCGAATACGAAATAAAATTCACGGTGAAAGACAATATATTAACAGTTACCGATATAACAAAAAAGCGCTCATAAGAGCGCTTTTGTTTGTGTCTGATATTAGTAAAGTTCGGAAAGCTTTTTCGCTTCGGTAAGCGCTGACAGCTTCTCAAAGGCGGCATTATCATTTACAGCCACGATGCACATTTCGGGAGAAGATTCCGACACGGCGGACTTGCCGATAACTTTTTCGCCCTCATAGTACATCTCGGGGCATAACACGGCAAGGTCGCCCTCCTTTACCTCGGGGAATACGGTATCGGCACTGATGGGACTGCCCGAAAGCACGGGATACCTTTCCCCTGCCTTAAGTATATCAACGACCGATACATCGAATGAATAGGGCGCGTCCTTTACGAGAGCCTCCTGCGAGCCGTCGTCATAATCGACAAAGTCAAGTTCAGTATCCGTCATGAAATACACATCATTTATCGTCTGTCCCTTTTCCCAGCCGAGCTTTTCTGCGTAAGCCTCGGTAAGGATAACGGGCAAAGGCGTATGGGCAATATCAACGCCGCGCTCGTATATGTTAAATTCTTCATAGCCGCATATCCTTATGATATCGGAATTCACCTCGCTGACGATAAAATGGCAGCCGGTTTTATCCTTTGATCTGCCAAGCGAATACCACATATCAGACTTTGACACGGCAAAAACCTTTCCGTAGCTTTCCGCCTCCTTGCAGGCGGCATCGGTCGCTTTGAAAACGATGGCGTTTTTATCTTCGATATCGGCAGTGGGTTTTGATTTGGGGATAAAGACGATGAGGGCAAGCACGATAAATGCCGCGGCTATTATAACGGCAGGGATAATTAGCTTTTTTGCCGCCGTCTTTTTAAGGGCAAGCATAATAAGTATCACAAGAATCAAAACCGCGCCAATGCCGAAAAGCACAAGCTTCAGTACATCGGTTTTATACATATACTCCGACTGCGCGCCGAGCCCGAAATCGGCTTTCACGGTATGCAGGATGCCCGCCTCTTTTACAAGCAGTATTATTTCAGGTAATAATACGGCGCAAAGGGAAACGGCAAGAATCAGAATGATGAGTGCTGAAATCAGTTTTGTCTTTTTCTCTTTTTTTGTCATAAAAATCACCTCTGTTTTTATTCTATCAAAACAGATTCGAAAAAGTCAAGGAAACCGTAAAAAAATTCTTACTTATTTTCACAAACGCTAAAATATCCCGTCATAATTTATGACGGGATATTTTTATAAGCTGATTTTACTTTACGTAGTTTTTGTATTCGGGGTTGAGGATGGTTTTGACCTCTCTGCCGTCAAGGAAGTCTACGGCGTTGCGTGCGGCAAACATTCCTGCATTCATAACGGCATCGTTGGTGTTGGCGCCGATGTGCGGCTCCAGGATGCAGTTCTTGATATCAAGGAAGGGACATTCGGGAACGACCGGCTCGTTTCTCAGCACGTCAAGCCCTGCGCCGGCTATGATGCCGTTCTTTAAGGCATAGGCAAGGTCCTCTTCAACGATAAGGGCGCCTCTGCCGGTATTGATGAGTATGGCGGTGGGCTTCATCTTCTTTAAGAATTCCATGTTCACCATGTCTCTCGTTTCATCGTTGCAGGGGCAATGGAGGCTTATAACATCGGATTCCTTTATAAGGGTTTCCATATCAACGCTTTCTACGTTATATTTATCGCCAACCTCTTTATTGAAGAAGGGATCGTAGGCGATAACGCGGCATTCAAAGCCGTAAAGCATCTTGGCAAGAGTCTGGGGAATGCCGCCGAAGCCTATCAGTCCTACGGTTTTGCCGTAAAGCTGAACGCCGTTGCGGGATTCCAGAAATCTTGACCAGTCGCAGTTATGTACCTCTTCGTTGCCGGGAACGATGTTGCGCAAAATGCACAGCATGAGCGTTAAGGCACATTCGGCAACGGGGCGGTTAAAGGAGCCTGCGGCGTTGCAGATAGCCACGCCGTTTTTTATGGCGGTGGGGTAATCCATTTCATCGGTGCCTACGCCGAAACGGGACAGAAGCTTTAAATCATCTTTAAGATATTCAATGGTTTCGCCGGGGATCTTTTCGCCTGCCGAGATGATTACGTTGTAGCCCTTTAATGCTTCCTTCCAGTCGGCGGTGTTGCGGGTGGGCATATCGAGAAGCACTGCCTCGTGCCCCGATTCGTTTATGAATTTTTCCATTGCTTCACGGATGAAGCGCGGCTGCTGTTTGCCTATTATAGCTACTTTTCCCATAATAATACTCCTTTAAGGTATCATATTAACTTCTTTTTTAGCTTCGGCAACTACATTGATGAAGGAGGAAACCTGCTTGGTTATCCAGCCCAGTCCCTCTTTTTCTATCATGTCGAAGTTCATGAAGGTGCGCGCACCGGAAACGGCGCAGGCGCCGCACTTTATGAATTCGGCGCAGTTATCGAGATTTATGCCGCCGGAGGGGATGAGATTTACTTCGGGGAATACCATTTTAAGGTTGGTCATGTATTTTGCGCCGCCAAGTCCGCCGGGGAAAATCTTTACCATGGACGCGCCCTTGCGCATTGCGGTGAATACCTCGGTCGCGGTGAATGCGCCGCTGTAAATGGGCACCTGATAACGGTTCGCAACGTCTAAAACATCGTCAACAATGCAGGGATTTACAAGGATGGAACCGCCGTGAAGTATAACCTCTCTTGCGGTAGCGGCATCCAGAACGGTGCCTGCGGCAACGAGCATTTCCTTGCCGAAATGAGAAGAGATGGCCTCGATCGCCTCTAAAGCGTAGGGAGTAGTCATTGTAACCTCAACGGCTCTTGCGCCGCCGTCGTACATTGCCTGCGCATAGGCGATCCAATCGTCCTTTTTATGCAGCTTTATGCAGGGCAGCACACCGGTTTCCTTGGTGCGGCGAATGGCATATTCTTTTAAGCTTTCATATCCGAGATCAAACATTTTTATATCCTCACTTTACCTTTATTTTTACTATAAGTTTGTTTATGAAGCAGGGTTCATTATTAACGGCAACGCAGGGCTGATGCGCGTCCTGCGGCATGGTTATCATGAAATATCCGGTGGGCAGGGTAACAACGTCGCCCTTGCCGGTAAGCAGATAAGCATCCGCCTTTTCATCGTAGCTTACCTTATTTAAAAGCATATCCTCGGCATAGCCTATACCCTCGATGCCTGCGGCAACATAGTGGATGTCTATGTAGTCTTTGTGCGATTCAAAGGGGCATTCGCTCTCCGGCTTGGTATTGCAGGGGCGGATGCGAACTAAAATATCCGTGCCGGGAATGATAACGTCCTCATTCTTGGGATTTTCGTCCTTATACTGTGAGAGCCAGTCGAGAGCGATTTTGTAATCTTCGCCAAGCCCGTAATAAAGCGCGCGGTTATTTATGTTATCTACTACCATGATATATCTCCTTTATCTCTGTACTCTGCCGGAGCCTTTCCCCTGCATTGCGTCGAAATGTCCGTCGGACGGCTCATTCGGAACTGCATTCGCCGTTCCTTATGCCGTAACGGTCATTTCTCCTTTTCCCGAAAGTCAGCTATGCTGATTTTCGGGAGTAATGGGGAAATGCGTTCGGAATCGTTTGTTTTACTTGTTATCTCTGTACTCTGCCGGAGCCTTTACCTTCCATTAGGGTTAAGGCTTCGTCAAGGTTTACAAGGTTATAGTCGCCTAAAATAGTTTGCTTTAAGGATGATGCGGCAACGGCGAATTCGCCGGTCTTTTCGATATCCCAACCGGAAAGTATGCCGAAGATGAATGCCGCGGAGAAGGATGCACCGCCGCCGCCCCGGTCTACAAGGTGGATGGTGTAGCGGGTGGTTTCATAGAACTTCTCGCCGTCGTATAAAAGGGCTGCCCAGGTGTTTTCCGAAGCGTTTGCGCCCTCACGCAAAGTGGAGCAGATATATTTGAAGCCGAAGCGCTCCTTTAATTCGGTGAACGCCTTTTCGTATTCCTCGCGGGAGTGATTGAAGACGCCGCGCTGTACCTTTAAGGATTCCAGCCCCATCATTCTGTCGGCATCCTCAATGCCGCCGATGCATACGTCAACGTACTGCATAAGCGGGATCATTACCGATTTTGCCTTCTCGATGCTCCATAATTTTGCGCGGTAGTTAAGGTCGCAGGAAACGGCCACACCGTATTTCTTGGCACTTTTAAGTGCGGCAAGGGTAAGAGCTGCCGCCTCATCGCTTATGGCGGGAGTGATGCCGGCAAAATGGAACCAGTCGGCATCCTTGAAGACCTCGTCAAAATCGAAGTCATTTTCGGTTGCCTCGGAGATTGCCGAATGCTTGCGGTCGTATATAACTATCGAGGGACGAACGGCAGCGCCGTTTTCGTAAAAGTTAAGGCCGAGGCGCTCGCCGCCTCTTGCAATATGGCTTGTATCAACGCCGTACATACGAAGCTTCTGTATGCAGATATCGCCCAGGGGATTTTCGGGAAGCTTTGTAAGATAAACGCTGTTTGCGCCAAAACGCGCCAAAGATGTTGCAACGATGCTTTCATCGCCGCCGTAATATGCCTCAAAGGTATCCGCCTGCTCAAAGCGGCGGTTGCCTGCCGGCATAAAGCGAATCATCATTTCGCCCATTGTTACTACTTTCATAATAAATCTCCTTTATCAGGTTTTGCCGTAGCCTTCCTTGAAATATATCCTGCCTGCCTTTACCCATTTATCCTCGATGGGGATTATGCGCTTGTCATTGTTTATATGCAGATACATCTTGGCGGCCTTTTCCACTACCTGCGCGCATACCTTTGCCTCAGCCAGAGACGCGCCGCAGCAAACCGGCCCGTGATTTCTTATTAGCACGGCGTTTGATTCGCCTATCGAATCGGTTACGACCTCACCCAGTTCAACGTGCTTTTCGGAGGGCACGAAGCGGTAGGATAAGGGTACGCCGCCGCCGATAAGCTGAGCCATTTCCTCGGACATGGGAGGTATGCCGCCCTCAATGCAGCAGCAGGCCATTGCATAGGGTGAATGGCTGTGCACAATAGCGTTTACATCGGGACGACGGTTCAGAATGCCGCGGTGAAGCTCCCTTTCGCTGGTGGGAAGCCTGAACCCGTCAACTATCCTGCCGTCGGGCGCCATTACGACCAGATCCTCCGGCTTCATAACATGATAGCCTACCTTGGAGGGGGTTATAAGGATATTACCATCGTTAAGGCGCAGGCTTACATTACCCCATGTGCCGATGGTGAGCCCCATTCTTTCAAGCCACAGGCAGGTATCTATGACCTCGCGGCGTAATTCCAAAGAATCCTTGGGGCAGGCACAGGCGCCCGTCTCATGATCCTCATACTCGATCTTTATGCCCTTTTCGGAAGCGAAGTCCTTGGCGGAGGGGGTAAAAATAGTGTCCTTCTTCACCAAAAGTCTTGCGCCCGGAGAAAACTGTTTTATCTCATCCAATGTTATAAGCTGTGCCAATTTATTTTACCTCTTTATAAAAATTTGCATAAATGCGTAATCGGTTACGCATATT
>JAZRWQ010000068.1:0-18505 GCA_045599805.1 Eubacteriales bacterium | reverse complement strand
CATCCAACGCCGTCTGAAGGAGAAGGATATCTGATTCTTGCCGTTTTTATATGCCCATGACGGCACACAGCCCATTGACTGCATGGCGTTGTTGAAAACCTCTTCCTCCTCGTTAAGCCCGCTGAAGGGATCGGTCTCGGGACCGATTATGTCGATAACAAAATAGTTATAGGAAAGGCGCTTTTCGATACGGCAGGAAACGCGGGCATCCTCACCTAACCTTTGCTGATACTTTAAAAGGATATCCTCGGCGGTTAGGCGTGCCTTGAGCACCGTCTGTTTTGATACTTTAAGAGAACGAAGAGCGGAGGAAAAATACTCGGACAGCTTATCTATTGAACTGTTGCTTAAATCGTATTTATCCATATTGTTCCTCCTTTTCCGATATATATAATATAATGTAGCAGTATATCATATATGTCTGTTCTTGTAAATACTACATATGCGTTTTTATGAATTCCGATATCTCCCTGGACCTTGCTTCTATCTCGCTTTCGAATTCTCTTGACGATAGACGTATCACACCGAATCTTACGGCGGAAAGCTGAATGAGCCCGTCGGAGGTCACGACCTTGACGTTGTGGTTTTTGCCCACATCGGAAACAAATTTTTCGATATAGGCGTCGGCGGTCTCGCGCTCTTTTGTATACACTACGTTTATATTATTGTATTTATACTTTTCGCCGGGATTGCCCGAAACCTTGTAGCCGTCAAAGACAAGCACAACGTTGCTTTCGGTGAATGCGGCGTAGTTGCACAGGGTGTCCATCAGCTTTTTGCGCGCAAGGGAAATATCGCTTTCGGCATCTTCCTTAAGGCTTTCCCATGCGAAAATGCAATTGTAGCCGTCAACGATAAGGTATCTGTCGCGCGAGGCAACGTCCTTCCAGTCAAAGACGCCGCCGGTTATCGGCTTTGGCGCACGGTAAAGTGTCTGCGTTGTTTTCTGCGGCCCGAATTCCCTTTCCATTATTGCTTCCAGCTCTTTATCCTCTATGCGGAAATTGCGCGGAGCGTACACCGCATCGTTCTTCTTTTTAAGGCAGCTTTCAAGGTGCATATAATTTTTGACCTCATTCCATTTGACGGGAAAGCCGCTGCCGTGAGCGCAAAAGACCGAGTCGGGCGTATTTTCAAGGTCGCTTTCGGGGTTGTATGCGGCGTCCGCAATGACCTCAGCTGCGTTGTGGCAGATATCGTACCCCGACACCGAGAGCTGAATCCTGCCTCTGCCGGAGGTAAAGGAGGCAAGAGAGGCGGCATAGGAATTCATGGTAGATACCGGAGCCTTGCCGCAGAGCACCGTCATGCTGCCGTCTTCAAAGGGGGCATCGAACTCGCCCGACAGCATCTTTATATCACTTATTACTCTGCCGATATGCTCGGGCGGAGTTTCTATCCTGAAATTGTAGTACGGCTCAAGCAGAACGCTTTGCGCCTGCATAAGTCCCTGCCTTACCGCGCGGTAGGTGGACTGGCGGAAGTCGCCGCCCTCGGTATGCTTAAGGTGCGCCTTGCCGGATGCCAAAGTGAATTTGATATCGGTTACGGGCGAGCCGGTGAGCACACCCAGATGCTGTTTTTCCGAAAGATTCTGCAGAATCAGTCTCTGCCAGTTTCTGTCGAGCAAATCTTCATTGCATACGCTGGAAAACCTTATACCCTCGCCTCTGCCCAGCGGCGACAGAATAAGATGCACCTCGGAATAATGGCGCAGCGGCTCGTAATGTCCCACGCCTTCAACGGTATCGTTTATCGTTTCCTTATACTGCACTCTGCCGTTTACTATATCGACAGCCACGTCATACCGCTGCAATATAAGACTTTTAAGTATTTCCACCTGCACCTGCCCCATCAGACTAACACTGATCTGCTGCAGATGCGAATTCCACGAAACGTTTAAAAGCGGCTCTTCCTCTTCGATTTCCTTAAGAGAGGGCATGAAGGTTTTTGCGTCCATGCCGTCAGGAAGTACAAGACTGTATTTCATTACCGGTTCCAAAACCGGCTCGCCGTCCGCCTTTTCGATGCCGAAGCCCTCGCCGCTTTTAGCATCGCTGATGCCCGTTACGGCGCAAACGCCGCCCGCCTCCACCTCGTCGGCGCTCTCGTATTTCGCGCCCGAGTAGATGCGTATTTCATTGACCTTTTCGGATTTACCGCGATAGTTTAAGATATCCTTTGTTTTAAGTCTGCCGCCGGTTATTTTTAAATGAGTGATACGTGCCCCGTTACTGTCATGTGTGATTTTGAAAACCTTTGCGCCGAAGCTTTCGGGGTAAGCTTTCGGCAGGATATATCCGTCGAGCGCGGCGATGAACTCGTCTACGCCGTCCGCTTTAAATCCCGAGCCGAAATAGCAGGGGAACATTTTTCTTCCGGCTATCAAAGAGGCAGCCGTTTTATCGTCCACCGCGCCGCTTTTTTCATACATCTCCATTGCCGCATCCGAGCAAAACGCCATTTCCTCCTGCTTATCGGCATTATCGTCAGACATATCAATGCAGTTGTCCGAAAGCTCCTTTTTGATGCCCGCCATAAGATATGCCTTATCGAAACGGGCAAAATCCATTTTCGTTACAAATATAAAGGTAGGGATATTATAAAAATCAAGCAGTTTCCAAAGCGTGGCGGTATGCGCCTGCACACCGTCGGTGCCGCTTATTACCATTACGGCATAATCCAGAACGCGCAAAATGCGCTCGGTTTCGGCGGAGAAATCCACGTGTCCCGGCGTATCGAGAAGGGTTATTTCGGTATTGCCCAAGCTTATTACCGACTGCCCGGCAAATATCGTTATGCCGCGGGCACGCTCCAAATCGTGGGTATCAAGATGCGTATCGCCCTTGTCTACCCTGCCGATTTTTCTAAGCCTGCCCGTTTTGAATAAAAGGCTTTCCGCAAGCGTGGTTTTGCCCGCATCAACATGAGCTAAAATTCCTACTACCGATTTTATCATAATATCCTCTTCTGTGCTTATTTATTAAATTATAGCAAATTATATACGTTAGGGCAAGAAAATTAAAAAAGGTATTGACAATCAAAATAAATATGCTATAATCAAATTAAGAATGATTCTTAATCTTAAAAAGGAGCCGCTATGACAAAACAGCGACAACTCATATATGAAACCCTGCAGAATTCCTGCAAACACTTAACGGCAGAAGAAATTTATTTTGCCGCAAAAAAAGAAATGCCATCGCTTGCGCTGGGCACCGTATACCGCAATCTTAACATTATGGCGGACGAGGGGCTGATACGCCGCATAGAGATGACCGACGGCCCCGTGCGTTTTGACCGCACCGCAGTAAAGCACGACCACATAGTATGCAAATGCTGCGGCAAAATAAAAGACATTTCCGATTTAACAAATACGCTTAAAGATGCGACCGGCGTAGACATAATAAGCTACGACTGCTGCATTTATTATATCTGCGAAGAATGCAAAAAAAATAATAAAAACAAGGAGACAACGAAATGAATCTTAAAGGAACAAAAACTTACGAAAATCTTCAAACCGCTTTTGCAGGCGAATCCCAGGCATCCGTTAAATACGCATACTTTGCTTCCAAGGCAAAAAAGGAAGGTCTTAACAAGATAGGCGACATCTTCACCGAAACCTCCGGCAACGAAAAGGAACACGCCAAACTGTGGTTCAAGCTTTTAAACGGCGGCATGCCCGACACCGCAGCAAACCTCAAAGCTGCCGCTGACGGCGAAAACTATGAATGGACCGATATGTACGCCGAATTTGCCAAAGTTGCAAGAGAAGAAGGCTTTGAAAGCATCGCAAAGATGTTTGAGGGCGTAGGCGCAATAGAGAAGCATCACGAAGAAAGATACCGCGCACTTCTCAAAAACCTTCAGGACGGCAAGGTATTTAAAAAGGACGGCGTTGTTGTTTGGAAATGCGCCAACTGCGGTCATATCCACGTAGGCGAGGAAGCTCCGCAGGTTTGCCCGGTATGCGCTCATCCGCAGGCTTATTTTGAAATCAACACTGAAAACTACTAATCGGGATGTAAAAACAGCGCAGACCGAAAAAACAAAAAAAGAGTAGGTCGCAAGCTATTATGCATCAAATAGTGATATAACTTTTTATTAAAGCTATATAAAGCAGAAGGAATCCGACTATGTCGGATTCCTTCTCATTTTATGTTTTTTCTAATGGGTTTTTTCACCTCTCGCAGTATCATCATACAGCTTCGGGTGAAAAAGCCCATTTCTGCATCCGTTTTTCCTATCCCGTCGGGGAATGCGGTGCGATGCTTTTAAAGCTATACCGATTTCGCCGCATCTGATTGATGTATCGCAGGGGCGAACTGTGTTCGCCCGTTTTAACTTCATCAAAGCTTTTAACGGGAGAACGCAGTTCTCCCCTACAACCGAAAACCGAAAACTTTTTTCGCGGTTTTTATTCTTTATTAAGTACCTTCTTCATGAAGACGATAAGGAATGGTATCGATATCAAAAAGGTGCACATATCGGCGGCGGGCTGGGAAATTTCGACACCGGTGATGCCGATGATAAGCGGCAGCAAAAGTATTGCCGGGATGAAGAAGACGCCCTGGCGGCAGGAGGCGAGGAAGGTTGCGGGGATTTTATAACCGAGGCATTGGTAGAGCTGATTTACATATGTGGAAAGCGCCATGAAGGGCATGGCGGCGCAGCAGTAAAGGAGCGTTGCCCTGCCGATGTCGGCAACGGCGATGTCATCGCAAAACCACAGCATGATGGGGCGCGCAAAGGCGGCGATGACGGCGGCACTGATAATGCAGACGGCCGTGCCGAGCAGCGCGGCGAAACGGAAAGCGGACTTTGTACGCTTTTTGTCGCCTGCGCCGAAGTTATAGCCAGCAACGGGCTGAAAGCCCTGACCTACGCCGATGATTATATTACGCACGAAAACATACAGCTTATTGGCAATCGTTACGGCGGCAACGGCGGCGTCGCCGTAAACTACCGCATTGAGATTCAAAAGTGCGGCGGCAAGACTGCCGAGTCCCTGTCGGCAGACGGTGGGCGCACCGGTGGTGAGGATAAGGGCATAATCTTTAAAAGAGCGGCTTAAGAATTTCGGAGATATATCAACGATGCTCTTTTTCGTTATGAAATTCATGAGAAGTATAACAAAGGTTACCGCCTGGCTTATTATGGTTGCGAGTGCGGCACCGCCCGTACCCATACTGAACGCAAAGATAAAAAGCGGATCAAGCCCCAGATTCAGTATGCCGCCTGCCACAGTGCCTATCATGGCAAGCCGCGACTCGCCCTGACAGCGCAGGATATTATTGAGCACAAATGATGCGCAGGTTACAGGCGCGCCGATAAGTATATAAAAAGCATAGTCCTTCGCATAGGGAAGCATGGTTTCGGTGCAGCCCAAAAGCTTCATAAACGGCTCGAGGAACGAAAGTCCCAGAGCGCTTATTATTGCGCCGGACAAAATCGCGCCGTAAAATGCGCTTGCGGCAAATTTGTTTGCGGCCTTATCGCTCTTCGAGCCGAGCATACGGCTGATAAGACTGCCCGCGCCGACACCGAAGCCGTAGCCTACCGCCTGAATTATCGCCATTACGGTATAGACAACGCCTACCGCCGCCGATGCCGATTTATTGAGCTGGGATACGAAATATGTATCGGCGGTATTATAGATAACGGTGATAAGCATGCCTATTACGGTGGGCACCGAAAGGGATACAACAAGCTTCGGTATAGGAGTTTTCAGCATTTTTTCGTGCTGCTGTTCTGCCGATAGTATTTTCATGGCGACCTCCTATTCCACCGATTTAAGCGAGCCCGTCATATCTATCTTTTTAAGCTTGAAATACAATACGAAGTTTACCATAAGCGTAAACAGCACGGTTAAAACGAAGCTGTAAAGCAGGCTTATCGGGAAGATATGCACGGGGAATGCAACCGCCTCGATATCTATATTGCCCATTACGTAGGAATGAAGCAGATATCCCAGCGGCACGCCGACAACGGCGCCCATGAAGGTGAGAATTATATTCTCACGGAAAACATACTGTGCCGTTTCCATGGGATAAAAGCCAAGCACCTTGATGGTTGCGATCTCCCTTATTCGCTCGGTTATATTTATATTGGTAAGATTATATAAAACGATAAAGGCAAGCGCCGCCGCGCAGGCTATAACGAGCGCAACAACATAGTCAAGGCTCTTGATTATTTCGCCAAAGCGCTTCTGCAAGTCGGCATTCACGGACACGCTTACAACATCGTCACCGCCCATGAGCTCCGCCGCCGCCTCGTGCGCATCGTCACCAATGAATTTAACATAGGCGCTGCGGCAGGAAATGTCCGGAACATCGGCGCTGTTTACGAATATATAAGAATACACATAGTTTTCGAATATGGCATCAATCCTAAAGCTGTACTCGTTAAGGTCGCCGTCACGCAGCGTTACCGTATCTCCCTCTTTTATTCCAAGGCGGCTTGCTATCTTATGGGAAATAACGGCACCGCCCTTTTGCGGATAGGCTATCTTTTCACCTGCCGTAGTATGCAGATTTATAAAATCCTCCGCCCTGCTTTCATCCTCAAAGGAGATAAGGTTTATGGTTTTAAGCTTATCCTCAAAGAGGATATCCATAGAGCTTTGCTTTAAAAATACGGTATCCGATACTACATCCGAAAATTCTTTTTCGAAAATGCGGCGCTGAGGCAGCGTGCGGCTTTCTGAAAAGGTTACCGCACCGTCCTGCTTTTCTATTACGGTATACTGGTCGTTTATTATGTTGGCTATCGAGTCGTGCAGTCCGAAGCCGGTAAGCAAAAGCGCCATACAGCCGCCGATGCCGACAAGCATCATTATCAGCCGCTTCTGATATCGGAAAATATTGCGGTAGGCAACCTTTTTTATGAAATTAAGGCGTTTCCAGATAAAGTCTATGCGCTCGATAAGCACACGCCTGCCCGTCTTGGGCGGCTTGGGACGCATAAGGAATGCGGGAGCATCCCTAAGCTCCTTACGGCAGGAAATATATGCCGAGCCAACCGAGCACACAAGAGCCGCCGCAAGCGATATTATAAACAGCGGAAGATTCAGCACTATTGAAATTTTGCCGAAACCGTACATTATTCCGTAGGTTGACCATATAGCCGTGGGGAACAGCCAGCAGCCTCCGAAAAATCCCAGAAGGCAGCCGGAAACGGCGGCAAGCCCGGAATAAACTATATACTTTAAGGCGACTACACTCTTTGAAAAGCCGAGCGCCTTAAGCGTGCCTATATGGGTGCGCTGTTCGTCCACCATTCTGTCCATGGTGGTAACGCATACGAGCGCGGCAACCAAAAAGAAGAATATCGGGAATATCTTTGAAATACCCTCAACGATATTGGAGTCGTTTTCAAAGCATACATAGCCAACATTGTCAAAGCGTGTAAGCGTGAATATCGACGGAGTCGGGATATCATTTATATCCGCTTCGGCATCCTTTATTTCTTTTTCGGCCTTTTCTATTTCCTTTTCGGCATCGGCAATCTTTTCGTCATATTCCTTAAGAGCATCGTTATATTCCTCCATGCCCTTATTATAATCTGCTTCTCCTTTATAAAGTTCCGAAAGGCCTTCATTTAATTTTTCTTCTTCCGCATTAAGGACTGCATACCCTTCGTTAATTGCAGCATACTGATCAGCAAAGGTTTTTTCCGCCTCTTCGTAGGCAATATTTGCCTGAATTCTGCCGTCAACTATCTTATCGATGGCATCGGTGAGCGCCTGCTTTTGCATTAGAAGCGCATTTTTTTCTTCTCCCTCATACCCTTCAGGGAAAGCGGCAATGCCCTGATTTACTATCGCGAGCTTGTCGGTAAGCTCGCCCTGCTGTACATCAAGACCTTCAAGAAAGCTATCCTTGGAAGACAGGTAATCTGAATATGACGAGTCAAGAAGCTTTTTCTTATCGTCTATTTCTTTGCGCTTGTCGTCAATGAGCTTTTTGCCGTCAAGTGCCTCACTGTATCCTTTTTCAAGCTGTTTTAACGCATCCTCAAGCTCTTTTTTCGCATCGTTTAATTCCTTTGCGCCATCCGCCTTTTTATCGGCAAGCTCGGTGCGCGCATCCTTAAGCTCGGCCTTTGCATCGTATAGCTCACTTAAAGCATCGGAAACTATGTCGTCATGACGCATATCGGCAGCCGTCCTTGCCGCCGTTTCCATTATATCGCGGTTATCATCTATCAGATTTTCGTATTCCTTAGTGGTTATATCTGCTTTGTCTTTTAATGTCAGGTAAACCTCTGTGTACTGCTCCATATCGAAGCCTTCGGGCAAAAGATACACAAAATCGCTTATTGCGCCGCCGCCCAGAGATGTAGTGCCGCGCTCGTAATTCAAATAGCTTACCGAGTGTACAAGTCCCACTACCTTATATTCCTTATAACGGAATTTGTCGGTGACTTCGTCATCATTACGTTCCAGGGACAAAACCGTGCCTATGCAGTCCTCGCCGTTCCATTTGCCGTCAAGCAGACATTCATCCGCGCTTTCGGGCATACGTCCTGCGACAAGGCGCAGATTATTTATATTTTCGGTTATCGAATGAGCACGGACAACGATATTTTCCTTGCCCTCCATATCGGTAACAAAGTCGGCATTATAGGCACCGCTTACATATTCGACGCCCTCAATATCGGAAAACAGTTTAACCGAATTGTCATCATAGCCTAAGGTGGATATGAGGCGGTAGTCAAACATATTGGACTCTTTTACGTACTCGTTGCAGGTATGTATCATTGACGGACGGGTGGTTTTAAGTCCGGCAAAAAATCCGACGCCGAGCGCGATTATAGAGAGAATCGCCGCGAATCTGCCAAAGCTTTGCCTTATCTCTCTTAAAGTGGTTTTCCAGAAGCTTAAATTCAAATCATAGCCCCCTTACCACTCTATCTCTTCCACCGGCTTGGGAGTATCGCATACCTCAACCGAAATTACGGCGCCGTTCTTTACGCGTATAACGCGGTTTGCCATGGCGGCAAGCGCCGAGTTATGGGTTATGATTATAACGGTTGTACCGGTCTCCCTGCAGGTATCCTGCAAAAGCTTGAGTATGGCCTTGCCGGTATTATAGTCCAGCGCACCGGTGGGCTCATCGCATAAAAGCAGGCAGGGATTCTTCGCAACCGCTCTTGCTATTGCAACTCGCTGCTGCTCACCGCCCGAAAGCTGGGACGGGAAGCTGTCCATCTTGTCTTCAAGGCCAACCCTTTTGAGCACCTCTTTTGCATCGAGGTGGTCGCGGCATATCATTGAGGCAAGCTCAACGTTTTCAAGTGCGCTGAGATTCGGCACAAGATTGTAAAACTGAAAAACAAAGCCTATATCGTGTCTTCGATAGTCGGTAAGCTCCCTTTCGGTGAAAGATGAAACCTCTCTGCCGTCAAGGAAGACCTTGCCGGAGGTAAGTCTGTCCATGCCGCCCAAAATATTAAGCATGGTGGTTTTGCCGGCGCCCGAGGCGCCGAGAATAACGCACACCTCACCCTTTTCTATCTGCATTGATGCACCCTTAAGCGCTATGCTTTCGACCTCGCCGGTTTTGTATATTTTGCTTACATTTTGAAATTCCACAAAAGACATTTCTATCACCTATTGAAAAAGCAGGGAAACCCCTGCTTTTTAATTATCTTACTGTTTTTATATCATCTACCACAAGGCTTGCTATCGCCGAACCGTCGGCATCAGGAAGGTCTATTCCGAGAAGCTTTGCATAGGTAGGCGCTTCGTCCACTATCTTGCCGTGTTCTATCGTAACGTTCTTGGCAAAATGCGGACCTTTGAAGATTATCGTAGGCTGCGGGCCCTTTGTAGGGATATGACCGTGGGTTGCCCAGCCGTATTTATAATCGGTCGGATCGAAGCTGTGGACGATGGGGCGTGTCCAGTCGTCGCCGAAGGAGGTGTATCCGTCGGTTTCGACAACAAAATCAAATCCGCCGGAAAGATGATATTCCTTTTCGACCTCTTCCTTGGTGAATACCTTGCTTATTCCGTAGATACCCTCATTACACATGGCATTCAACATATTGTAAACGGTTTCTCTGTCAGAATCGTTTTCGGGATCTTTCAAGAATACGTGAGCGGAAAGACCTGCCGACTTGATATATGCCTTGTAATCGGTCATATTGCCGTTTTCGTCCACGGTGATAAGGCCATTATCCGCGAAAATAACGTTGGGATTCAGAATTCGGGTGATATTGAGCTGGCCGTGATCGGATGTGAGCACGATATCGGTCGAATCATAAAGCCCCTTCTTTTCGAGAGCCTTTATGACCTTGCCGAGCCAATAGTCCATCTGCACCAGTGATTCGTTTACCTTATCTGTAAATATGCCGCCGCTGTGACGGGCGCCGTCAACACGGGCATCGTGAACAAACATAACCTCAGGCGAATACTTTTCGATAACGTCCACAGCACAGGCCATTGCAAAATCGTCCATTGCCGGATGTGTAGGCATAAGCTCCTTATCATAATAATGGAGATTCTTTTCCGCTATTTCAAGCATCTCACTGCTTGCGCCGCCCTTTTTGAGAAGAGCGGGAAAGGTTTTGCAGCCGCAGCCCTCGTGCATCCAGTATTCGGGCAGCAGGTAATCTATCTTCTTGTTGCCAACCTGCACCGGCCAATGGATGGACGCTGTAGTATAGCCGGCCTTCTTCGCCATATCAAAGATGGTTTTTGCCTTTATATCCTTTGAATACCAATGCCAATGCTCGCCTTTGTCGCCGAAATCGTCGATCTCATTATTATATATGCCGTGCTTTTCGGGATATGCGCCGCTTGCCATGGAAACATGGCAGGGATAAGTTAAAGACGGATACACCGTTTCAATACGCTTTATCCACGAGGAACCCTCAAGTATTTTTTTGAAATTAGGCAGGTTTTTTGCAAATTCAACGTCTTCGTAAACGAATGCGTCTATTGACAGAACAAACAAGCGTCGGTTAAGCTTCATCGTAATTTACCTTCTTTATTCCTCGGTCGTTTCCTCGGGAGGAGTATTGGGATCTATATCATTATAGATAAAATCGAATATGTGCTGTGCGGCAGACTCTATGTCGTACGCCATATAATAAGCTCCGTCGATAGTGGCATCGTAAGCGCCGTCATAATCGCCGGGGATCATCGTCTGCTGCATCGTAATGTCGTTTTTCATCATGGGCAGAAATGCCATTATTTCGTTGTAGGTCATGGAGGTTTCAACCATAGGGATAACCTCCTTCGCAATTCCCGGCAGCTCGCTTATATTTTTACTCTTAAGCGCATCCACCATTGCCATAACGACCTCTCTCTGACGGCCCGTTCTCATCTGGTCGCCGTCAAGGTATCTGATACGCGCATAGGCAACTGCTTCAACACCATTAACCAGCACGTCACCGGTCTTGTCAAAATATTCATGTCCGGGAACAGTATCATTCAGATTCTTATTAACATAATAGATTTCATCTTCCTCTATATTAACAACAACACCGCCAATTGCATCAACTGCATCAGCAAGTGAATTAAAGTTCACTGTTACATAATCGGTTATATTGAGATGGAAGTTTTCATTGATCGTGGCAATGGCAAGCTCCGGACCGCCGTAAAAATAGGCATGATTTATCTTGTCCCAATCACCGTCTATCGTTACATAGCTGTCACGCATTATCGAAATAAGCTTTATGGTACCTTTTTTAGGATTTATGCTTGCTACCATAATGGCATCGGAACGGCTATTTGTTTCACCGGGACGTGCATCCACACCGAAAAGCGCTATATTTGTTATCTTGCGCATAGACGGATTTTCTTTGATCTTACTTTCAAGCTCGCTGTCAATATGCAGGCTTTCCTCATTGATGGATTCTATATCGAGTCCGCCGAAGTAATATCTGAAGATAAAGAATGCGCCGATCGACAACACCAGAATAAAGCAGCCGAGAGCAAGCAAAACCTTGAGCCAGATGTTTTTGCTCTTCTTTTTCTTTTGCTTTTTTGCAGCTTCTGCTGCTTTGAGTTCCTCGAAGGACTGTCTTTTAACGGTAACTTGCGCAGGAGCTGATTTTACCGGTGCGACCTTGGGAATAGGCGCTGTCTTTGCCGAATGAGAGCCATGCTTTGATGCCTTGGGAGCGGCATGTTTTGCTGCCGAGCTGCTATGGTTTATCTTATCGAAAAGAGCATCAGTCTTTGTTTTGTCTTCATTCAGGTATTTCTGTACTATATCGTCATCTTCGTAATCGTTGTACATGTCTGAACCTCCGTAAAAATAGGCATATATTTCTAACTTAAATATTATACTATAAGATAAACACAATTACAAGCTATTTCATTTTTTATTCACATAAAAAAAACAGCCCGGCTGCACCGAGCTGTTTTTTGTTTCCAGTGATTAGTCAACGTTGGAAGAACCGATACGAGCAGCCTTGCCGGAGGTAAGACCGTAAGAATAAACGCCGGAACCATCCTTGATGATAGCGATGCAATATTCCTTGCCGGATTCGGAAACAGCGGAAAGAACATATGCTGCCTTTGCGGTAACAACCTTGTCTTCTTCCTGCTTCCACTCGAACTTTTCGCCTTCGAACTTATTGCCGAAATAATGATTTGCTATTCTTTCGAGATCAGCTTCGGTAACTTCCTTCTTGCCGCAGCCGGTAAGAACCATAGCCATAACCATCATAACAACAAGAAGAACTGCAATAATTTTTTTAGTCATTTTTTTACCCTCTCTTAAAATTTAGTTGTATGAAAAACCATATTAGTTTTCTCAAGACTTCAATAAGTATAATATAAATTTTCTCTTTTGTCAATTACTTATATAAAAGTTATCCTTTTATTCACAATTTATCTAAAAAAAATATGAAATATGACGGAGAAACGATATAAAATAGCATGTAAAATTGTGATTCCAAACGATAAGAGCGGTCCATTTGCCATCAATAGCGACCTTCGGCATCCGTCTGAGGTGATACGATGCGTTCTTTTGGCACGGATTATATTGGATTGGAGCAATAAAGGTATCTGCCGCAATTTAATCAGATAAAAAAATATTGCAAAAAACAGCATTATATGTTAATCTATAGTTACCACACAAACTTAATATATTGAACATATACGGAGTCGTATTTTTATTCGGTAAAAATGCAGACTTCTATTTTGACGTGCTTCGTGTATGTTCAAAGTTTGTGTGGTAGCAAATCGGAGTTTTGCATTTTTCGGTGTGTGCAACTCTGTTTGCACACACTTTTTTTAATTGAGGAGGTGGAAAAATGAAATATTTATATAATACGAAAACAAAAACCTTACAGATAAAGGCTTTTGCCACACGTAAAAGGCTTTCCCAATTATAAGCCTTATAACACCGAAATGGACGTGTTAGCCTACGAGAGCAGAGCAGCAAGTCTTTGCAAATCATAAAAAAAGAGAAAAAAGAAAGGATTTATAATTATGAAGAAAATATTAAGCATTTCTCTTATTACCATTATTCTATGCCTTTGTCTTTGTAGCTGCGGCAACAGTAAATATGTAGGAGTTTATAATTCGACAGAAACCACTTGGTATTTATGGGCGTATGACGACATGTTTAGTCCAGTTATCTATGATATACCGAATGAAATCGTTGCGGAAACATTGGAATTAAATAAAGGTGGTGACGGTTATGTGGAATTTGTCTTTAAAACACAGTATAATCAAGATCTCGTTAATGCCCTATCTGATTCGAGTGATTTTAGCTACAAAGGATACGAAAAAGAACGTAGCGGCAAAATCACATGGTCGGTTAAAGATGATTATCTGTACATAACATTCCCGGATGGTCATACTACTTCATATGTGCTGAAAGGCAATGAATTGTACACAACAAACGGAGATACATTATGGTATAAAAAGGTAAAATAATCATAAGACGTATCGTATAACGCTACCAACTATATATACAGAAAATAAAAGGATATTTGTCAATGATATACCGCCGTTGGCGATATGATATAATACCCATTCCTAATACGCCGAAGGCGTATATCACCCGCGAAGCGGATATCATATTGCGAAGCAATATATCATCCGTTCCGCGAAGGAACGGATATCATCGAGTCCCTGAAGGCCCACGAAAAGGTGCACCCGCAGTAGATTGTCAAAAATTTTTTGTGGACTCGCCCTCGTCAAAATGCCCGTCGGACGGCTCGCTCGGGATAGGGTTCTGCCCCATTCCGAGCGCCGTAACGGTCATTTTTCCTCTCCCCAAAAATTACTGTGTAATTTTCGGGGGCCCCTTTATCAGAAAAGCCCGGGCACGGCTCTGAATTGCCACCGGCAATTCATTCACCACCGTGCCCCTCGAGTCCCTGAAGGCAAAAAATCAGACACGCCAATGGCGTGTCTGATTTTTGGTGGGCCTTCAGGGACTCGAACCCCGGACCAACCGGTTATGAGCCGGTAGCTCTAACCAACTGAGCTAAAGGCCCAAAGCTTAGTTGTTTATAGCCTTAATATATTACCATAGGTTGCTTTTTATGTCAAGAGAATTTTTTACTTAAATGGAGTCATATCCGAAAGAAAAAATCCGTTTCTTGAGTGGCGCGTAAAGATTTCCTCACCGCAGTACTTTTTGAAAGCGTCGGTAAGCTGGGCAGGAGTAACTGCTCCGTCAACAGTGCAGGGCATGAGTGTATTTATTATAAGCTTATCCGTTTTTTCGATTTCGAAAGAAATGATTTCTTTTTTCAGATCCATTTCCTTCATGCCGCGCTTGCTTTTCTTTTCAACGATTATTTCATCCTGCGCCCACAAGCTTTCGAATTTGTCGGCGTACGACAAATCGGCTGTCGTTGTAAAGGACGCTATCATTATTTCTTTCGGCTTATACTGAGGCTCACCGGCACTGACGATGCGTATGCCGGCAGGCAGGAATGAATTGAGCCTTTCCGTTAAAAGCTCGCTTTGTATATCCGTCTTGGTTTTCAGATCGGCAAATTCGTTTTTGCCTGCCATACCCAAGGGCAAAGGCTGTCCGAAAACGATATAGGGATGCGGATGGAATCCCTCGGTAAACCAAATAGGCAAATCGGAGGCGAAAACGGCGCGGGAAAAAGCACGCATCATATCAAGATGCGACATGAAGCAGGCGGTGTCCTCCTTTGTAAAAAAGCAGCGTATATTACTCAAAGCATTTCACCCCCGTATGTTTATTCATGCCGCAGCCGGAGCATACGCTCATGCAGTCGGGCGTAGTTACACCCTCATGCGCCCTGCGGTTTTCTTTTTGCAAAAACGCCTTTGTTACGCCGATATTTATCATATCCCAAGGAAGTATCTCGTCAAGATCTTTTTGTCTGTATGCATAGTCGGCGGCATTTACGCCGGCCTTTTCAAAGGCCTCTTTCCATATTTCCGGTTTAAAGCTGTCGTCCCAGCCGTCAAAGCGGCAGCCCATTTTGTAAGCCCCCATAATTACATCGCTTACTCTGCGGTCGCCCAGCGCCATTACTGCTTCAAGACGGCTCACTTCGGGATCGTGCCATTTAAGGGAAATCTTTTTTGAGGTTATGCTGTCGCGGAGCAGCTTTTGTCTTCGCACTATCTCCTCTTCGCTTATCTGCCTTTCCCACTGGAACGGCGTAAAGGGCTTTGGTACAAAGGTGGAAAGAGATATGCTTATTTCAACGCCCTTGCCCTTTCTTCTGTCCTCCATGTGATAGTACATATCCACTATCCTCTGGGCAAGTCTTCCTATTTCAAGGATATCCTCATCGGTTTCGGTGGGAAGCCCCATCATAAAATACATCTTAACCGAGGTGTATCCCTGTTTGAATGCGCGAAGGCAGGTATCTGATATATCCTTTTCGGTAATATTCTTGTTTATTACATCTCTGAGCCGCTGACTGCCTGCCTCGGGCGCAAAGGTAAGCCCGCTTTTGCGTATGCCGCCTATTTTCTTTAAAAGTCCGTCGGGCATATTGTCTATACGAAGCGACGGCAGAGACAAGCCTATGTGACGCGGCGCGGTGTACTCGCACAGCTTATCGAAAAGTCCCTCTATATTCGGATAGTCGCTTGACGACAGCGACAGAAGAGAAACCTCATCATACCCTGTGCAGGCACACTGCTCTATCGTTGTTTTGTTTATCACATCCTCATTCCTGAAGCGCGCCGGACGGTAAATCATGCCTGCCTGGCAGAAGCGGCAGCCGCGTATACAGCCGCGGAAAAGCTCTATCGCAACTCTGTCATGTATCGCCTGAACGGTGGAAACCACCGGTTTTTTCGGAATAAAGCAGTTATTGAGATCGGATATAACATATCTGTCGATCTTCTCCTCAGGGCTTATCGAAGCAATCTTTGCCCCGTCGTAGGTTATTTCATACAGCGAGGGCACGTAAACGCTTTTTATTCCACGCGCACGACTAAGGAATTCCTTTTTGGAAATATTATTTTCTTTGCATTCCTTATATAAATCAAGTATCTGCATCATACTCTCTTCGCCGTCGCCCACCGATATAAGATCAAAAAATTCGGCTACCGGCTCGCTGTTGACGGCACAGGGACCGCCGGCGATGATAAGAGGATATGAATCGTCTCTGTCCTTGGCCTTAAAGGGTATGCCGGCAAGGTCGAGCATAAGGAGTATATTAGTGTAGTTCAGTTCATACTGCAACGTGAAACCAACGATGTCAAACTTTTTCAGTTCATCGTGGCTTTCGAGCGCATATAAAGGCTGGCCGGAAATGCGCATCTGCTCTTCCATATCGCCTGCGGGAGCAAAGCAGCGTTCGCACCAGCTATCCTCTCTGGAGTTTATAAGCTCATACAGTATCTTCATGCCGAGGTTGCTCATTCCCACCTCGTATAAGTCGGGGTAGCAGAAGGCAAAGCGAATGTCTACGGCATTTTTATCCTTTACTGTCTGATTTTGTTCGCCGCCTATGTAGCGGCCGGGCTTTTGCACCTTGTACAAAAGCTTTTCCATTTTTTCGGTAAGCATTTTTAAGTCCTTTTCTTTTTATCGGCAGATTGCAGCTTGTAAGCATTATGCCCGTTATTATTATTGAATTAAGTCCCTCGTATTTCAACATCACTACACCGTAAACGAATACGGCGAAAGATAATATCAGAGACAAATTATTACTTATATATATACCTTTGTTTTCCAGTACACCTTCTATTACACGCCCGCCGTCAAGCGGCAGTATTGGCATCAGATTAAACAGTCCGAAAATCAAAGATACCCTTGCGCATCCCTCACAAAACGCCGGAAATATCCCGATATTATCCGCGAGCATCATCACACCGCTAAAGGCCAGGCTTGCCAGCGGCCCCGACAGCGCGATAAGCGCTTTTTTAATAGGCGGAATATCTTTTGCCGGAGTTAAGCTCAGCCTCCCGAATTTTAAAGCGAATTCCTTTATGGGTATTTTTGCAAATACGAACGCGGCATAATGCCCGCCCTCGTGAATAAGGGCGGATAAGAAAACGGAAAGCATATACCCCGTATCCCTAAGCAGGACGCCGAGCATCAGCATAAGGAAAAATGACGGATATATTTTCAGCATACATCTATGTATTTTAACGGGTTCTCATGCACCCCGTCAAGTATTATTTCAAAATGCACCAGTGCCGTGTCTTTATCCTTGCCCGATAAAGCTATTCGCTGTCCGGAATCCACCGCGGCGTTTACGGGAACGAAGGTGCATAAAAGATGCGCGTACAAAGTACACATACCGCCGCCGTGGTCTATCACCATGTATTTGCCGTAGGTTTCGTTTTCCGAAAGCTCGGTTACCGTTCCTTTACAAAACGCCGCGACCGAGCTGCCGAGCGGCACGCCTATATCAATGCCGGGGCTGTTCTGCCGCACTCCGTTTTCATCGGTATACGCACCGAAGCTTTTTAAAATACCTCCGTTTACCGGGCGGCAGTAGTTTTGACCGTCCGTACTTTGCGACAGGTTTTGTATGGGCGTGTTTTCCTTTATAAGCAGCCTGTTTTCAGGCTCGCTTTTCGTTATACGGGAAAAGACCTCGGTGGTTTTCACCTTATCGGCAACGTAGGAAAACGCCTCGGATACGCTTGTCTTTGCCGGATACGAGTCGGAAAACGCCGCCTTTACCCCCTCATACACCTTTGGCATACAGAGCTTTGAAATAAGTATAAGCGCCACCGCCGTAAGCGCGGCTATGAGCCTGTTTGACATTGAAGATAAAAGAAGGCTTTTGCTGCCGGAAATCTTTTTACCAAAATCCTCTTCCATATTTTTTTCACTCCTTCAATATAATCTATTGAAAGAGGAAGAAAAATATTACTTTGCCGCCGACAGTATTCTCACCGCCTGCGCGATATCCGAAACGCGGATTATGTTGATGTCGGAATTTTCATATTCTATTCTGGATTTATCCGAAACCATGAATATCTTAAAGCCTATGCGCGCGCCCTCTTTGATACGCCTGTTTATATCGGCAACGGGACGTATCTCACCGGCAAGCCCTATTTCACCTATGGCTATCATTTCAT
>JAZRWQ010000067.1:0-31328 GCA_045599805.1 Eubacteriales bacterium | reverse complement strand
CAAGTCCCGAAGTAACCCAGATGCCTCTTATTTCCTTAAGAGGTCTTGTTGCCATGCCCGGCTCGATACTGCAGTTCGAGGTCGGCAGACAAAAAAGCATAAGCGCCGTTGAGCGCGTAATGGAAAACGATCAGATAGTATTTCTTACCGCACAGGTGGATATAGAAAAGGATGAGCCGTCCTTTGACAATATATACAACGTAGGCACCGTTGCCAGAATCAAGCAGGTTTTAAAACTGCCCGGTGAAAACATCCGCGTGCTTGCCGAAGGGCTTTACCGCGCCCGTATGACGGAGTCGGGAAAATTAAAGCCGTATATGACGGCATATATAAGCACTCTGCCCGATGACGTTACCGGACTTACCGAGGAGCGTGCCGAGGCATACAAGCGCAATCTGCGCGACGTTTTCGATGAGTACTTAAGCTTCGGCGATAAGATTTCCGCCGACGTCGTTATGCATATCCTTGCCGAAAACGATCCGGGCAGGCTGTGCGATTACATCATCGCGAATATTCCGCTTTCATATCCCGACAAGCAGCTCGTTTTGGAATGTCAGAATATCGAAAAGCGCCTTATAACCACGATAAAGCTTCTGAAGCGTGAATGCGATATATGGGCAATAGACAGAGAAATTGCCGAGAAATTGAAGGATGCCGTTGACGAAAATCAGAAGGAATACTACATCCGTGAACAGATAAAGGTGATGCAGGAGGAATTGGGTGAGGCCGAGAGCAATCAGCTTGCCGGCGACGATTACCGCGATAAGATCGATGCGCTCAAAGCCGATGACAGAATAAAGGAGATACTTTACAAGGAGGCCGATAAGCTTTCCAGGATGCCCTTCGGCGCGCATGAGGCTACCGTTGTGCGTGATTATCTCGATACCTGTCTGGAGCTTCCCTACAATGTTTTCACCGAGGATAAGACCGACCTTGACAAGGCGCGTGAGATACTTGACAGGGAGCATTACGGGCTGAACAAGGTCAAAGACAGAATAATAGAATTCCTTGCGGTAAGGAGAGTTTCGCCCGATGTAAAGGGGCAGATAATCTGCCTTGCCGGTCCTCCGGGAGTGGGCAAAACTTCCATCGCCGCATCTGTCGCAAGGGCGATGGGCAGAAAATATACCCGTATGTCGCTGGGCGGCGTGCGCGATGAGGCCGAGATACGCGGCCACCGCCGTACCTATATCGGCGCAATGCCCGGCAGAATAATAACCGCCGTTAAAAACGCCGGCTCGATGAATCCGGTAATACTGCTTGACGAGATAGATAAGCTGGGCGCCGACTATAAGGGCGATCCCTCCGATGCGCTTTTGGAGGTGCTCGATCCCGAGCAGAACAAGACCTTCAAGGATCATTTCATCGAGTTTGAATTCGACTTAAGCAATATCATCTTCATAACCACCGCAAACAACATCGAAACCATTCCGCCGGCACTGCTCGACCGCATGGACGTAATAGAGCTTACAAGCTATACCGCGCAGGAAAAATTCAGGATAGCCAAGAATTATCTTATGCCGAAGCTCAGGGAGAAATATAATCTCAAAAGCCGTCGCTTTACCGTTACAGATAAGGCGATTGAGCGCATAATTTCGGCATACACCAAGGAGGCGGGCGTGCGCAATCTCGAAAGGATGCTCACAAAGCTCTGCCGCAAAGCTTCGGTGAATATCTGCGACGGCAAGGAAAAAACCTCGGTCGATTTGAAGAATCTGCACGAATTTCTGGGCAGCGAAAAGTTTAAGCCGGATAGCGTACCCGAAGAAAATCAGGTGGGCATTGCAAACGGGCTTGCCTATACAACGGTAGGGGGCGAGGTGCTCTTTATCGAGGTAAACGTAATGGCAGGCACCGGCAAGGTCGAGCTGACCGGCTCGCTCGGCGACGTTATGAAGGAATCGGCAAGGGCGGCTATAAGCTATATCCGTTCACGCGCCGATGAGCTTAATATCAACCCCGATTTCTATAAGCTCAACGATATACATATCCATGTTCCCGAAGGAGCCATACCCAAGGACGGCCCGTCGGCAGGCACTACCATTGCCGCCGCGCTCATTTCGGCGCTCACCGGCAGATGCTTTAAAAGAGATGTTGCCATGACCGGAGAGATAACCTTACGCGGCAGAGTTTTGCCGATAGGCGGACTTAAGGAAAAGAGCATGGCGGCATATAAGGCAGGCGCAAAAACCGTGCTTATCCCTTACGATAATATCGGCGATCTTGACGAGGTTGACGATGCCGTTAAGGAAAACGTAAAATTCATCCCGGTAAAGACAATGGATGAGGTAATAGAGAACGCGCTCGAAAAGACCGGCAAAAAGGGCTGGTTTTTACCCACGGGCGACGTTAAGGCAATGAATAATTCAGTATATAACTGTATGTAAAATGGTTAATTTTCAAAAAGCAGAGCTTGTAAAAACCGCATATAAGGAGAATGATTATCCCGCGCCGATGCCGGAATTCGTATTCGTAGGCAAGTCGAACGTGGGCAAGTCGTCCATGCTCAATAAGCTTCTTTTCCGCAAAAATTTTGCCCGTGTCAGCAGTGAGCCGGGCAAAACCCGTTCGATAAACTTTTACGGTGTGGATAATAAATTTTATCTTACCGACCTTCCCGGCTACGGCTTTGCCAAGGTTTCGTGGGAGGACAGGGAAAAGTGGCGTAAAATAATAGAGGGATATTTCACTGCCGGCAGAAACATCCGCCTTATCATTATGATAGTGGATATCCGCCACGCCCCCACAAAGGACGATAAAATGATGGTGGACTATCTTTTCTCCACCGATTATGATTTCATGATCGTCGCCTCAAAAGCAGATAAGGTATCAAAGCAAAAGGCAAAGGAAAACTGCCTGATGATAGCTAAAGAGCTTGATATCGATGCCGAAATCCTGCCCTTCTCGGCGCAGACGGGCGAGGGCGCCGACCATATAAGAAAGATACTTTCCGAAAATTATCTTTCGGGCGAAGAGGTGGAGGAATGACCTTTTCATGCACCCATCTCGGCTGCAAGGTAAACGAATGCGAGGTGCGTTATGCCGCACGTGATCTTGCCTGCGCCGGCTTTGAAAGAGTGCCGTTTCTTAAAGAAAAGGCGGATATCGTTATCATAAACACCTGTTGTGTAACCCTTGAAAGCGAAGCCAAATCGCGCAAAATAATAAGCCGTGCCCGCCGTGAAAATCCCGACGGGCTTATTGCCGTAACCGGATGCTTTTCGCAGATGTTTCCCGATGCCGCCCTTAAAAGCGGTGCCGATATCATAATTCCCAATAACAATAAGGACGGGATATACAATGCGGTATGCGCCGAGCTTGTAAAGCGCGGTAAAATAAAAAGCATACCCGAGATAAAAGACGGCGCAGTATTTGCCGACCGCACCCGTGCCGCCGTAAAGGTGCAGGACGGATGCGATAATTTCTGCAGCTACTGTATTATCCCCTATGCGCGCGGCTTTCTTAAATCAAAACCGCTGAACGAAATACTCTGCGAGGTAAGACGCCTTGCCCTTTGCGGCTACAAGGAAATAGTGCTTACCGGCATCCATCTTACGAGATACGGTGTTGACGCGCCCGAAAACGGCGAGTTCGTGTCACTTTGCGAAAAGGTGTCGGAAATTAGCGGGATAGAGAGAATACGTCTCGGCTCTGTCGAGCCGGGATATCTTACCGAGGATAAGGTAAAGCGCCTTGCAAATACGGGCAAGATCTGTCCGCAGTTTCATCTTGCTTTGCAGTCGGGCAGCGACGGCGTTTTGCAAAGGATGAACAGGCATTATACGAGTGAGCAGTATGCAAATGAGGTAAACACCCTTAAAAGGTATTTTGACTCCTGCGCCGTTACCACCGATATAATGGTGGGCTTCCCGGGCGAAACGGATAAGGAATTTGAAGAAAGTCTGGAATTTGTGAAAGACATAGGCTTTTGCCGCATCCACGTTTTCCCCTATTCACTCCGCCCCGGCACAAAGGCGGCTTTGATGGAGCAGGTAAACGCCGATACAAAAAACAAAAGAACGGAAATCATGTTAAAGGCGGCGACGGATGCGCAGAAGAAATTTACCGATAACGCCGTCGGCAAAAAATACAGCGTACTTTTCGAAAGGGAAAAGGACGGCAGATTTTACGGCTATACCGAAAATTATATCCATGTTTACACTGTATCAAACGAAAATCTTACCAACACCGTAAGGCGTGTTGAAATAATAAAGGCGGAAAACGGCGCGTGCGAATGCCGTCTTATCGGAGAATGAAATGGAAAAGATAAAATTATATGCCCCCTGCCTTTTCGGCATCGAGGGCATACTTGCAAACGAACTGAAACATAACGGTTTTGAAAATGTCGAAGCAAATGACGGCAGCGTTACCTTTTCCGGCACCGCGGAGGATATCGCAAGGGCGAATATCCTTTTGCGCACGGCAGAGCGCGTATGTATCGTAGTGGGCGAATTTCAGGCGTTCAGCTTTGACGAGCTTTTCGAATTTACCAAAAAGCTTGACTGGCAGCGCTGGATAGGTAAGGACGATGCTTTCCCGGTAACCGGCTACTGCTTAAAATCACAGCTTCACAGCCTGCCCGACTGTCAGTCGATAGTTAAAAAGGCGATAGTAAATAAGCTGTCCTCGGTATATAAAACCGACTGGTTCAAAGAAAGCGGTGCCGAGCATAAAATCCGCTTTGCGATACTTAACGATAAGGTCACCATGATGCTCGATACTTCGGGCACGGGACTGCATAAGAGAGGCTACCGTCCGGTGGCAAATGCCGCGCCGCTGCGGGAAACAATGGCGGCAGGGCTTGTATACATTTCGCGCTATAAGCACTTTGAACATTTCTGCGATCCTTTATGCGGAAGCGGCACCATCCCCATAGAGGCGGCAATGATATCCGCCAACATCGCGCCGGGGCTTAAGCGGTCCTTTGCGATAGAGGCTTGGGATCAGTTTGATGACCGCCTTATGAAAAACGCTCGCGAGGATGCCGCATCAAAGATATACAAAGATAAGCATTTTGAAATATACGCGAGCGATATCGACGGCGCCGCCATAGAAATAGCAAAGGAAAATGCGCGCCGCGCCGGTGTTTTGAACACGGTTGATTTCAAGGCTGCCGATGTGCGTGCACTTAAGCTTGACGGCAGCGAAAACAACGTTATAATCTGCAATCCGCCCTACGGTGAACGCATGAGCGAGCTAAGCGAGGTCAGAGCGGTAACAAAGGCGCTGGGCAGAGTGTTTGAGCAGCAGCCGAGAAGAAGAGCGTATATAATAACCTCGTATGAGGAATTTGAAAAGGACTACGGCAAAAAAGCCGATAAAAACAGAAAGCTGTATAACGGCATGATACGTACATATCTTTATCAGTATCTGAAATAAGGAGACAGCATGAAATTACCGGAAAAGATGCGGGAGATATATCCCGAAAACAGAATGGAGTACCAAAAGGCAAGATACAGCGAAGCGTATGAGGAATTTGAAAACCTCTACTCCGAAAAGCCCGAATATATCTTTTCTTCACCCGGCAGAAGCGAGATATGCGGCAACCACACCGACCACAACATGGGCAAGGCGATAGGCGCGTCTGTTGACCTTGATATCATCGCGATGGTCAGGAGGACGGATACCGGCAGGATACGCCTCAAATCAAAGGGCTATGAGCTTTTCGATTTTGCCTGTGACGACCTGTCGGTTGCCGAAAACGAAAAGGGCAAATCCATATCCCTTGTAAAGGGCATACTTAAGTATTTTTCCGATAAGGGATTTTGTGCCGGCGGCTTTGATGCCTATACCGTGAGCGATGTAAAAAGGGGCTCGGGACTGTCCTCGTCCGCTGCATTCGAGGTCTTGGTCTGCGGCATACTTAACGGACTGTATAATAACGGCGGCATATCCGCAAAGGATAACGCCATGGCATCTCATTTCGCCGAAAACGTATTTTTCGGCAAGGCGTGCGGCACTCTCGACCAGCTTTCCTGCGCCTACGGCGGCATGATAGCGATAGATTTTGAAGATCCGAAAAATCCTAAGGCAGAAAAGCTGGATTTCGATTTGAAAAAGACCGGCTACACCATGGTTATAACCGACATTCATGCCGACCATGCCGATTTGACCGACGACTACACCGCCATACGCCGCGAGATGGAGGCTGCGGCAAAATATTTCGGCAGGGATAATTTAAGGCAGGTATCCTTTGGCGAATTCAAGGGTGAGCTTCCGAAGTTAAAAAAGGCTCTGCCGGGCAGAGCGATAGTGCGCGCCTACCATTATTTTAACGAAAACGAAAGGGTGGATGCCCTCGCAAAGGCCATGTCGGAAAACGATATGGATGCGTTTCTTAAGACGGTAAACGCATCCGGCGCATCCTCATTTAAATATCTGCAGAACATCTATCCGGCATCCGATCCCATTTCACAGCAGATGAGCCTTGCTCTGTGTGTGACCGAAAACTGCCTTGAAGAGAACTATGCCTGCCGTGTTCACGGCGGCGGCTTCGGCGGCACGATACAAACCTATCTTGAATCGGATAGGGCGGACGGATATATCGCCCTTATGAATTCGGTGTTCGGTCCGGACAGCGCGCAGGCTCTTAACGTTCGTCTTGAAGGCTGCGTAATGATGGATATATAAAATAACGGATAGGAATATAATCAAAGCTTATGTCATCATCCGTCTCGGCTTTCGCCGAGCCACCTTCCCCAAAGGGGAATGCCTTGTAAGGTATAAAAATGCTCGGCTATTGCCGAGCATTTTTTAAAACTCCGAATATATCTTTCTTTTGCAGACAGCGGGTGAGTAATCCCATTTGGAAATTTTGCCCGATTTTATAAAGTATTCAAGCGGGGTGGGGGATGACTGCTCCCTGTCCGCCGATATTACGTTAAGCTTTATTTTCATCTTTTCGGGAACGATACTTTTTATAAATACGGCGGCGGTCTGTCCCGGTGTCAGTCCGCTTTGCGCGTCGGCAAGTCCGGCAAGGTTGGGCGTAAGCTCAATAAAGGTACCGTAGCTTTCCAAAGAGCGGATTATGCCGGTCACTGTCTGCCCTGTATCGAATCGGCCTGCGTTTTCCTCCCATGTGCCAAGCAGCTCCTTGTGTGTCAGGAAAACCCTGCCCTCGTTTTTATCAGTCTCTTTTATTGCCGCGTAAATCTTTTGTCCCACGTAAAAGCGCTGGGAGGGATGCGATATGCGGGATATCGATACCGCGTCTATCGGTATCAGCGAGCATATCCCGCAGCCGATATCCACAAATGCGCCGAACGGCTCTATGTGCGTAACGGTGGCGGGGATAACGTCGCCGGGGGTAAGGTCGTTAAGTATGTGCTCAAGGCATTCTCTTTGCACGGCGGCTCTCGATAATATCGGCGTGTCATCCTTAATGCCTGTTATGCGAAAGCATACCGGCTTATTAACGCGCGATATTACGGCAATTTCCTTTACGCTTCCGTCCTTTATGCCAAGCACCGTTTCATCGTGCGGCATAAAGCCCGTATATCTGCCGAGCCTTACGTACAGATTATGCCCCGCATCGCTTTTTATTACCGGCGCTTCAAGCACCGTGCCGTCAAGAATATATTTTTTTATCAGACTTTCGGTAAGGTGATCCGGGCTGTCTTTTGCTTTTCGCCCCTCCGGAAGATAATCGTTCATAATACTTCCCCCTTTTCTTTTTAATTGTATGTGGGATAGGGGTAAGGTATGCTGTAAAATTTTTCTCATACTGCACGATTTTTTTGTTGAAGAGAGTATTTTTTTGTGCTATTCTATATAAAAAAGGAGGGGATGACAGTGCGTAAACCTATACTTCGCGTAACGGCATTGGTATTAAGCGCCGTGCTTGTCATGCTCGCCTTATGCTCCTGCAAAAAAACCGAGAAGTTTTCCGGCTCCTTTATGGATACCTTTGATACGGTAATAACCCTTTCGGGTTACACGGCGGATGCGACTGCATTCAATGAATATGCCGCCGCCTGTCATACATCTTTTTTGCATTATCACGAGCTTTTTGACATATATAATGACTATCCGGGAATAAATAACATTAAAACGATAAACGATAACGCCGGCAAAGAGCCGGTAAAGGTGGATGCCGCGATAATCGACCTTATCGAGGATGCGGTGGAATATTGCAGACAAACCAACGGCAAGGTAAATATTGCCATGGGAAGCGTGCTTGCGGTATGGCATAACTACCGCGAACGTGCCCTTGCCGATCCGCAGAGCGCCGCCGTGCCCTCCAAGGCCATACTTACCGCCGCTTCGGGCAGTATGGATATAAACGATATCGTAATAGATAAAAATAACGGCACGGTATTTTTAAACGATCCCGGGCTGAGGCTTGACGTAGGCGCGATAGCCAAGGGATATGCCTGCCAGAAGGTTGCCGAAGAGCTTAAAAGGTTGGGCTTTGAAAACTTCGTTATCAATGCCGGCGGCAATGTGTACGCATCCGGCAAGCCGGATGAATCGGGCGCGGGCAACTGGAGTGTTGGCGTTAAAAATCCCGATACGAGCGGTATGGCATCCACCGTTGATTCCTTATCCGTAACCGATGCCGCCGTTGTTACCGCAGGCGGATATCAGCGATACTACACCGTTGACGGTAAGGACTACTGCCATATCATAGATCCCGAAACCCTTATGCCGGCGGATCAGTATTTGAGCGTTACGGTAATAGCGCCGGACAGCGCTCTTGCCGACTTTATGGCGACCACCCTTTATCTTACCGATTACGAGGAGGGCGTTATCCTGTGCAGGCGAATGGGCGTTGATGCATTATGGATAACATCTTCGGGGCAGATGCTTTTCACCGACGGCTATCTTGATTATTCCTCGATGAATACAAATTAGCTTTGACAAAAATATATGTGTATAGTATAATTATATAAGAGTAAATTTACGGAGGTAATTTTATGAAACTGATACTTGCTATTGTAAATTCCGATGACAGCTCCGATGTAATGCGTGCGCTTACCAAAGAGCATATACAGGTAACTAAGCTGGCAACCACCGGCGGCTTCCTTATGTCCGGCAACACCACCTTCATGATAGGTACTGAAGAAGATAAAATTGACGGTATTTTGGAGATAATCCATAAGTACAGCCATAAGAGAAGCCAGGCTGTTCCTGCCTCTTCTACCTATGCCACCGGCATGTACCCCTCTTATCCGGTTGAAATAACCGTAGGCGGCGCGACAGTACTTGTACTTAACGTAGAGAGATTTGAAAAGCTTTAATGGAAAAGACAGAGCATAACAGAAGGGTTGAAGTGCTGCTCGGTAAAATGTTTGCCGAGGGCAAGATACCTCATGCTTTTGCACTGGTATCCGAGGAATATATCGACGCGGCAAAAAATATTGCGGCGTCGATTATTTGTGAAAAGAGATGCTTCCCCGCCTGTGGCGTATGCCGCCATTGTATTAAAATGAAAAAGGGGATACATCCCGATTTTATCGAAATATCTCCTCTTAAGGGCAAGGTTTTTATCGGCGTCGATGCGATAAGGCAGCTCAGAAGCGATGCCTACATACGCCCGAATGACGCCGATGCCAAGGTGTATTTCATAAACGGCGCCTGCTCAATGAACGAGGCGGCGCAGAACGCCCTGCTGAAAATACTTGAACAGCCGCCGGAGAATGTTTACTTCATACTGGGCGACAAACGCAAAAACGAGCTTTTGCCCACCGTTCTTTCCCGGGTGACTCTCTTTTCGCTTGACGGGGAAACGGAAACAAAAAAGGCAAAATATACCGATAAGGTTTCTGATATCATAAACGCCTTTTTAATCGGTGACGAGGCTAAAACATATCTTCTCATATCATCTGTACCAAAAAGAGAGCAGATGAGTTCACTTTTGAATGAGCTTGGCGATGCCCTTTTCGAAAGGATACGCCGAAATGCGATTACAGGAAAACCCGATAACGGATTTACTCCGTTTTTCGATAACGTGCAGAAGGCTCTGCGTCGGCTTGACAATGCCGGCAACCCCGGCATAACGGCGGCAGACCTGTGCTGCGGCATATTTGGAGGAAAATGATTTGACGGAAGTTGTAGGAGTCAGATTTAAAAACGTAGGCAAAATGTACTATTTCAGTCCGGGCGGCGCGTCCTTTAATGTGGGCGACGACGTTATCGTCGAAACGGCGCGCGGCATGGAAATGGGGCAGGTCGTTGCCGCAAACCGTTCGGTTGATGACAGCGCCGTTGTTCAGCCGCTTAAAAACGTAATAAGAACGGCAACCGATGCCGATAAGCAGAAGGCGGAAAAGAATCGCCAGAAGGAAAAGGAAACCTTTGCGATTTGTGAAAGCGCCATTGCCGAGCACGGGCTTGAAATGAAGCTTGTTGACGTTGAATATACCTTTGACGGCTCAAAGATTCTGTTCTATTTCACCGCCGACGGCAGAATAGATTTCCGCGGCCTTGTAAAAGACCTTGCGGCGAGATTCAAGACGAGAATAGAGTTAAGGCAGATAGGCGTAAGAGACGAAGCCAAGATGCAGGGCGGCCTCGGTATATGCGGCAGGGAATTTTGCTGTTCGCAGTATTTGGGCGAGTTCATGCCCGTTTCCATCAAAATGGCAAAGGAGCAGGGCTTGTCCTTAAACCCCACCAAAATCTCAGGTACCTGCGGCAGACTTATGTGTTGTCTTAAATACGAGCAGGATGCATATGAGGATATGATAAAGCATATGCCGGGCGTTGGCTCATTTGTTGAAACTCCCGATTATAAGGGATATGTTACCGAGGTAAGTCTGCTTCGCTCCACCTTAAAAGTAAGACGTGACGGGGACGAAAACGCCGCGCCGCGCGAGTATAAAGCAAGCGAAATACGCGTTATTCGCAGTGCTGCGGTATTTTCTGCCGGAACAAATGAAGAAATACCCGAAGAATGATATTGCATTTAACAAAATAATGTGATAATATATCTATCGATAAGGCGAGAGCTTAGAAATTAAAATCATTTATAGGAGGATATATAACATGGCATACGTAATTACCGATGAATGCCTTTCCTGCGGCGCTTGCGCAGAATCCTGCCCTGCAGAGGCTATTTCCGAGGGCGAAGATAAATTCGTTATCGATCCCGATCTGTGTGTTTCCTGCGGCGCTTGTGCAGATTCCTGCCCCGCAGAAGCCATAGTAGAAGAGTAAAAAATACTTAAAAACGGATTTTAAGGGGATTTATCCGAAAGGTTAAATCCCCTGAATTCATATACGGGTAAATTTATGACGATGGATTCTCTGCCCGGCGGCATAAAAATAATACAGGATGAGAAACATTTCCGCTTCGGTACCGACGCCGTTTTGCTGGCGTCTTTTTGTGCTGTCAAAAAATACGCCGTCGGCGCCGATATCTGCTCGGGGCAGGGGGTAATCGCGCTGCTTTTATGCTCACGCACGCCCCTTAAACATATAGATACCCTTGAAATAATGCCCGAGCTTTGCGATATGGCAAAACAAAGCGCGCATCTTAACGGGTATGACGATAAAATGACGGTGCATTGCGGCGACGTTAAAAACGCAAAGGGAATAATGAACTACGGTGAATATGATTTTGTCGTATGCAATCCGCCCTATAAGCAAAACGGCGCCGGAATACCCACGTCCGATGAAAAGCGTCTGGCGGCGCTGCATGAGAATATGTGCAGTCTTGAGGACGTTATAACGCTCGGCGCAAAGCTTTTGAGGTTTTCCGGCAGTATGTTTTTATGCCAGCGCCCGAGCCGTCTTTCGGATATCGCCGTAATTGGCAGAGAAAATAAAATGGAGCTTAAAACCGTGCGTTTTGTGCACTCATATAAAGACAAACAGCCCTCGCTCGTGCTGTGCGAGCTGCGGCGCGGAGGCTCTCCGGAGCTTAAGGTTTTGCCGCCGCTTATCCTGTATGAGGATAAGGGTGTGGAAACAAAGGAATTCAAAGCTATCTATAACGGTGAAAAATATGAGCGGTAAATTATATCTTACGGCAACTCCGATAGGAAATCTGGGCGACATATCGCAAAGATGCGCCTCCACTCTGGAAAGTGTGGATTTCATTGCGGCGGAGGATACGCGCAATTCTTTAAAGCTTTTAAACCATCTGGGAATAAAAAAAGAGCTTGTAAGCTATTTCGAACATAACAAGGCACAGCGCGGCGGATACATTCTCGAAAGACTTTTATCGGGAGAAAGCTGCGCGCTGATAACCGATGCCGGAATGCCCGCCATAAGCGATCCGGGGGAAGACCTTGTGCACCTCTGTCACGAAAACGGCGTGGAGGTGACCGTTATCCCCGGCCCCTGTGCGGCGGTAAGCGCACTTGCCCTTTCGGGACTTGCGACCTCGCGTTTTGCCTTTGAGGGGTTTTTGCCGTCCGTTTCGGCGCAGAGGAAGTCGGCTTTGGAAAAACTCAAATACGAAGAGAGAACGATAATTTTTTACGAGGCGCCTCACCGCCTCAAAAAGACTCTTTGCGATATGTATGAAATATTGGGAAACAGGAATATCGCCCTCTGCAAGGAGATAACCAAGATACATGAAACCACTGTAAATACCACCCTCGAAAAGGCAAAGGATATGTACGGTGAAAATGAAAAGGGCGAATTTGTGCTTGTTGTTTCGGGTTATGTCGAAGACAAAAATGAATATACCGATGAGGATATCGTAACCCTCATAAACGAATACGTTTCGGGCGGCGACTCGGTAAGTGCCGCGGTAAAAAAGGTTTCTTCTCTTACCGGCGTTCCGAAAAACACCGTTTACCGGCTTGCCAACGCGCAGTGAAGCCGCTTAAAAAAAAGTACTTGAAAATATACATATTTTTATATATAATAAAAATGTATCTTTAGGTAAATTTATATTAGAAAGTATTCCTGACTTTTATCGGAGGATAGAGCTTTGGGTAAATATATAATCAAGGGCGGCAAGCCACTGCACGGTTCGGTTACCGTCAGCGGCGCAAAGAATGCCGCTGTCGCCATAATCCCTGCCGCAATACTCGTTGAGGGTATCTGCCGCATAGAGAATATACCGGGGATAAGCGACGTTAAACTTATTCTTGAAATACTTGAAAAGATGGGCGCAGCAGTAAAGTACGTTGACGAGACCACCGTTGACGTTGACTGCACGCCGATGACCATAACGACAACTCCCGGTGCGCTCTGCCGCAAGATGCGCGCATCGTATTATATTCTCGGTGCGCTTTTAGGACGTTTCAGACGCGCGCAGGTCGATTTGCCGGGCGGCTGCAACTTCGGCGGCGCACGCCCGATAGATCAGCATATCAAGGGTTTTGAGGCGCTGGGCGCCGATGTTAAGGTCGAATACGGCATGGTAAGCGCCAAGGCTGATGAGCTTATCGGCACCGAGATATATCTTGACGTTGTATCGGTGGGCGCAACGATAAACATAATCCTTGCCGCCTGCAAGGCAAAGGGTACAACCGTTATAGAAAACGCCGCGAGAGAGCCGCATATAGTTGACCTTGCAAACTTTTTGAATTCCATGGGCGCCGATATAAGAGGTGCCGGCACCAACGTTATCAAGGTAAAGGGTGTTGAGCATCTGTACGGCGGCACCTATTCGATAATTCCCGACCAGATAGAGGCAGGCACATATATGGCTGCTGCCGCTATTTGCGGAGGTGATGTTCTTATCAAGAACGTTATTCCCAAGCATCTCGATTCCATTTCGGCAAAGCTTACCGAAACCGGCGTTGTCTGTGAGGAGTATGACGATTCCGTTATCGTAAGAAGAGACGGCCCGTTAAGCGCCGTCAACTTCAAAACTCAGCCGTATCCCGGCTTCCCCACCGATATGCAGCCGCAGATGTCAACCCTTTTATGTATCGCAAAGGGGACAAGCATCGTAACCGAAAACGTTTATGATAACCGCTTCAAATACACCTCCGAGCTTGCCAAGATGGGCGCGGATATTACGGTGGATAATAAAACGGCGGTGATCAAGGGCGTTGAATCGCTTACCGGCGCTACCGTACACGCAAGCGATCTGAGAGCAGGCGCGGCACTTGTGCTTGCCGGACTTGCCGCAAAGGGAACCACCGTTGTTGAAGATATTTATCATATCGAAAGAGGCTATGAAAGCATTGTGGCAAAGCTCACGGCTTTGGGGGCTGACATAGAAAAGGTTGAGGATGAACCCGAAACCGATGTAAGACCGGCAAAAGGAGCAGTTTGAACTTAAAGTCCTGAAGCGTTATGTTTCGGGACTTTTTTTGAGGTATCTATGGAGATAATGACGATACGCAGCGGCAGCAGTGCCAACTGCATACTTATTAAAAATTCAACCTACGGCATACTTATCGACTGCGGCGTGGGGGTGCGCACCTTAAACTGTGCCTTGAAGGCGGTGGGGCTGGACGCTTCGCGTATCGCCGCCATATTCATAACCCATGAGCACAGCGACCATGTGAAAGGGCTTGAAACGGTGCTGAAGTACCATAATATCCCCGTATTCGGCAATGAGGCAACCCTTAATGCCGCAAGATGCCGCTACGATATAAACGACGAAACCTTTGTCGTTTTGCCGTCGGGCGCATCCGCTGCCTGCCCGGATATGAAGGTAACCTCCTTCCGCACTCCGCACGACTCGGCGGAAAGCGTAGGATATACCGTTACCGACGGGGTTAAAAAGTTTTCCGTTGCTACCGATATGGGCATTATGACCAAGGAGGTAGCCTGCGCTATCGTCGGGAGCGATACCGTTGTAATAGAATCGAATTACGATGAATTTATGCTGAAAAACGGAATATATCCGCCTGCGCTCAAAAGCAGGATACTGTCCCAAACGGGACATCTTTCGAATGACGACTGCGCCAGATTCTCGCCGCTTCTTGTCGAAAGAGGCACAAAGCGGATAATTCTGGGGCATCTTTCACAGAATAACAATACGCCCGACCTTGCCTATGCCGCCACCGAAAAGGTGCTTAAAGAAAAAGGTATTGAGGTGGGCAGGGACGTATTCTTGTCGGCGGCATCAAGATATGAAGCTTCCGCACTGTATGAGGTTTAATATGACATATACTGAAAAATATGAAAAATGGATAAACTGCCCGTTTTTGTCTGACGGAATGAGGGATGAGCTTGCCGCCCTTTCCGATGACGATAAAAGGCTTCGCTTTTCGAAGGATATCTCCTTTGGCACGGCAGGCCTTCGCGGCATAATCGGAGCCGGCTCAAATTGCCTTAACGAGGTAACCGTTTCGTGGATAACCAAAGGCGTTGCCGACATGATAAAAGAATGCGGCAAAGCAAAAAACGGCGTTGTCGTAGGCAGGGACAGCCGCAATAAAAGCCTTGAGTTTTCGCGACTTACCGCCTGCGTGTTTGCCTCGAACGGCGTAAAGGTATATCTTTTTGACGATATCCGTCCTACCGCCGAGGTTTCCTTTGCGGTAAGAAAATTAAAGGCGGCGGCAGGCGTTAATATTACCGCAAGTCATAACCCCAAGATATATAACGGTTATAAATTATACTGGGAGGACGGCGCGCAGATATCCCCCGAAACGGCAAAAAAGGTGCTATCCTTTGCGTCCCAGGATATACTGTGTAATGCAGCAGCTGCCGATTTTGACGATGCCGTAAATAAAGGAATGATAGAAATTATCGGCAAAGAGATCGACCGGGAATATCTAAGCGAGGTAAGCGATTCCATCGGCAAAACCGAAGACTGCAACGATAAGCTTACCGTGGTATATACCCCCATTCACGGCAGCGGATATAAGCTTGTGCCGGAGCTTTTGAAAAAGCGCGGGCATAAGGTTTACTGCGTCGAGGAGCAGATGATGCCAAACGGCGATTTTCCCACCTGCGATCCCCCGAACCCCGAAAGGGCGCAGGCGTATACTCTGGCACTTGAAAAGGCAAAAGAAACAGATGCCGATATTATTCTGGCTACCGATCCCGATGCCGACAGACAGGGCGCTCTGGTTAAGCATAACGGCGAATATGTTATGCTTACCGGCAATCAGATAGGCGTATTTTTATGCGATTACCGCTTAAAAAACGCGAAAATAAACGGGAAGAAGCCTTATGTTGTAAAGAGCATCGTTTCCACCGATATGGTACGCCCCATGTGCGAAAATGCCGGCGCAAAGCTTTATAATGTGCTTACCGGCTTTAAATTCATAGGCGAGCAGATAGCTTGGCACGACGACCAAAATAATCGCTTCGTCTTCGGCTTCGAGGAAAGCTTCGGATATCTCGGCAAGGGTTATGCAAGGGATAAGGATGCCGTTTTCGCCTCCAACTGCTTTGCGCAGGCGGCAGCCATTATGAAAAAAGAGGGCAAAACGGTTATCGACCGGCTGAATGAGCTTTACGGAATGTACGGCGGCTATTCGGAAAAGACGGTGGGGTATGACCTTGACCCCGTGTCCGGCACCGAAAACGTTATAAAGCTTATGAAATCTCTTAACGATAATCCGCCCGAAAGCATCTGCGGATTAAAGGTTGAAGCTCTCAATGACTATTCAAAGGGCATAAACGGACTGCCCGCAGCCGATATAACCGAATTCATCCTCGAAGGCGGCACAAGGCTTATGATACGTCCGTCGGGCACCGAGCCCAAGGTTAAGATATACGCGCTCTGCCGCTGTGAAAGCAAAACAAAGGCCGATGAGCTGTGCCCGCAGATAATTTCCGCCGGTGCCGCGCTTTTGAAAATATGAAGACTCTTAATATACTTGCCGGAATACGTATAGGTTTATTTGCGCTGCTGATTGGAATAATGGCCATCATAAGCCCCGAAAGCATAAAGGACGTAAGCTTGTGCATAGGTTATATACTTACCGGCAAACTATGCCCCGGGTGCGGCGGCACAAGAGCCGTCAACGCCTTTATCCACTTTGACTTTGCGCGTGCTTTCGGTTATAATCCCGTTGTAACCCTGTTTATTTTTCCGGCGTTTATCATTCTGTATATTAACGACGTGTATGCGTTTATCTACAGACTTATCACAAAGAGAAAGAAGCTCTCCCTTGCGGAATACTACGTTTCGGGCGAGTTTTTGGGGAGGTGATATAATGTATATCCTTCCCGTTATTATCGGCTGGGTATGCCTTATATACCTTTTGGTTTGCTATATTAAAAAGAAACGTCCCAACGCATATATTCTTACGGGAACGGTACTTGCCTTTATCGTATCGTTTTTTGTCTGGGGCTTCTATCTGAGATAAAAAGGAGAATATCTATGTCAAACGGCAAAATAATTTTAACCGGCGACCGTCCTACCGGCAGACTTCACGTAGGCCACTATGTAGGCTCTTTGAGAAGAAGAGTGGAACTGCAAAACAGCGGAGAGTATGATAAAATAAATATCATGATAGCCGACGCGCAGGCGCTTACCGATAACATCGAAAACCCCGAAAAGGTGCGCCAGAACATCATTGAGGTAGCGCTTGACTATCTGTCCTGCGGACTTGATCCGGCAAAGTCAAACATCTTCATTCAGTCCTACGTTTCCGAGCTTACCGAGCTTACCTTCTACTATATGGATCTTGTAACGGTATCCCGTCTTCAGCGCAACCCGACGGTAAAGGCGGAGATAGTTATGCGTAATTTCGAGGCAAGCATCCCCGTAGGCTTCTTTACATATCCCATAAGCCAGGCGGCCGATATAACCGCCTTCAAGGCAACCACCGTACCGGTTGGCGAGGATCAGCTGCCCATGATAGAACAGACAAGAGAGATAGTACGCAAATTCAACAGCGTATATGCTCCCGTGCTTGTTGAGCCGGAAGCCCTCATTCCCGATACCGAAGCCGCAAAGCGCCTGCCCGGTACCGACGGCAAGGCTAAAATGAGCAAGTCGCTGGGCAACTGCATTTACCTTTCCGACTCCCCCGAGGATATAAAGAAAAAGGTAATGAGCATGTATACCGATCCTACCCATCTTCAGGTAAGCGATCCCGGCCATATCGAGGGCAACACGGTGTTCACCTATCTTGATGCCTTCTGCACGCCCGATATGTTCTCAAGATATATGCCGGATTATGCAAATCTTGACGAACTCAAGGCGCATTATCAGAGAGGCGGACTGGGCGATGTCAAGATAAAGAAATTCTTAAACAGCGTTATGCAGGAAATGCTTGAGCCTATCCGTTTAAGACGCAGGGAATATGAAAAGGATATCCCCGAGATATACAATATCTTAAAGAAGGGCAGCGATGCCGCGCGCGAGACCGCCGCAAAGACCTTATCCGAAGTTAAGAGCGCAATGAAGATAAATTATTTTGACGATTCGGAGCTTATAAAGGCTCAAAGTGAAAAGTACGGCAGATAAAGCCGGCGGAGGGATTATGGAAACTGTATTATCCACCTCGAATTTAACCAAAAGCTTTGGCACTACCGTTGCCGCCGACAACGTATGCATAACCGTAAACAGGGGCGATGTGTACGGACTTATCGGCAGAAACGGTGCCGGCAAGACCACCATTTTAAAGATGATAGGCGGATTCATCCGTCCCACAAAGGGCGCTTTTTCCCTTTTCGGAAAGGAAAATACCGAAATTACCGACGAGCTTAAAAAGGTAGGTACTCTTATTGAGTCACCGGGCCTGCACACATCTCTGAGCGCCTATTCCAATATCGAGATGAAATGTATCTGCGCCGGCATTAAGTATGATGAAAAATATATAATGGATTTGCTCGAGCTTGTAGGTCTTGCCAGCGTTGCAAAAAAGAAAAGCGGCGGCTTTTCTCTCGGCATGAAGCAGCGGCTCGGTATCGCCCTTGCCCTTGTAGGCGAGCCGGAATTATTGGTGCTTGACGAGCCGATAAACGGACTTGATCCGCAGGGTATCGCCGAGGTAAGAGAAATACTTGTCCGCCTGCACAGGGAGCGCAAAATAACCATAATAATCTCCAGTCATATTCTGGAGGAGCTTTCCAAAATAGTTACCGTCTACGGCATTATCGACCGCGGCAGGATAGTTAAGGAAATAAGCAGGGAGGCTTTGGAGCACGAATGTACCGACCGCGTGGAGATTCTCATGGATGAGGCGCAAAAGGGCGCTGAGCTTATAACGAAGCTTGGATTTGACGCGCTGATTGCTGACGGCAAGGTTGAAGTAAACGGCGCTACCGACAAAACACCCGAAATCATAAAGGCGCTGTGCGATGCAAATCTGCCGCCGCGCACCGTGGAAATAAAGGGCAGAAGCATTGAAGACTTCTACTTTTCTCTTGTAGGGGGTGAAGACCGTGCGTAATAATTTCAAAATGCAGTTATACAGAATGCTCCGCAGCCGCCTTACCTATGTTTTTATCGGCGTATCGGTAATCATAGCCCTGCTCGGCTTCTTTGCCGAACTGCTTGAAGGTCAGATTCTGGTCGAGCTTATGGGTACCCCCGGCGCGCTTGATGATATAACCTACAACGGCTTTACCAAGATAACCGATATTTTTGCCGTTAACTTCCATACCATTTGCGTAAGCGCATTTATTCTTTTGTTTATTGCGGTCGATTATTCCACGGGCTATGTAAAAAACATTGTAGGCTACCGTGTGAATAAGTTCAACTGCTGTATGGCAAATACCCTTATCGTCTGCGTTTATGCGGCAGTAGTGTTTATAATAAATATCGTAATAGGTCTGAGCTTTACCGCGATATTCTATAAGGTTGCCGAGTGGGAGGGCATTGGCAAGTTTTTAATGTATATGCTTGTCAATTTTATTGACACCATTGCCTTCACGCAGCTTTTGCTCTTCCTTTCCGATGTTATGAAAAAGAATGTTCCCGTAATGATAATCGGACTTATCTACACAATGATGAGCAGTCTTGTTTATCTGCTTGTCGACCTTCTTGTACAGTGGGCAGGCGCGGAGAATTTCACGCTGCAGAAGTACACCATACTCGGTGCTGCGATGGAGCTTAAAGTTACAAGCGCATGGGGCGACTTTGCGCGTATGGGCGCGATAGGCCTCGCGGCGCTGATACTATTTTTCCTGCTCGACTGTCTGGTTATGAAAAAACGCGAAATATCTTAAGACAAATTAAGACAAATTAAGACAAAAAATCCACCCATATGGGTGGATTTTTTTATCCTTTGTATTGGCCGGGGGTAGTTCCGGTATAGTTTTTAAACATCTTGCAGTAGTAGCTTTGGTCGGGGAATCCCATGGCGATGGCGATATCGCTTAACGAATATTTGCGCGATGATAAAAGACGCTTGCTTTCCTCTACGCGCAGGCGGCATAAATACTCGCTGAAGCTCATGCCGACGGTGTCCTTGAACAGGGTGGAGAAATAGCTTTGACTTAAGGATACCTCATCGGCGACCGATTTAAGGGTTATCCTGCTGCCGTAGTTTTCACCGATAAACTGCAGCGCATCGCGTATATACGGGTTGCCTTTGTCTCTGTCGGACAGAGAGGCATCATGGAATGCCTCGGCGGCCTCCCTTAAAATAAAGCTCATTTTGTCAAGATTGTTTTCCGATGCAAGCCTTTTTAAAAAATCGGCATTCAGCGCGAAAACCATTTCGGGGTTGGCGCCGCTTGACAGCGCCGTGTGTGACATAATCGCCACAAGCTCAATATAGCGGCACTTTACGTATTTTCTGTCGGTGCTGTACAGATGCACAAGATATGCCGCCATATCTATAATGCTTTCGTTCACCGCTATCAGCGTTCCGTTTTTTATGGCTGCCAGCAGCCGCTCTTCCTTTTCGTGGTACTGTGAAAGGTCGGTCTTTTTGGATGTGCCCTTATATATGCGCAGGGTTTCGTAAAGCTTTGTTTTTAAATATGCGCTTTCATTCGAAAGGTTGTCGCTCGGCACTATGCCGGAAAAGAGTGCATCGGTAAGCTTTTCTATCTCCTTCGTGCGCTTTTCCGTTATCGCGGGTATGGATTTCGATGCAGTAAAAAGCTTATTGCGCCCGTATGCCTTGGGCAGGCTTTTCTTAAGCGCATCGGTAATGAAAAACGGCCCGGCGATTATGCCGCAATACAGGTCGTTTTCTATGCTTATCGGAAAAAGCATATAGCTTGTCCCTTTGCTTAAAGTAAAGGTGGATATCGCACCCTTGCGCAGCCCGCGGGCGAAAACCTCCGGGTACAGCTTTTGAAATTCGCTGTCTTTGTTTTCCCTGCCGTCCCACTCATTCCCTTCAGTATCGGCAATATATGTATTAAGTCCGGTAAAGCCCTGCAAAAGCTTACAAAGCCCCGCAAGATATTTTATTATATCCGTATTTTGTGCCAATTCCGACATAATTCCACCACCGTATCAAAAGACAATTTTTAGTAAAATAAGACAATATTATTCTTTTTGATGATTGTATCATAAATAGTAGCAGATTACCATACATTAGCTCAATTTTTTATAATTTTTTTTATTTCGAGGTGAATGTGATGCCCGAGCTTGTTGTATTTTCCGATAAAGGCATACAAACATATAAATTCAGCGGCACACCGACCGTTTCCGAGGTGCTTTTCGTAAACGGCTGGAAGGTAAGCGGCACCTGCGGCGGCACCTCTCTTTGCGGCAAATGCCTTGTAATGGCTGACGGCGCATTGAGCGAGCCGGACGATGCGGAAAAGCAATTCATAAAGCAGGGCTATCGCCTTGCCTGCCGTGTGCATCTTATCGGCAATGCCACCGTTATTGCGGACAAGCTTGAAAAGATATCAAGCACTTCCTCTCTTGCAAAGGTGAAAAAGCAAAGCGAAAAGGAAGCCGACAAATCCGCAAAGGGCATAGGCGCGGTCGTTGATATCGGCACGGGCGTTATAAAGCTTGCCCTTTACGATATGAAAACGAAAAAGAAGCTCACCGTGATCAGCTGTGCAAATCCGCTTATCGCCTACGGAGCCGACGATGAAAGCCGCATCGCCGCATCGGTGAAAGGTGCCCGCCGTGACCTTTGCAGGATACTTACCAATGCCGCTGCCGATCTTTTAGTAAAAGCCTGCAATGATGCCGGCGTAAGGCAAAGCAGAGTAAAGTGCGGTATAATATCCGGCTCGGTCGCATCGCTTTATTTTATCCACGGCTACAAGGCAAACGAACTGTATTATGAAAGCGCTCCCGATGTAAGGGTGTTTACCAAGCATCTTGTAATAAACGGAACGGAATTTGTTCTGCCCTGCCCGATAAATCACCGTATCGGCTCGGATATGACGTCGGCGCTGATAGAGAGCGATCTGCTTTCCCGCTCCGGTATAGCTCTTCTTTGCGATATCGGCGCAAGAGGTCAGCTTGCGCTTAAGGTGAACGGCAGGCTTTTCGTAAACGCTACCGATACGCTGCCCTACGCGAAATATATTTCCGGAAGCAGCTTTTCATGCGATATCTCGGATGACGATGCAAAGAAAATAAATTCCGCCCTTTCGGTCGCTCTTAAAGAGCTTACAAAATCCGCGCGCATCGATATGTCGGAAATTGAAAACATATATGTCTGCGGCGGTCTGGCGCAAGCCCAAAACGTACTGCCTGCCGCGCTTAACGGCAAGATAACATTTCTTAACGATGCCGTGTTAAAGGGCGAGGCGAAGATACTGTTTGACGATACCCTTCGCAGGACAATAAAAAAATCCGTCAGAGCTGCTTTGGCGGCAAAATGACGGCGTAATTTCGGGCACATCGCGGACGAGTGGTGCCGTACGCGATTGCAGATAATGGACGTCGGAAGCTCCTTTCGATATTTTCGGTTTTGTCCTCCCTAACTCAAAACCGTTTTATGTTCCGACGCCGGCCGTGTACCTTCGGGTACACGGTTTTTTTTGCGTAAAAATAAAAAATTGCAGCATAATTTCCATTATGTTGCAAACTCTCGTTTTGAGTAATTTAATATTATCATAATATATTGGTTTTGTAAATACTTTTTTCGCAGATACACAAAACACCCATACGAAATTACAAAACACGAAATGACGCTGATTTCGTGAGTGTTATTTGCAACATAATGGAAATTATGTAGTAAACTTTTAAAATTTAAGAAAAGGAGATTAAAAGAATGAAAAACACCAAGAAATCACTGCTCGTAAGTGTTCTTTCGCTTGTACTTTGCTTTGCCATGCTGCTGGGCACTACATACGCATGGTTTACCGACTCGGTACAAAGCGGCAAGAATACTATCACAGCCGGCAACCTTGATATTGAGCTTTTGCATACCAACGCCAATGTTACCGATGCGGCTGTTAAGGATTCAACCGACTTGTTCCTTGCAAAGGACGGCACCGCTATCAAGTGGGAGCCGGGCGTTATCGCTTACGAAAACTTTACCGTTGAAAACCTTGGCGACCTTGCTCTCAAGTATGCGTTTACTCTTAACGTACATAACTGCAATAATCTCAATGGGAAATGCCTTACCGATGTTATTAAGGTAGCAGTTGTTGACGGCGGCTTTAAAGGAACAACGAGAGCCGACATCCCTGCCGGAACAGAGTTTGGCGATCTTACCGGATTTATTAAAAACGGCAACCTCGCAGTTAGCGGCGATAATAGCAAGAATACCTACGGCGTAGTTCTTTATTGGGAACCCACCGACCACGACAACGATTACAATGTAAACAATGGGCAAAAGACCGATGACAACGGTAATGCGCTGTTCATCGAATTCGGCGTAAACCTCGTTGCCACACAGGATACTGTTGAAGCAGACAGCTTCGGTACAGATTATGACAAGACTGCTCCTCTTGCCGTTTCCTTTACCCCGATGACCAAGAAGCTTGCTGACAACGAAACGCTGAGGATTGAAACCACCGCCGAAGAGCAGGGACTTGATATGGAAGCCACCGTTCCTGCGGCAGTTGCAAATGCCGTATTTGATAAGGCATTTGAGGGCAGTGAGACTACTACCGATAAATCCCTCACCCTCGTTCTGAACGTGGAAAAGAAGGGCGAAACCACAACCGAAACCGAAACCGGCACAAGCACCGAAATCAATTATGCCATTGATATGGATGCCGTAATAAAGGAGCTTACCAACGGCACGGTTACCAAAAACGAAACCAAATCCATTGATGAATTAAACCTTACCTTTGAAGATTGGGTTGAAGTTCAGCTCAAGATCGACGAAGGCTTGCAGAACGTTGCCGTAAAGCATAACGGCAATGCTATGACAGAAACCGAAAGCAAAGACGCCATTCCCTCAACCGATCAGAATCCTGCCGGCTACTTTAACTATGCCGACAGCACCGGCGCACTTAAGCTTTGGATCAAGGACTTCTCTCCGTTTGACGTAACGGGTGAAATTCTGAAACCGTATGTGTTCACCACCGTCAGAAAAAACGGAGAATTATTGAATGAGCAGTTTGTAGACGGGCATAACTTAACTGCAGGACTTGCGGAGAATACTTTCGCAAACTCAAAAATCAAAGGCATAGATAATCCAAAACTGTTTGGAATCAGTGAATCATGTGCAGATCAAACTTTCACAATCAATTATGGCAAAGACTATGGTTATGAAAAGGTGAAAGAATACTTGACTGAAAAACTCGGTCCGGCACCTACAGATCTGAATGTATCTTTGAAGGTTTATGCTGATAAAGAAGTTGATGCATGTTATTCGTTTATGTATGATGCAGGTGGAATTAATGGTTGGTCTGACATTTCCGGCGTGGAACGCAAGACTTTGAATGATTCAGGTCTGGAGCTTTGTAAGTTCAACTATCGATGTAAAGACGGCGCAATAACAGAACTGGCGAAATCTCCGGCGGGAAAAACTTTTGAAAAAAAGGAATATTTTGGAAAAGAGATGGTCTTCTTCTTTGGTGCCGATTGCAATGAAAATATCACACTTACTTTCAAAATCGTTGCAGAAGGCGGCGGCAAAACGTGTGAATTGGCATCATACTCCGTTATTTATGCTCCTCACACTTACACCCCTGCAAACTAATAATCTGAAACCCCGTACCCGGTAATCAGTAATAACGCAAAGCACGCCCACTTTTCGTGGGCGTGCTTTTTCGAAACAAGGAATATTTAATAAAGATTTGCATATAATAGCATTGAAACAAACTGTGAAAAGCGTTTAAATAGCTTGACAACAGCGTTTGTTTTGGGTATAATCACAAATAGGAAAGGTGGTAATAATATGGCTGAAAATGTTTCAAATGTGAGCTTTCGTATTGACAGCGATTTGAAGGCGCAGGCAGATAACTTGTTTGCCGCGCTTGGGCTTAATATGACAACGGCGTTCAATATTTTTCTTCGTCAGTCGGTGCGGCAGGGGTGCATTCCCTTTGAAATAACTCTCGATACGCCGAATGCGCAAACCGTTGCCGCAATTCTGGAAGCTCGTCAGATGATGGCAGATAAAAACTCGAAAAAGTTCAGCGTTGAAGATGCTCTCAGGGAGTTGAAAGCATGAGCTTGCAGGTGCAATGGACGACACAGTTCAAAAAGGATTATAAATTAGCAATAAAGCGTGGGCGGAATATCGAATCGCTTGATAATATATCCGCTTGATATCAAGCGAAACACCGCTGGCGACCAAATACTGCGACCATGCTCTGTCCGGCAGTTATAACGGATTCCGTGAATGCCATGTTGAGCCGGATTGGCTGCTTATATACGCTGTGGAGAAAAATGTGCTGACATTGACTCTTTCGCGCACCGGTACGCATAGTGATCTGTTTGGTAAATAAACCGCATTTCGTTGTGATTAAATAACGCAAAGCACGCCCCCGAAAATATTTTTCGGGGGGCGTGCTTTTATTTTTCGCTGTTTCAGTTAAAAAAGGGTTTGAAGCTGTCGAGGATATTCGGCAGCTCTTTTATGGTGTAGGGCACCATAAGTATGCAGGTGGCGGCGATAACAACGCCTATAAGTATCGCGGTGAGGGCGGCGGCAAGGGTTTCTTTGTCGGTGGATTTGCGGTAGGTTCCGAGTATTTCGCGCATTTTCGAGGGGCGCAGTATCACAAGCGTCAGCGCAAGATAGGGCAGCGCGCCGTAAACCTGTAAAAGTGTGTACGACTGCATTATACCGTAAGCAGTATCGCTTACGAATATACCGCTTGTAATAAGTCCGCAGAAGTCAACGAATGCGTGCACGAAAACGTTTACCCAGATATTGCGCGTGCGGTAGTATATCGCGCACAGATTCATGCCCATAAAGGTGGCGAAGATGCACTGGGCAAGTATATTCCATACGCCGCCTACCGACCAGATGTTTATTATATGGAAAAATCCGAAGATAAAGCCCGAAACGATGGTTGCAAGCCAAACGCCGGCAGGCGATTTGCCGTACTTTTCAAATATGTTTTCGGCGATGATGCCGCGGAAGGCAAATTCCTCGGTAACGCCGATGAGCGCCATGGTGAGTATATAGCACAGTATGTCGATCGGCGGCTGCAATCCTGCCTTGGAAGCAACCGATAAGGATATCTGTGTTATGCCGCTGTAAATATTTACGCCGATAAAGTAGGCGGCAGGGATAAGCCCCTTGAAAAAGCCTGTGCGTCTGCGCGTGAAAACGTCCTTATTACCTATCAGCAAGGTAAGGGCTGTAATAAGCAGCGAGGCGGCAAGCTCGTATACAAGCTCGGCGCGGTATTCGCTTCCGCCCAGCGGTATATTCCGCGCAATAAGGCTTGCAAGGCGCAGTATGCCGTAAAAAATCGCTGCGAAAAGCACGGAGGTTATAATGGGGAATTTGGTTGTGAGTTTTTTTATCGATTTCATAAACAGCGTCCTCCTTTAAAATAATAGCAAAGTTGAATTTTTGTGTCAAGCCATGGCGAAAATTGTAACGGAAAATTCAGAATGTTGTTGGAAAATCAAAAAAAATCTGCTAAAATATAGAAAAGGGAGGTGATGATATGAAAAGACCGGCGCTTGCCGCGGCAGTACCCGTAATAATTTCGGCTGTTCTGAGCGTACTCTTGCCGATAGTTTACGTGTATGTTATCATCGGTGCCCTCCTTTTGGTTTTTATACTGGGACTTGTATTTAAAAGCGTGCACATGAAAGCCATTTCCGGCTTTATGGCAGCAGTTTTCATATCATTCGCGCTTCAAAACGCCTTCCTTTTCGGCAGCGATGCGCGCCTTGAGGGAAAGGTTTTAACCTTGAACGCGCGTGTTGAATCGGTAAGCGGCAATGAATGTATATTAAAAATAAATGAGGCGTATGACGGGGAAACGCCCGTAAAAATAAAAGGTAAGGTACGCGCCGTTACATATTTCGGAAATGCCGTTGAAAGGGACGACTTTATAGAGGGCGACTTTGTAATGGAAATTCCCGGCGGCGGCAGCCTGTCTTTGAAGGGCTCCGATTACGTAAAGGGGATATATCTTAAGGCATATCAGAAAACGGAATATGAGCTGTCGGATAACGGCAGGGTAAGTCCCTTTGATTTAGTATATCACGTTCAGCACTATATAAGCAGGGTATGTGATAAGGTAGGCGGCGAAGAGGGGCAGTTTTTGCTGTCGCTTCTTACCGGCAGAAGGGACGGTATGTCGGAAACTACGGTGAATAATTTCCGCACGCTCGGTCTTTCACATATCATGGCAGTTTCGGGACTGCATCTGTCGGTAATAATGGGACTGATGCTGGCGCTTTTGAAAAAGATAAATATGCCGCGCCTTTTAAAACAGATCATATGTATATTTTTCGTTGCGCTCACCTGCATTGCCGCCGGATTTTCTCCATCGGTATGCCGTGCCGGCATAATGGGGCTTACCATATACATAGGGCTTATCTTCGGCAGACAGAGCGAGTCTTTGAATTCGCTTGGCGTTGCCTTTATAATATGCTTTACTCTGTCGCCGTTTATGATTTTCGATGCCGGATTCATACTTTCCTGTGCGGCGACCTTCGGCATAATATTCTTCTATCCCTTAATAAATGAATACTTACTTAAAATAAAATATTTGCTTATCCGAAAGATACTGCAATCGGCGGCGGTGTGCTTCTGCGCATCGTTTACGGTATTGCCCGCCCAGATACTTTATTTCGGCCGGTGCTCGTGGCTCGGCATACCTGCCGGGTTGTTCATGGAGCTGTTTGCATATCTTCTTATTTCCGGCGGCATTATTCTTTGCGCCGTCGGGTTTATACCGGGACTGTCCGCGGCCGCCGCGTGGCTGCTGCGCCCGATTTCAAAGCTTGTGCTTTTGACGGCGAATTATTACGGAAGCAGGGTAACGACGCTTGAATTTTTTAAAGCGCCGCTTACCGCCTGGTTTATATTCCTTTTGTTCATTGCTCTGCTTTTCTATCTGTTTGAAGATAAATTCAATCGCCGCCTCGGCATATCCCTTATCGCGCTCACCTTTATCATATCCTTTGTGATGTCCTGTCTGCCGTATAAAAGGGAAGTGTATATCTATAACGAAAACAGCACAAGCCTTTCATTGCAGTATATAAACGACGGCGGCAGAATAACGGTGTCTGACTGCAAGGGCGAAATATCCGCGCAGAAGCTTTACACCGTCATGAACGATATGAATGTGGATCGCTGCGAATACTACGTGCTGGGAAACTATAACAGAGAACGCATTAAGGCGGCGGAGTTTGTCATAAAAAATCATCTTACACGCGCAATAGTTCTGCCCGATATTGAAGATGACGGCAAATATGATATAATAGATATGGCAAAAGATGAAAATATAAAGGTGGTATGCGCCGATGCACCCGTATCATTCGGTGACGGCGGCGGTGTATGCGTGTCGGGCGTCTATGCGGGCAGAGGCAGACTTTACCCCGACAGTATGTATTTCATCTATAAGCATAACGGGTTTTCTTTCATGAACACCTATTCGGCAAACCTGCTTCCCGATAAGATAAAGGCCGATCTTGTATTCTGCGATGCGGATGCGCTTGAGGTCGGAAGCTTCCCAAAAGGATGCGTCATAGTTAACGACACATCTCTTCCGCCCGGGAAAAGCGCGATTATCGGCAGAGGATATATAAGTGAATGTACTCTGTACGCAAACGGTAAATTCAGTATAAAAAGGGAGAAGATATGAGCATTGACGTATTAAAATCACAGCTCGCCTCGAATAATATCTCCGGTGTTTACGTTTTCACCGGTGAAGAGGAATATCTTAAAAAATTTTATATAGGCAAAATAAAGTCGGCGCTGGGTATAGACGAAGGCGATGCCTTCAATTACCTGAGCGTATCCGCCGAGGACCTGACACTGACCGCCTTCAACGACTTTTTCATGAACGGCCCGGTTTTTGCCGATAAAAAGCTTATGCAGATATCCTGCTTTGACAGCGACGACGTGTCGTCCATAGGCGCGCAGGGAATCGTTGCGGCGTTTAACGAAATGAAGGATTCTTTCCCGGACTGGTGCGTTATCATAATCGACTGCACCTATACCCTTTCGCAGGTATCGAAAAACCTTGCCGCCGAGGTTTTAAAGGCTTTTCCCGGCGCTCTTGAGGTGCGCGCCGATAAGCGCACGCAAAGTGAGCTTATAACGTGGATACTGCGTCATGCAAAGGCGGAAAACGTTGAGATGAGCGCCCGGGACGCCGAGTATCTTTTGTCGGTTACCGATAACGGCATGAATAATCTTTCGAACGAAATGTCAAAGCTTTTCGGCGCTTCAAATAAAGTTGACCGCGCCCTTATCGATTCGCTCGTTATCAAAACGGTGGATGCGCGCATATTTGATTTTACCGACGCGCTTATATCCGGCAAAACGTCGCAGGCATCCTTAATGCTTCACGATTTGTGGGAGAAGGAAGAGGATACCGTTATAATGGGCAGTATATACAACAGCTTTACCCGTATGTATATAGTAAAGCTGCTGTGTGAAAAGGGCCTTGGCAAGTCCGACATAGCAGCCCAAACGGGTTTAAAGCCATTTGCGGTCGGCAAAATCATGGAAAACAGCAAAAACGTATCGATAGAAACCATACGCGAAATAATTTCCGACTGCGCTTTGGCTGACGATAACATGAAGCGCTTTGCAAAGGATAAAAAGATGGAAATGGATCTGCTTACTTTGCGCATAATATCAAAACTGAAATAAAAGCCGTTTTCATATCATAATCTGTCATGGGTGATGATATGAAAAAAATAATTATAAAAACTCTGCTTGCGCTCATTCTCATCGCAGCATTTGTCTTTAGCTTTCTGCGTATCTCAAAAAGCGCGAAGGCCTTTGCTACCTTGCCCGTCATTGTTATAGATGCAGGTCACGGCGGCATGGACAGCGGGACGGTGGGGGAGGACGGCACATTTGAAAAGAACATAAACCTTGATATCGCGCTGCGGCTTTATGATAAGTTTTCCGGCGCAGGATACAGCGTATATATGACGCGGACGGACGATTTTGACGGACAGGACTGGGATGTATACAATAAAAACGCCGATATGTCAAAGCGCGTTGAACTGATAAACTCTTTTGAAAACGCCGTTGTCATAAGCGTTCATCAAAACAGCTTTACAAATGAAACGTTAAGCGGCGCGCAGGTTTTCTACTCATCGAACAATGAAAAGAGCAGCCGGCTTGCCGAAAGCATACGGCAAAGCATATGCCGGAGATTACAGCCCCTGAATGAGCGTGCAGTAAAAGAGGGAAACGATTTAAGCAGGATACTGTGTGAGGCAAATCCCCCTGCCGTTATAGTTGAATGCGGATTCATGAGCAATAAAGAGGAGCTTGAAAAATTAAAGGATGAAACCTACCGCGAGGGTATGGCGTATGCCATATTCACGGGTACTTTAAATTATCTGAAAGGATAGATAATATGGCACAAAAGCAGAAAACGGTTTACAGATGCAGCGAGTGCGGCTACCTTGCCTCCAAATGGATGGGCAGATGCCCCGAATGCGGAAGCTGGAACACCATAACCGAAAAAACGGAGATTGCCCCGGCGTCTTCCGGATTTATCGCCGAGGATGAAATGACGGCGCTGCCCATAAACGAAATAGAAAATATAACCTATTCCCGCATAGTGACCGGCATCCCCGAGTTTGACAGGGTGCTCGGCGGCGGCATCGTGCCCGGCTCCGCCATACTTGTCGGCGGCGATCCGGGAATCGGCAAATCCACCTTGCTTTTGCAGATGTGCCGCAGTATTGCCCTTGACGGCAAAAAGATACTTTACGTTTCGGGTGAGGAATCGAAAGAGCAGATAGCAATGCGTGCCTTGCGCTTAAAGGTGGATAACCCCGATATGCTCGTACTGTCAGCTACCGACCTTGACGCCATCCTTGCCGTTATCGACAATATTGATCCCGGCGCGGTCATTATAGATTCGATACAGACGGTGTGCGCTGCCGATGTTGCCTCCTCGGCAGGAAGCATGGCGCAGGTAAAGGAATGTGCTTTGCGTATTGTTCGCGCTACCAAGCGAAAGGGTATTGCCGTATTTATCGTAGGTCATGTGAATAAGGAAGGCTCGAT
>JAZRWQ010000066.1:0-3918 GCA_045599805.1 Eubacteriales bacterium | reverse complement strand
TGCCGTAAAACAAAAATCATCCGAAACGGTAAAATTAAAGGAATCTGTCTTTGGACAGATTCCTTTTTGTATTAGCGGTACTGTATTTCTCCCTAAGTCGCCCCGCCTTATCGCGGGGCAGTCATATGACTGCCCCATATTTTTTTACCTTTCAAGCATTTCTCATTTTACAAGGAGGACGGGTGCGGTATTTCTACCGCATCAAAGCTTTTGCCCTCATCCACCATGCTGTCGCATGGTCCCCCCTTCCCCAAGGGGGAAGGCTTAAATGGAAATGATAAAATTAAATTAGTGTTACTTTTTACTGTTTACCCTTGTATAAATTTTTGCTTTATGCTATTATATAATAGATTTATTATAAGGAGAAGTGTTGCCTTTATGGTAATATTCGGCATAGACCCCGGCATTGCAACGGTGGGTTACGGCGTTGTGGAGTACAGCGCAGGCAAATTCAGAATGATAGAATACGGCACGGTGACCACTCCTGCTGGAATGGAGCTTGCCGCAAGGCTTGAAGGGGTTTACGACCAGCTTTGTCTGCTTTTGCAAAAGCATAATCCCGATGCCATTTCGATAGAAGAGCTTTTCTTTAACAATAACGTAAAAACGGCGATAACGGTTGCACAGGGCAGGGGCGTTGCCGTTCTTGCGGCGCAGAAAAGCGGCAAACCCGTTTACGAGTATACGCCGCTTCAGGTAAAGCAGGCGATAACCGGTTACGGACGTGCCGAGAAAAAACAGGTAATGGAAATGGTGCGGATGTTTCTGCATCTCGATAAGATTCCTCGTCCCGACGATGCGGCGGATGCACTTGCCATGGCAGTATGCCATGCGCACTCTTCTCATTCCTCGTTGTTTGACGGGAAAACCGCAAGATAGGAGAAAAATATGTTTTATTATCTTAAAGGTACTTTGTCGGTAAACGAAGGCAGCTTCGTTGTTATAGACTGCGGCGGTGTGGGGTATATGGTACAGACCTCCGCCATGTCGGCAGCCAAATTCGGCGCGCCCGGCAGCGAGGTGACCGCCTACACCTATTTCGGTGTGCGGCAGGATGCCGTGGATTTATACGGATTTTACGATATGGAGGAGCTGGAGACCTTCAAAACGCTTATCTCGGTAAGCGGCGTAGGTCCCAAGGTCGCCGCAACGCTTCTGTCGTCGCTGACGCCCGAGCAGTTTATGCTCGCCGTTGTGTCGGGCGATGTGAGAATGATAACCAAAGCGCCCGGTATCGGGCCCAAGCTTGCCCAGCGAATAGCAATGGAGCTTAAGGATAAGGTATCCAAGCTTAACGTGACACCGGCAGCCGAAATTCCCGCCTCGGTGGTAAGAGGCAGCAGCTTTGATGAAGCGGTAAGCGCGCTTATCGTTTTAGGCTATCGCCGTCAGGACGCGCAGGCGGCAGTTGAAAAATGTCCGCCCGACGGCAACGTTGAAAACACGGTAAGAGCCGCGCTGAGAATACTCATGAAGTAAGGAGGGTGAAATATGTTCGAAGATGATGAAAGCAGAATAATCACAACATCATTCACCGCAATGGATGAAAACGAGTTTTCGCTCCGTCCCAAAATGATGTCCGATTATGTAGGACAGCAAAAGATAAAGGATAATTTAAGCGTATATATCGAAGCGGCGAAGATGCGAAACGATCCGCTCGACCATGTTTTGCTTTACGGCCCTCCGGGACTCGGCAAAACCACCCTTGCCACAGTTATAGCAAATGAAATGAAGGTAAATATAAGAGTTACCTCCGGTCCGGCTATCGAAAAGCCGGGCGATCTTGCGGCGCTGCTTACCAACCTTGAAGACGGCGACATCCTCTTTATAGATGAAATACACCGTTTGTCATCTTCCGTTGAAGAGGTGCTGTACCCCGCAATGGAGGATTATGTGCTCGATATAATCATCGGCAAGGGCCCTTCGGCAAGAAGCATACGGCTTGACCTTAAAAAGTTTACCCTTATCGGCGCAACTACACGCGCAGGACAGCTGACCGCGCCTTTAAGAGACCGTTTCGGTATGCTTTTCCGCCTTGAAATGTATAATGAGGATGAGCTTACCGACATTATAAAGAGAAGCGCCGGCATACTTGAAATGCAGATAGTTGAAGAGGGCGCACGCGCCATAGCAAAACGCAGCCGCGGCACACCGCGTATCGCAAACCGCCTTTTAAAACGCGTCAGAGATTTCGCGCAGGTTTATACCGACGGCATTATAGACGATAAGATCGCAACGCTCGCTCTGCAGCGTCTTGAAATAGACGATTTGGGGCTTGACAATACCGACAGGCAGATGCTTCGCTCGATAAACATAAACTTCGGCGGCGGCCCGGTAGGACTTGAAACCCTTGCCGCAACGATAGGCGAGGATGCCGCAACGATAGAGGACGTTTACGAGCCGTATCTTTTGCAGATAGGATTTTTAAACCGCACTCCGCGCGGCAGATGCATAACTCCGGCGGCCTGCCGTCATCTCAATATGGAGTATATGGGACAGCCCGTACAGCAAACTCTGGATATATAGGAGAAGATATGTTTTATACCGATAAATGGAAGGATTATAAGCTTCTGGATTGCAGCGGCGGCGAACGCCTTGAAAAATGGGGCGATTATGTTTTCATCCGTCCCGATCCGCAGGCTATATGGAAAACCGAAAGAAAAAATCCATTGTGGCGCAGCCCCGACGGACACTATATCCGTTCAAATACCGGCGGCGGTCATTGGGAGTTTTATAAAAACATTCCCGATTTCAAAATATCGTACGGAGAGCTGGGTTTCAATATCCGTCCAACCAATTTCAAGCATACGGGGTTATTCCCCGAGCAGGGCGCAAACTGGGACTGGGCATCCGGGCTTATTAAAAACGCCGGCAGAGAAATAAAGGTGCTTAACCTTTTCGGATATACCGGCGCGGCAACCGTTGCCTGTGCCAAGGCGGGGGCAAGCGTATGCCATGTTGATGCGTCGAAGGGCATGGTGCAGTGGTGCAGGGATAATGCCGATATATGCGGACTTAAAGACGCGCCCATACGATATATAGTTGACGACTGCGGCAAGTTTGCCGCAAGGGAAATACGCAGAGGGAAAAAGTACGATGCGATAATTATGGATCCCCCGTCCTACGGCAGAGGCCCGGGCGGCGAGGTTTGGAAGCTTGAGGACCAGCTTTACGATTTTATTAAGCTTACGACCGATCTGTTATCGGACGAACCGCTGTTTTTCCTTATAAGCTCGTATACAACGGGCTTCTCCTGCGGCGTTATAGAGTATATGTTAAATGACCTTCTGACCGACAGATTCGGCGGAAAGGCAAACGTCGGAGAGCTGTGTCTGCCCGTTGAGGACAGCGGAAAATTCCTGCCCTGCGGCTGCAGCGGCAGATGGCAAAAATAATATTTTCGGAGAATAGTAATGAGTATCATTGAGGTAAGGGGAGTATCCTTTGCATATAATGAGGGAACTCCACCCGTGCTAAAAAATATAGATTTAAATGTGGAAAAGGGCGAGTTTATCGCCGTGCTCGGTCATAACGGTTCGGGCAAATCCACCCTTGCAAAGCTTCTGAACGGTATCCTGACACCAAGCGAGGGCACCGTTACCGTTGAAGGTATGGACACCAAGGATGAAAAGTACTACTACGATATCCGCCGCAAGGTCGGCATGGTGTTTCAGAATCCCGACAACCAGATAGTTTCCTCGATAGTTGAGGAAGATATTGCCTTTGCGCCGGAAAATCTCGGTCTTGAAAGAGAAAAGATTAAAAAGCGCATAGATTTTGCTCTCAACGCCGTAGGCATGGAGCAGTTCAGGGAACATTCCCCATCCCAGCTTTCGGGCGGGCAGAAGCAGCGCATCGCCATCGCCGGCGTTATCGCCATGCGCCCCGATATCATAGTGCTCGATGAGCCCACCGCCA
>JAZRWQ010000065.1:0-2554 GCA_045599805.1 Eubacteriales bacterium | reverse complement strand
CGCCGTTATGACACCACACACAGTTAAGAGGACAGCCTTTTAAAAATACGCAGGTACGTATTCCCGGACCGTCATCAAGAGAAAACCGCTGAATATTGAATACTCTTCCCGTTTCGGTTTCAGGCATATCCTCGCTCCTTTATATGTTGGTATTTTTATTATATAACCGATACGGTTTTTTTTCAAGAAAATACTTCATATCACAAAAATATGGTGCGTTATTTAACGCACCATATAAAAAGCTTTTTATCAGTATGCACAGCCTGCGCGCAGAATTACGTTAGTATAGCCGGTGAATTCGCCGGTAAGGATGATCGCAAGCGCTTTTTCGGACTGCTTTTTAAGTTCGGTATGAGGAACGTACTCAACGGGAAGCCCTTCGGGAAGCAGAGCAAGTGCTTTTTTGTGAAATTCCGGAGTTACTGTTTTTGCCTCTTCTGCAAAAGTAGCCTTTTCGACTACGATATATTTAAGTATTTCCTCAAGCACGTCAAGATACTTCGGATCTCCGGGACGCCAGCCGAGGTCTACCCTCTCTACGCCCTTGGGGATGGGAAGTCCGGCATCACCGATAACGAGAGTGTCCATGTGACGAAGACGCGCAAGCACGTTTGCAAGCTGGGGATGTAAAATACCGCCTTTAAGCATTTTGATTTCCTCCTGTGAAATTATTATCTTTAGTATATATTCATTGCGCATATTTGTAAATAGCTATTTTTGCAATGAATACTTTAATTTTGTTGCCATGCCGCCGCGCAGATGCCGCTCTGCCTTATTTTTTTCAAGCACTGTTGCGACCTTTCCCGCAAGCTCCTTATTTATCGACGGCAAAACGCGGGTAACGTCTTTATGTACGGTGGATTTGCTTATGTTGAATTTTTTTGCCGCCGCGCGTACCGTGGCATTATGCTCAGCAATAAAGCTGCCGAGTATTACCGCCCTGTCTTCTATTATACCTTTCATGAAGCATCACCAAATTCCTTTTGGTAATGATTATGAAAGATATCCGGGTTTTATACCGATTTTTCGATTTCTATTATGTTTTTACCCTTTTTTGATATGCCGGAAAAAGCGGTAACGGTAAGTCTGCCCTTGCCGCGGAATGATATGATATCTCCTTCCTTTAAGGTATGGCTTACGTTTTCGCATAGCCTGCCGTTTACGAACACACGCTGGGCTATGATATTCTGCGCGCTGTCGCCTCTCGAAAGATTATACGCCTTTGCAATAACGGCATCAAGCCGCGGCGACGATACCCTTATGACAAGTTTTTGATTTTCTTCAGAAGATTCCTTGTCTTCATATTCGGTTATTGCGCATTTTACCGACGTATGCTTTACCTGCGAAAGATTATCGGCAATAAAGGGCGCTATGTTTTCAAGACAGAAAAGGTATGCCTCATTATCACGGATAACTATATCGCCGAGTCTGTCACGCTCTATACCGAGATTCATAAGCGCACCCAGAAAGTCGCGGTGTGTAAGCTTATCGGCAAACTTTTGCAAAAGCGGAGATATTTTCACGCAGGATATGGGATAATTTTGCGCATAGCCCATTGTTTCCTCATTGCCGAAGCGCACCATTCTGCGCTCGCAGTCGGGCTTTCCGCCCCACAGCTCATACGGAATATAGTTAAGTTTCGCAGAAACGGAGAAGAAAATTTCCTGCTCGTACATATCAAGAAACTCGGTAAAGGTATAAATACCTGCGTTATATGCTTTTTGTGCTTTCTCTGTAAGTTTTTTTGTAAGTAATTCTTCTTTTTCCATATCACTTTTCGAAAAAAAGGATGCATACGCATCCTTTTTTTGTTATTTTACTACATGCTCCACATGCAATAACTTGTGAGATTTATGAGACAGAGGCTTTTCGAGATAGTTTTCGTAAAGCGCGATTATGTCGGGATTCTCATGTGAATATCTTATATCCGCCTTCTCATCGAGGGAACGCAGATAAGCACCGATATTTTCACCGAGATGACATTTTAAATCTATCGGCTGACCGCCGCCGGAAGAACAACCGCCGGGGCATGCCATAACTTCTACGAAGTCATATTTTACCGTGCCCTTTTTAAGTGCTTCCATAAGCATTCTGACATTGCCCAGACCGCTTACAACGGCAACCTTAATTTCCTTGCCTTTAATATCAAATGAAGCTTCTTTCCAACCCTTTGCGATGCGGACATCCTTAAAAGCATCAATGGGAGGATTCTCACCGGTTGCAAGGTAGTAGGCACTGCGAAGAGCAGCCTCCATAACACCGCCGGTAACACCGAAGATGACTGCGGCACCGGAAGCCTCTCCGAAGGGCGCATCGAAAGCGCTGTCCTCAAGCCTGGTTATATCAATGTTGTCAGACTTTATGATTCTTACGAGTTCACGGGTGGTGATAACGTAATCAACATTCTTGTTACCGCATTCATCAGCCATGCCGGGAAGATCGATTTCGGACTTTTTGGATATGCAGGGCATTACGGAAATGACCTTTATATTTGAAGGATCCTTCTCTATTTTCTGCGCAAAATAGCTCTTTATTAGCGAGCCGAACATCTGAT
>JAZRWQ010000064.1:0-5244 GCA_045599805.1 Eubacteriales bacterium | reverse complement strand
CGAAATAATTACACAGGACAATGCGGAGGAATACTTAAAGCTGTATGCCGAGGCGGAGGAATTTTTCAAATAACTGATAAAAAATGTAGTGACGGAAGGCGTATTTTTGCTTCCGTCACTTATTTCATCAAAAAAACGCTGACGGAGTTCCGTCAGCGTTAATTTATATTCTCTTTCTGCTGCCTAAATTTATCAACCTTAAAATTATCGGTGAAAGCAGAATGTTGACAAGCATTTCGAAAACGAAGTTCAGACCTACCAGCCCTACTATCATGTACAGCCCTACATTGTCATTAAAGCCTGCACCTGCGGCCCATTCGGTTATCAGCGGCATAAAGAAAAGCTTGCAGCCGATAAGGAATACGCCGGTATTCGCAAGAGGGCATACTATCGCGGAAACGGCAACGGCAAAGTATTTGTTTACCTTTTTCAAAAGTCCGTAAACCGCGCCCGAGGCGGCGCCTGCCGCGATGCCCTTTATAATGACGGTAACTATCGTGCCGAGGGGATTTACCGCCAAAAAAGCGGCGGCATCGCCCGATATAAGCACAATAACGCCGAATACAAGGCCGAGCCATATGCCCGACTGCCAGCCGTAAAGTGCCGCGCCCACAACAATGGGAATAAGCACAAGTGAAATGGAAAACGGGCCGAATTTAATGAAGCTGCCTACAAACTGCAGTACGATTACCATTGCGGTTATCAGTCCCAGTCCGGCTATCTTCTTTGTGTTGAATCTTGCCAATTTGAAAACCTCCTTGCTATTGTTCCGTATGGATACAGTGCAAATCAAAGTTTACTTGTTTTTATTGTAAAGTATATACAGTCCCTTTAACTGTAAATCGGGTTCATGAATTATTTTGCGTGTGCAGTGGGGAATGATCGCTCCGGAAAGTCCGCCGGTCGCGACCACCGTGATCTCCTTGCCCATGCGCTTGCTCATGCGGTCGCTCATGCCGTCAACCATGGATGCCGCGCCGTATACAACGCCGGATTTCATCGAATCCACGGTGTTTTTGCCTATGATATCGCCGGGGTCGGAAAGGTTTATTTCGGGGAGCTGTGCCGCCGTTGACGACAGCGCCTTAAGGGACAGCGAAATGCCGGGCATTATGCTTGCGCCGAGAATCGAGCCATGCTCGTCCACTATCGAAATGGTAGTCGCCGTGCCCATGTCTATTACCATAAGCGGTGCCGTATACATATTGAATGCGGCAAGGTCATCGGCAAGTATATCGCTGCCGAGCTGCGCCGGATTGTCTATCTTTATATTCATGCCGGTTTTTATGCCGGGCCCCACAACGATCGGCGTTACGCCGAATATCATGTTTATTACCCTTTTGAATATCGGGGTAAGTCCGGGTACTACCGATGAGAATATCGCGCCTTCAACCTTGTCCGGCTGGTCGTAAAGGCTGAAAATATTTTTAAGGTCGATGGCGTATTCGTCGGCAAGCTTGGATTTATCCGTTTTCATGCGCGCGCAGAATTTGAGATTGTCATTTTCAAATGCGCCTACGCAAATATTCGTGTTTCCTATATCAATCGTGAGGATCATGTCATCACCGCCTACACAGCTATTTTAAACCATTTTCGAATAAATTGCAAGATTTAATATGCATACTTTGAAAAAGGCTTGACTTTATGAGACGGGTTGTATATAATATATAAGCATTATTATCGTGTAAAAGTCTGCTTTTGCAGACGTTATAAACTAAAAACCGTTTGGAGGTGTAAAAAATGGTAAGAACCTATCAGCCTAAGAAGAGACAGAGAAGCAAGGTACACGGCTTCCGTGCAAGAATGCACAGCGCATCCGGAAGAGACGTAATCTCCCGCAGAAGAGCAAGAGGCAGAAAACGCCTGTCCCACTAAATTTGTTTTTATCGGTCCGCACCGGGAGCAGATATGAGCTTATTTACGGCAATAAAACTTAATAAAGATTTTATCAGGGCGTATAAGAGAGGTAAATCGGCTATTACGCCCTGTCTTGCTTTATATTATATTCCCAATAAGCAAAACACTTTGCGTATGGGAATCACCGTAAGTAAGAAAATAGGCTGCGCCGTAATGCGCAACCGCGCCAAGCGCGTATTGCGGGCCGCATTCGCACAGATTGCGCCGAATTTACCTGTGGGGTACGATTTCGTTCTGGTCGCCAGAGTGCGCACACCCTACAAAAAGAGCACCGATATATACGCCGATCTGTGTAAAATCGCAAAAGAACATGGCCTTTCAGCCGGAGCATAAACGACTACGCGTCCATTTATGTTTCGGCACAACTTGTATAAGAGTAGAGGTAGAAATAGTATGAAAAGGCTTTTGATAGCCATGATAAACTTTTATCAGAAAAATATTTCTCCCAATAAACCTCCTTTGTGCAGGTTTTATCCTACCTGCTCTCAGTATGCCAAGGAAGCAATAGAGATTCACGGCCCGGTAAAGGGACTTATTCTTGCTTTGTGGCGCTTTTTGAGATGCAATCCGTTTTCCAAGGGCGGCTATGACCCCGTGCCCAGATATAAATGTTGGAGGTGAACCGTTTGAGTTCCATACTTGATATTATCAACGTCCCGATCGGTTGGTTGTTTAAATGGCTCTATATGCTTGTAAACGACTACGGTCTGGCTATAATCCTTATCGCCGTTATCACAAAGATACTTATGCTGCCGCTCGGTATAAAGCAGCAGAAGGGTACCCTTTCACAGCTCAAATTCAGACCCCGTATCAATGAGATACAGACGAAATACCGCGACAACCCCGAGAGAATGCAGAGAGAAATGAACAAGCTTAAGGAGGAGGGCTATTCTCCCACGGCAGGCTGTTCAAGTCTTCTCATCCAGTTCCCCATACTTATCGGTATTTATAATGTTATCCGTCATCCTTTAAGCTATATCGTCGGCATTTCCTCCGAGCTTAAGGATTCGCTTCTGCTTACTTTACAGAAGCTTGACAGCGCGACTTTCGCAAATATGAACCTGAAATCCACCGATTTCGAAATAAAGGCTCTTTCTTATATTCAGAACAACGCGGCATCCTTTAAAAACATCATCCCCGAAAGCACCTTAAAATTTATAGAAAATTTCAAGGTTAACTTCCTCGGAATGTCCCAGTTCAATCTTTCTCAGGTACCCGAAAAGTGGAAAAACATCATAGGCATTCTGCCTATACCCAGCTTTAAAACCTGGCTCGTAATAATTCCTCTGCTTTCCGGTATCACCGCTCTCATCCTCTCCATCGTATCGCAGAAAACCGGTGTACAGAGCTATATGCAGGATGAAGAGCCCCAGCAGGGCAAGGGCATGATGCTGTTCATGACCTTCCTTACTCCCTATATGTCCTACGCTATCGCAATGTCCGTTCCCGCAGGATTGGGCCTTTACTGGATCTGCTCAAACCTGCTTATGCTTATACAGACTGTCGCCATAAATAAGATTTACAGCCCCGAGAAATATGTTGAACAGATGAAGGCGGAGGAAGCCGCCCGTAAAGAAAAACGCAAGAAGGCACAGCAGCGTATAGCCGAGGAGAAACGTGCCGAAAAGCTGCAGGCCTCAGGTAAGCCGGTATTAAAGGATAAGGAAGATATCCCCGGCGAGGAGGAGTGAGCTAAGTGAAAAGAGAATATATTGCAAAAGGAAAAACGATCGACGATGCCATAAACGCCGCTGCAAAAGAGCTTGGCGTTGACAGAGACGAATTATCCATAGAAATACTTGATGCTCCCTTTAAGGGCTTTTTAGGTATCGGTTCCACCCCTGCAAGAATTAAAGCAACCTGCGGCGAGGATGACGAAATAAGTCAGCTTATCCATGCTCCGCTTGCAAAAAAAGAGCCCGAAAAGAAGAACGAAAAGAAGCCGGAAAAAAGGTCCGAAAAGAAACCCGAAAGAAAGCCTGAAAAAAAGGTTAAAAAGGAAAAGCCTGCCCCGGCTCCAGCTGAAACCGAAGAAGAGCCCAAGGAGCTTGACGAAGTAAGCCTCAAGGCTAAGGAATTCGTGGAGGAAACAATAAAGCTTATGGGCGTTACCGATTATAATATCAAGGTAATTCCCGGCGGGAAAACAATCCGCATTTCCGTAAACGGCAAAAATATGGGCGTGCTTATCGGCAAACGCGGCGAAACCATGTATGCCATCCAGTACCTCACCTCCCTTGCGGTAAACAAGGAGGACGGTCAGTTTGCCCGCATCGAATTCGACGTTGAAAATTACCGACAGAAGCGCACCGCCGCTTTGGAAAAGCTTGCCGTTCGCATGGCTGAAAAGGTAGTTAAAAACCGCAGAAACATGACTCTGGAAGCCATGCAGGCATATGAAAGACGTGTAATCCATGCCACCCTGCAGGACTATCCGCACGTTAATACAAAAAGCATAGGCGAAGAGCCTTACCGTAAGGTAGTAATCTATTACGAAAAATAAAATAAAAAGCCGGGAAATTTCCCGGCTTTTATTTTTGCAGAATAATGATATATCGCTTCGCGATTTAAAAAAAAGCACTTGCTTTATGCAAGTGCTTTTTCATGGAGCTGATAACCAGATTTGAACTGGTGACCTCATCCTTACCAAGGATGCGCTCTACCTACTGAGCTATACCAGCATTTGGCAGGGGCAGAAGGACTTGAACCCTCGGCACGCGGTTTTGGAGACCGCTGCTCTACCAACTGAGCTATACCCCTATAAAGTGCGATGCCCGAAACGCTTATAAAGTATATCTCATTTTAAGCTTATTGTCAATACCTAAATTTACTTTTTAAGTATTTTTTGTCGGCTTATTTTATAAGCTCCAATATATCGCACGGTCTGTTTGCAAAAACCTTCGCGCCGCAATTTTCAAGCGTTTCTCGGTCTCTGAATCCCCATGTAACGGCGATGCAGTCAAGATGCGAATTATTCGACATTTCTATGTCTACCTCGGAATCACCTACATAAACCGTCTTTTCAGCAGATGCTTGCAGGGCGTCTATAATAGATAAAACAAGGTCAGGATAGGGCTTTTTACGAACGCCTTCCTTTTCTCCGGCGGAGATATCGAAAAGCCCGCTGAAGTAGTAGTCGCAAAGCTCCTTTACGGCGCTGTCGAATTTATTGGAAAGCACCGCCGTTTTAATGCCGGCGGCTTTGAGATTGCAAAGCAATTCTTTTATTCCGTCATACGGTCTCGTTTTGTTTTTTGAATTAAGCTTGTAATGTTCTCTGAACTCAAGAAGGTATTCTTCAAAATGCGGATGACTTTCTCCGCCCTC
>JAZRWQ010000063.1:0-7387 GCA_045599805.1 Eubacteriales bacterium | reverse complement strand
ATCAGCGGTACTGTATTTCTCCCTAAGTAGCCCCGCCTTATGTCAGGTGATTCTTATATTCTTATTATTCTGTTTTCGGTGGCTATGATTTTTACGGGTTTGTCGTGCGTCTCGGTAGGCAGATCATTTAACAAAAGTGCTTCGGGACATACCGCGATGTACTCCTTTTTATATTTCGCCAGAAATCTGTCATAGTATCCGCCGCCCCGTCCGAGCCGTTTGCCGTTTTGCGCCATGGCAAGGCAGGGGATGATCGCAAGGTCGATATTTCCCGATCCGTCTTCGTTCCCGTTTGGCTCGAATATCCCGAAGCGGCCTTCATTTAATGCCAGATTATCCGTTTTAACGGCGATCATGCCGTCATCGGTAACTTTGGGTGTATAAAGATTCTTTCCGTCTTCAAGTACGATTTTTAAAAAATCTTTGGAGTACGGCTCGCTTGGCATTGAAACAAAGCAAAAAACATTATTTGCGCGCTTGTAGCTTTCAAGGTTTTGTATGCGCGTAAATATTTTTTTGCCTATGCTTATAAATTCCTCTTCCGGGATCTCTTTTATTTTTCGCTTTATTTCTGTGCGCAGTTCTTTTTTGTTTTGCATTATTCCACCTTCAAATATCGGTACAACGCAATAAAGTCCGGCTGTGGGCCGGACTTGAAAAATTCAAATCGGAAACTCAGGCGATAGCGCCGTTCAGCTTCTTGGTAAGCTGGGATTTCTTTCTGGAAGCGGTATTGGCTTTGATGATGCCCTTTGCGGCAGTCTGGTCAACAGACTTAACAGCCAGCTTGTAAGCAGCAGTGATAGCTTCCTTGTCGCCTTCGGCGATAGCAGCATCATACTTCTTAAGAGCAGTCTTCATAGCAGTCTTAGCGCTTTTATTGCGAAGAGTCTTAGTCTCGGTTACGAGAACTCTCTTTTTAGCAGATTTAATGTTTGGCAAAACCAACAACTCCTTAAATAATAATTTATCAGTGCTTACTATTATAACGGCATAATGCCTTAAATGTCAAGTATTTTTTGCTTTTTATGCATAAAAAAATGTTTGTGTAAAAGAATAGGTAAAGAGGTGAGGAATTTTGCGCGATATACGCACTGACCTTGTGTACGAAAGCGTGCACGGAATGGATAAAAGCATAGACGGCGTTATAAGCGAGGATGCGCAGTTCATGGGCGTCCGCCTGAACCGTATTGAAATAAAAACAAAAGAAGCCTCATTGAAGCTTGAACGTGAAATCGGCAGATACACAACGGTATTCTGCCCGTCGCTTACCGAGGCGGACGGCGATATATTCCTTTCTCTTATAAGCTGTATCGCAAATGAGCTTAGTCTGCTGCTTGACGGCAGGGATAAAAACGTGCTTATAGTTGGACTTGGCAACACCTGCGTTACTCCGGATGCGCTGGGGCCCATGTCGGTAAGAAATATAATAGTGAGCCGGCATATAAAGCGCGGCATGAATACGCTGTATCAGTCGCTGAACCTTGGCGAAATGGCGGCAATAGCGCCGGGAGTTCTCGGGCAGACCGGTGTGGAAAGCGCCGAGATAATAAAGGCAGTGGCGGACAAAATATCTCCCGATGCGCTTATTGTAATAGATTCGCTTATGTCCGGCAAGGCAGAACGCCTTGCGCGCACAGTACAGCTTACCGATACCGGCATAGTGCCGGGCAGCGGCATAAACAATAATCGTTTTGAGATATCCCCCAAAACAATGGGCGTTCCCGTGGTAACGATAGGTATTCCGATGGTAATAGATGCAGGTACGCTTGCAAAGGATATCGTCGGCTCACTTATCAAAGAAGGACAGGACGGCGACGGAATAATAGAGAAAAATCTGCCGTCAAGCCAGGGCAGTCTTGTCGTAACCCCGAAGCATATCGATGCGATAGTGAATAAGGCGGCAAGGCTTATAGGCTTTTCGATAAATAAGGCAATCCACAAAAAGCTTACCGTTGAGGATATGACCTCTCTTTTGGCATAATCGTTTCCACGTCCGAATAATAATGTAAAAAAAGATTCGGACTGGTGAAAAATGAGGACATTAAAAGTACTTGCGATAAGGCTTGTCGGTTTTTGCACTTTGTTTGCCGTGATTATCAATATCTGCTCCGGAGCGCTCGGTGCAGGGCTCATCCTTGCCGGGGCGCTTCCCTGCACGGGCGGCTTCGGTTTTGCTTCGAACCGTCTGCTTATGGCGCTTGCCATGCCTTCCTTTACCGGTGATATGGGCTATTACGGCGAGCTTATCGAGAGCGACTGGACGGAAAACTTCTATTATGAAAAGGCAAAGGATATATCCGGTTCGTTAAGCGATGAATACGCAAAGCTTCTGGCATCGCTTTTTCAGGACGAGCAGCTTGAAAAACGGGACGGATATCCGATAGAAACGGTAGACCTGCATCCCGAAGCCGCAGGGGAGAATACATATCTCTGCAACGGGGTTTACATAAGAAATCAGAGCGGACAGACACCTGACACTGACAGCCTCATGAGAGGAAAGCTGCGTTTTAAAGAGAAAAATTCAGGCCCTCAGGTTCTTATATATCATACGCATACCAGTGAAAGCTATAGTGACGGCGATCATTATACATCCGAGTCGCAGATGCGTTCTCTCGATAACGAAATGAACATTGCGGCAGTCGGTAAATCGCTTTGTGACGCACTCGATGCACTCGGTATAAAATCCGTGCAATGCACAGAAAGGCTTGACGAGTCATATAACGATGCCTATAATCAGTCGCTGTCGGTCATAGACGAATACCTCGAAAAATATCCGGGCATTCAAGTCGTTATTGATATGCACCGCGATGCAATAATAGATGATCAGAGCGTGTGCTATCGTCCGGTAAGCGATGTGCATGGGCTTGAAAGCGCGCAGATCATGCTCATAGTCGGTACGGGCGGCGGAGATTATCCCGAAAATCCGTATTTCGAGGATAATTTTCGTTTCGGAGTAACACTTATGGAAACTCTTGAAAGGAACTGTCCCGGTATAACAAGAAGCGTGAATTTAAAATATTCGGATTTCAATCAGCGCCGCACACCTAATTCCGTCCTTGTGGAGATGGGAGCTTGCGGCAATACCCTTACCGAAGCAAAACGCACCGCCGTATTTATGGCGGCGGCCATTGCCGAGATACTTTATGAAAACGATGTGGTGTAAATGAGAAATATAATATATCCTTTGATCCTGTCAATACTTCTCTCTGCGGCGCTGGGATTTTGCCTGTATAAAATAGATGAAAAGGCAAAGTCCACCGCCTCATTTCTGGAAAATCAAATACTGTTTCAGAAGAAGGATGACGGCATTGTGGTATTCAATAACGAAATAAAAATAAAAAACTCGCATCGTTAAGGCGGGGCGACTTAGGGAGAAATACAGAACTTTATAATTTAAAAAGGAATCTGTCTAATTGACAGATTCCTTTAATTCTACCGTTTCGGATGATTTTTGTTTTACGGCAAGGCAAAAACCAAGAGCATAATGGATATATATGGTCGAGGTTTTTAACGCAGCCGTTAGGCAAAAATCGCCGAAACGGCTGTGTTTATCCCTATGCTGCACCGCCATAAGATGCGAGTTTTGGTTTATGTTGCGTTGCCGCCGCCGTCAAGGAATATCACGTTGCCGGTCATGAATTTGGAGTTGTCGCTTGCGAGGTATACGCATATTCCGACGATTTCTTCGGGGTAGCCGAAGCGTCCGATGGGGTGTCTGTCAAGCCATTTGTCGGCATAGTCGGGCTCTTTGTCTATGCAGGCCTGCAAAAGAGGTGTATAAAATGTGCCGGGCATAATGATGTTTGCTCTTACGCCCTTTTTGCACCAGTCGATTGCGGCGGCCTTTGTAAGCTGTACCATACCGCCCTTGCTTGCGCAGTATGCGGCGGAGCAGGGAATGGCAACCGCGCCTGCGCCCGAGCCTATGTTGATAATGCTTCCGTTGCCCTGTTTCAGCATTACCTGTCCTACGTATTTCGTACATAAGAAGCAGGACTTCAGATTCACATTCATAACTCTGTCGAATTCCTCTTCGGGGAATTCTTCAAGCGAACAGCGGAAGGTGGTGCCTGCATCGTTTACAAGCACGTCTATTTTGCCGTATTTATCGAGTGCGGCTTTAACAAGAGCTTTAACGTCTTCCGATTTGGAAACGTCGGCGCAGAAATAGTCTACGTCAAGCCCCTTGAATTCTTCTTTTGTGGCTTTTAACGGCTCTTCTCTTCTTGCAACGAGAAGTACGGTCGCGCCTGCCATTGCAAGCCCCTTTGCCATCTCCTTGCCGAGTCCGGAGGAAGCGCCGGTAACTATTGCGACCTTGCCCGTAAGATCAAACAGCTTCAGCGCAGGAGGCAGTGTCTCTTTATTTGTCGTTATATCGAGATATTTTATTCTGTTATCACTCATTGCCGAGTATCTCTCTTATCTTATCCGCAACAGCCTGGGCAAGCTTTGCGTGATTGGCTTCGTCCATATGAACGGCATCGGTATGTCCCGGCTCGGCAACCTGCTGCGCATCGAGGAAGTAGCAGCCGTACTGGGTTGCGATAGAACCGAAGAAGAAGGGGAACATGCGGCTTTGCTCGTAGCAGCTTTCGTCAAGTACCCATAACGGGCCCTGATCCTTTCTTTCATATCCTATCCAAATGGGGGATATGAGAAGAATGGGAATGTCCTTGCCTAAAATTTCTCTTGTCTTCGCAATAAGCATTCCGGCACCCTGTGCGGCGGCGCCTGCTTTATGCCCTGCAACGCATTTAAGGTCGTTCGTGCCTATGCTTATTATCACCATATCGATAGGAGCCTGCGAAATGAGGCAGGGGGTAAGATATGTAAGTCCGTTGCATCCGGGAGTGAGGGGATCGTCAAAAACGGTGGTACGTCCGTTCATGCCCTCTTCTATAATAGTATATTCGGGGAACATCTTCTGAAGCCTGCCGGTCCATCTGATATCGGATGAATATCTTTGTCCCGAGCCTCCGATATAGCCCCAGGTATTGGAATCGCCGTAGCATAATATTCTTTTGCCCATTTATTTTGCCTCCTATATATTATTTGACTTCATTATATCACGTTTTTGCAAAACTTCAACAAGATTTATATTGACACCTGTTTATTATTGAGTATAATAAAAATATACCCTACTGGGGTATAGTATAATTGCAAAGGAGGCGCATTATGTCAGACGAATATGAAAATGATGTTAAATCGCGTTTATCCCGTGTGGAAGGGCAGATAAAGGGAATAAAAACCATGGTGGACGACGGCAGGGAATGTGAAGATATAATAGTTCAGCTTTCCGCGGTCAATTCCGCCGTTACAAGTATAGCTCGACTGGTGCTCGAACACCATATCGAGCATTGCGTGGTAGACGGCATAAAGCAGTCCGATGAGCAGAAAACCGTTGATAATCTGAAAAAAGCAATAGCGCAGTTTTCAAAAATGAAATGAGGTAAATCATGAGCGAGCAAAACGGATGCTGTGGTGAGCATGAACATCACGGCGAAAACAGAACATTACTTTATGTGAGAATTTTTATAGCATTATTTTTGGGCATTTTTTCTTATCTTTCATTTGTGAATAACATAATGAAGATGATCATACTCGGCGTCGCCTATCTTATCATAGGCTACGACGTTATATACGGAAGCGTAATGGAAATCATTGACGAGCATAAGCTCGGTGAAAGATTTCTTATGACTATAGCATCTCTCGGCGCCTTCGCAATAGGCGAGTATGTCGAAGCGGTTGCCGTTATGCTGTTTTATCAGGTGGGTGAGCTTTTGGAGGATATCGCGGTGGATAAAAGCCGTGATGCAATAAGCGAGCTTTCATCCATCCGTGCAGATAAAATACGCCTGATTGCAAAGGACGGAAGCGTTTCCGAGGTGTCTCCCGAAACGGTGGTTGAGGGTGATGAGTTCGAGGTGCGCGCAGGCGAGCTTATCGCCGTTGACGGCGTAATAGTATCCGGCAGCGGCAATGTTGATACCGCGGCGCTTACCGGTGAAAGTCTGCCCGTTTTCAAAAAGGAAAACGACAGCGTGCTCGGCGGAAGCATAAACCTCGGCGGACTTTTGCGTGTACGTGCATCGAGCGAATACAGCTGCTCTACCGTTGCAAAAATACTTAAGCTTGTCGAGGAATCCGAATCGCGCAAATCGAATACCGAAAGCTTCGTCAAGAAATTTGCCGCAATATATACGCCAATCGTCGTATGCCTTGCGCTTATAGTTGCTTTTGTCGTACCTTTTATAGTCAAAGCGCCGTTGTCAAGATATATTTACAGAGCTCTCGTATTCCTTACGGTGTCCTGTCCGTGCGCATTTGTCATAAGTGTGCCTCTTGCTTACTTTGCCGGTATAGGCGGTGCATCCCGCAGCGGTATACTTATAAAGGGCGCCGGATTTATAGACCTTCTTGCCAAGGCCGACCTTGCCGTATTCGATAAAACCGGCACCCTTACCGACGGTACCTTTAAGATAACCGGACTCACTCCGGCAAGGGGCGTTCCCGAAACGGAACTTTTATATGCCGCCTGTGCTGCCGAATGTCAGTCCAATCATCCTATTGCAAAGGCGCTGTGTGCTTACGGCGGATTTTCCGTAAAGCCCGATTCGGTAACGGAAATACCCGGCAAGGGCATGCTTGCATGTCTTGACGGTCAATGGTTTATCGCCGGCAATTCGTCTCTTATGAGCGAATGGCTGCCACGTTATAAAAAATGCACAAAGCCCGGAACTGTCGTATATGTCGGCAGAAGCGGCAAATATCTCGGCTGCATCCGTCTTGAGTCATTGGTAAAGGAAAGTGCATCTGAAGCTTTGGTTAAGCTTTCCGGAATGTCGGTAAAATCCGTAATGCTCACCGGCGACAATGACGAAAGCGCAAAGCTTGCGGCGGATAAGCTGGGCATCAGCGAATATAAGGCGTCCTTGCTCCCGGCTGATAAGGTGACCGCATTTGAGGAATATGCACAAACGGGTGAGGGCAGCAGCATATTTGTGGGCGACGGCATAAACGATGCTCCCGTTCTTACTGCGGCTGACGTAGGCATTGCCATGGGCGGTGTCGGCAGCGATGCGGCGATCGAGGCGGCGGATGTCGTTATAATGGACGACGATATAAATCACATCCCCAAGGCGATAGAGCATTCCAAACGTGTGAAAAGTATTGTTTTGCAGAATATTGTCATTACACTTTCAGTAAAGGTCATTGTAATGTTGCTGGGGCTTTTCGGTTATATGTGGCTGTCTTTGTCTGTTATAGCCGATGTCGGGGTTTGCCTCGTTGCCGTTGCAAACTCGCTCAGAGCGCTCAAAAAATAAAAAAATGAATTTTTTTAAATAAAATCTTGCTTTTTACGTTATAACCTATTATAATA
>JAZRWQ010000062.1:0-5537 GCA_045599805.1 Eubacteriales bacterium | reverse complement strand
TCCTGCGGTATGCATTGGAAAAAGTCCCTTTCTATCGCAATAACCTCCAATTCGATAATCTTCCTTTCAGGCGGCATTATCGGCACGGTTTGGGGCATAGTCAGCGCAAACTCCACCCGTGTGATGGCAAACGATACTATTGTTTACAGCGCACTTACCTCCATCGGGTTTATACTTCTTCTTTTCGCTGTTTCCACAATATCCGTCTTTGCGCAAATGTCAAAACTAACTCCGATCTCACTTATCAAAAAAGGAGACTGAATTATAATACTGATATTTTAAGGCTGAATTTTTTGCCTTTATACGGATTTATCTGCACTTTTGCATCTTATCGCTGCACTTTTGGAGAGAGCATTGGCACAGGTGATCCGTTTTAATAACCTATATATAGTAAAGCGAGATATTTTCACAATAAAAAATCAAACAAACTAAAAAAATCAGCGCAATAATAATTGACAGCCGTATTTTGTGTATGGTATAATTTAAACAGAACAAGTATAATCAGAGCTTGAATAAAGGGAGATAATAAAATGTCAAAAATAAATCCTGTTTCACTTATCAAAAAAGGCGACTGAATATGTTAAATTTAAAAGATATTATCAGAAAGTACAACGAGGGCAAGTCTGTTAACATCAATTTATTGTACTGATACCTTTAAGTTAAACGTATTAGTGATTTAAAATACGGATGTTTTAAGTTATATTTTCGTTATTAAATTATTGTTTAATAACAAAAAATAACCATAATGTTGTTTGTTTTCATTTGCAAGGAGAGACGGCTATAAAATGATGAAAAAATTAATATTGCTTGTGGTAACTATTATGTTTATATCTCTTGCCGGCTGCGGCACAACCCGGAATAATGAAAAGCTTCCGGATGATTTCGGCGCGGATACGAGCCTGTACCTGAGCGAGGATGATTTCGACGTTATGGAGCACCGCGAGTTGATAGATAAGTTTTTCGGCGAAAGCTGGCACAGCGATAACTACAACAAAGATGAAATAGTTCGTCCCAAGGTGGAAGCGGAGGAAACGGTAGAGGGAGAAAACTGGTTTCCGCCGATAAACAATACCGCGCCCATTGACGAGATAGCGCCCACGATTTCTTATGAACTTATGTGCGACGGATATATGAAAAGCCCGTATTATCCGCAGAATCCCGAGGATTATACCGCGCAGGCACTGAATGACAACGCCTTTCCCATAAACTTTTTCAGAAAGGTGAATGACCTTTGTTATTACACCGTATGTAAGGTAGAGGGCGGCGGATATATTTATTATTTCTTCTGTGCAAATGGCAATGTGGATTATGAGAAAGCCATGGAAGCCGCAGGGATGGAGCCGAATCATGACAGTGAAGGCAATTTATTGATAGAAGAAAACGTACACCTTTTCAATGCCGATCTTGCCGATCTTTCCAATACGGATATTACAAAAGAGGCGGTATGGCGCGGCAGTGTGTATGCCGAGTCCGATATAGGCAGTATTGCCGATTTTGAAAAGATAATGTCCGACATGGATTACAGCATGGAGGATATAGAGGGGCATACGTTAAAGGATCTATCCGAAATATTCGCATCGGTAAAGCCGTTATTGAAAACCGAAAAAAGATATATAAAGAACATATCGGATGATACCGACGACGGGTACAGAACTTTTCAGGAGATCAATCAGTACGGGGGCTTTTTCAGAGTAACAAATATGTGCAGTGACGGTTACAAGTTGATAAGCTTCTGCGGTGCTTCTGATATGCAGAGTGAAGACGAAAGCTACTATGATACTCTGATATGCAACGGGTGTGGTGCGGTCGGAATGCCGACACCATGTTATTACTGTATCTACGGCACTCACGGCGCACGTGATGCCATATCTGAATACAACAGCTATTCGATAGAAATACTTCCGCAGGATAACGTATACGCTATGGTGAAATCATGAACGGTAAAAAAGTGCTGATCGCTCTGATCTTATTGATCGCAATAGTTTCCGGTTTCTTCGTATTGAGCAGTAAGGGCGTGTTTAATATGTATGAAGATTTCGTTGAAAAAAATCCGGAGTATGACAGACCGGAAGTCGTAAATAAATATTTGAAAAAGGTCATTCGTGAAAACGGGTATTTCTTTGAGGATAATGTGTGCGTAAAGAATTACAGATGCGAAATTGATAATATTTACGGCAAGTCATGGAAAAGCCGGAATTATGACAAGAATGAAATAATCATCCCCAAGGTGGAGTCGGAAGAAACGGTAACGGGTGAAAACTGGTTCCCGCCCATAAACAATACCGCGCCGATAGACAGCATTGCCCCGACGATCTCTTTTGAGCTTGCCTGCGACGGGTGCATGATAAGCCCGTATTATCCGCAGAATCCCGAAAAGTATACCGCACAGGCGCTTAATAAAAATGCCTTTCCGATAGCCTTTTTCAGAAAGGTGAACGACCTTTGCTACTACACCGTATGCAAGGTCGAGGGCGGCGGATATATGTATTATTTCTTCTGCGCAAACGGTAATGCCGATTATGAAGAGTCGGTGTTGAATGCAGGCAAGGAGATTGCCTACGACAAGCACGGCAACATTATCAAAACCGAAACGGATCATCTGTTCAACGCCGGGCTTGCCGATATATCCGGTATGGACCTTACGAAAGAGGTCGTGTGGCGCGGAAGTATATATGCCGAAAAGGATATTGGAACTACCTCTGAGTTTGAACGTAAACTTACACAACTTGAGACATGGGATGAGAAAACCGCAAAATCGCTTTCGGATAACCTGTCAAAGGCATTCAAGACGATCTTTGAATGTCAGTATAAAATGATAAAGAATGTGGACGTGGGAGACTTTGACGATAACACCGCAATCCGGTTTTCCGTGCTTAATTACCCCGGCGATGATATGGGGGTGAGGTGCATATATATGTGCAGGGACGGATATTGCAGGGTAAGATTTAAATCGGAAAATCCTCCGGAAAGTTACAATGAACTTTCCGAAACCGATAAAAAGAGATATGAAATGCTGCAATACTTTTCTATGGTGAAATTGTCCGGAAATATAAGCAGCCATATTTTCAAAAACGAGATCGGAACGGATGCGATAAGTGAGTATAACAGCTTTTCGATAGAAATATTACCGCAGGATAATATATACGAGCTTTCGTAGGAGGTGCGATATGCGGCTTTTAAAGCTGAGCTTACAGAATATACGAAAAATGTTCAGAAGCCGACCTGTAATAGCGGTGCTTTTGATAATGGGAATAATCGTAAGCAGCTGTGCGATCAATATATATGTTTCGCAAAGCGTTTCCGCTTCAAAGGTCATAAGCGGGCTGAGCACCACCGAGCGCGTGCTTGACTATGACGCGTCGGGGCTTGGTGCTTCATCCTATGCAAAAATTTCAAAATACCTTTCCGAAAACGGAGATAATATATCCTTTTACAGCGTAATGAGCGTTGAGAACAAGGATATCGACATAATCGGTATCGTTTCGGCAAATCCCGTGTTTGAGCCGGACACCGGCGATTGGATGAGCAAAGGTCAGGTGGTCGTGCCGTACAAATTGTCGGATAAACAATACGATGTGGGAGATAATTTTTCTCTGAACGGCAAGGATTATAAGGTAAGCGGCATATATCCCCCGATGTGGTATGAAGGCAAGGATTACAGCTCGCGCAGAATGACGCTTATCGACTATACCTCCGCCGGTGTTGCGGTCGATGATGAGCTTAAGGAACAGCACGACGATCCCTATGATACTTCGGTAAGAGAAGCTGTCGGCGTTTTTATGACTTTGCCCGATTTCGTTGAGGGCGGTTACAGCGCACAAGTGCTCAGAATAAAATTCGCCGGTGCCGTAAGCCCGGCGGAAAAAGCGGAATTTTCCGAAGCGTTTACGGATTATTGCTCATCCAAGGGCATTTATATTGCGGAAGAGTCCATAGCCATGGAAGCCGCATCAAAGGTTTACAGCTTTCAGTTTATAAGCGAATTTCTCGTATACATAATCATTTCCGTAATAAGCCTTATAAATACCCTGTCGCTTTTCACCTATGTTATAAAACAAAACCGCATGGAAAGCATGACATACCTTTCGCTCGGTGCGACAAGGAAAAAGGTTTTGATAATCACGTTACTTGAAACGGTCATCTATATAATTCCGGCATACACCGTGGGATTCTTCCTTTCAAAGCTCGTTATCGCCTTGACCGATCTTGAACAAAACATGAGCTATTACGGAATAGGTCAGTATTTGGTGATACTATCAGGTATTCTTTGCCTTTCTCTTGCTTTTGTGCTTATTTATCAGTATTTTCTCATAAGAAAAGCGCGAAGCGAGTCCGAGCCGCTCTTCTCATTCAGAGGCCTACTGAAGCTGACCGGTCTTAAAAATCTGTACCTTACGCTGAAAAATTACAGTGCAAATATTTTCAGCGAGCTTGTGATAATCCTTCAGGTAGTGCTCGTTGCTTTCTCCTTTTCCTATGTCGCCGCCTTCTATTTCCAGCGCGGCGCAAATAGCCGTATAGTAGACCGTATGTTTGGCGGCAGGGAAGTATATGCTTGCGGTTACAGTCAACAGCTCAGCTCGGAGCTTTGGTTTGGAGACATTCAGTATTTCCATACACTTGAAAAGGTGCCATTAGCTAAAGAAGCAATAGAATGTATATCCGAAATGGAGGGGCTTGACGGCTACGGCTGTATGTCGGTTTCGGGCTTTCATTACGGCAACTCAACAGAAGCTTACTGCCTTGAAAACGGTTTGAACTATGCCGGTACCGGTATTATATATTCTCTTTCGCCGGATGTGATAAGAAATCTGGAAGATATTAAGCTGTCGGAGGGCGAATGGCTTGATAATTGGGCGGACGGCGTAGACATGAAAGAAAATGAAATACCCATTGTAATATCACCGAGCATAGCCGAGCTATACGGTCTGAAATGCGGCGATATCGTGGAAAAATGTGTATTTCAGGAGCAGTATTTGAAAAAAGGCAGTATTCGCTGTAAGCCGATATTGGACGACGGTGAGTTTGTCCGCACCAATCTGTCTCCGTATGAAAAGTATAATTTTAAAGTTGTCGGCATACTCAGTGATAAAACACGGATATACGCAGAGGGCTGCTATCCGCTTGTGGTGGAGGAGTCTTTCCCAACATTGGCGCGATATACAGAGAATACCACGGGTGTAATATATTGCCCCGTGCTATACAAAAACGGAGAGGAATATTTCGGAAATTATCCCGAACAAACGGGGATGCTGCTCTTTCCGGACGGCAGTAAAGATATAGAATATTATCGTAATAAATATGAAAAATACGGTCCCGTATTTGATTTTAGGGAAATCGCCGATACCTATGACGGCTACTATGAAAGCGGTACATCGCAGTATGCCGTGCATTTATACATAACAACCGCGCTGCTTATCATCGGTGTGGCAGGATATAACCTTCTGTCGGTCGAGCGAAATAAAAAGACTTACGGCATTTACTATTCCTGCGGTATGCATTGGAAAAAGTCCCTTTCTATCGCAATAACCTCCAAT
>JAZRWQ010000061.1:0-10843 GCA_045599805.1 Eubacteriales bacterium | reverse complement strand
CTTCGATGACTACGGGTGTGCCCGGCGCAAACTCGTTTACGAAGCGGATAAGCTCGTTTGCGCGCTTATCGTATTCGCTTTGGGGCTGGATATTGGGGTTATAGAAATAGAGGGTAACGTCAAAATGGCGCAGCACCTGTTCAAGCGCTGCGCTCGAACAGGGCGCGCAGCAGGCGTGCAGCAGCAGCTTTTTGCCCTGCATTTCCGTGCATTGCCGTAGATATTTTTCGAGGTATTCCCTGCCCATATTTTCACCTTCCTTTTTTATTGTATAAACAGACGGGCGCGTTGTCAATAGGGCGGCGATTTTTTAATAATGCAGTAGCAATTTTTTAGGCTTGGGTGTATAATTAAAAAAAGGAGTGAAAAAGATGCTTACCGATGATAAAAATATACTGCGAAACTGCGTTTCGTTAAAGCGTGTATGGCAGGGGATACCGGGGATAGCGGTAACGAAGGGCGGGCGGATATTTGCCTGCTTTTACTCGGGCGGCACGCGCGAGCAGATAGGGAATTTTGCGGCGCTTACCGTGAGCGATGACGGCGCAACCTTTTCCGAGCCGATTTTTGCGGCATTTGAGGAGGGACACCGCTGTTACGATCCCTGCCTGTGGATAGATCCCATGGGACGGCTGTGGTTTTGCTGGGCAAAGTACCCGAACGACGGCGTTTATGCCGCCGTGTGCGATGAGCCGGACGCGCAGAAGATAAGGTTCGGCAGGGAATTTTGCATAGGGCACAACATCATGATGAACAAGCCGACAGTTCTTGCAAACGGCGAATGGGCGTTTCCGCTTGCGGTGTGGAACGACGGGGTTTACGTTGTGAAGCAGAGCGAGGAGGGCTTTGCCCCCGGCTCGTATGCCTATATCACGCGCGATGGCGAGCGTTTTGAGATACGCGGCGCGGCGCAGGTGCCCGAGCGCTCGTATGACGAGCATATGTTTATCGAGAGTGAGGGCGCACTTAAGGTTTTCGTGCGCACAAAGGGCGGCATAGGCAGCGCCGTTTCGTACGACGGCGGCGCAAGCTGGCAGGATGAGCGCGACTGCGTTATACCCGGGCCGAGCGCGCGCTTTCACATCCGCCGCATGCCGTCGGGGCGTATGCTGCTTATTTATCACGACGGCACGCTTAATCGCGAAAAGCTTACCGCCATGCTGTCGGAGGACGAGGGCAAAACATGGAAGTACAAGCTTCTTCTGGATGAACGCAGCGACGTTTCCTATCCCGACGCAGATATTGACGGCGAGGGTTATCTCAATATCATCTATGACCGCGAGCGCGGCAGCTTTAAGGATTCGCTTGCGGATGCACGCAAATGCGCGCGAGAGATACTTATGGCGCGCATAAGTGAAGATGACATCCTTGCGGGAAAGCTTGTTTCGCAGGGAAGCTTTTTGAAACGGACCGTAAGCCGTTTGGGCGATTACGAGGGCGAAAATCTGTATATATGAAAAAAACACGGAGAATTTTTCTCCGTGTTTTTTATGTTGCTATCAGATAAAGAATAAGCATGTGTACCGGGTAAAAGGCGTAGCAAGCATACCGCCAAAGCTTTGAGGATATTCCCTGCCTGCCGTTATACAGCCATATAGGGATAAGGGACAGGACGGCGAAAAGCTGCAGAGGGATGTGCAATGACAGCCCTAAAAGGGAAAGGGGAAGCTGCTGACCGGGAAGCAGAACGCCGTTTATTACCGCCAGAAAAACTGTATGTCCAAGACAGCTCCATACGCTTTTGTCCTTGAAAAAATAGAAGACGAAGACGGTGAGCACGCCGGCACCGTAATAGTCGGTAAAGCAAAGATAGCCTAAGGCGGCGCCGACGATGATGACGGCGGCATCGGTGATGATGCTTAAAGTCAGGCTGCCTTTTGCCTTTGCGCGCTCCATAATACTTATGCCGATTACGCCGATGAGAAGCGTCCATATAACGTTTTGGTGCAGTGGGTAAAAGATTTCGCCGTACGCCATAAGGTTAAAGGGTACCTCGGATATTACGGCAAGGGCGGCAAGGCGAATCAGGTAATTTTTTAAGCTGTGGGTGTGGAAATATCCCTCTGTCGCCAGAAAGGCGAATATGGGGAAGGCAAGTCTGCCGATACAGGTCATCCATAGGTTATCGGTGACAAGGGTGAGCCATATATGGTCGGTAAGCATAAACGCCATGGCGAGGATATGCAGGGCAAATGAGGATAAACCGGCTTTCTTCATGACGCTTATTTATTTATGAAATAGAGCCCGACAAGGGCGATGGCGATGCCGAAAAGCTTTGAGAAGCTTACCTGTTCTTTGTAGAAGATAACGCCGACGATGATAAGGCAGACGGCGAGGATGGATGCCTGCACTATCTGTCCGGTACCTATCGACCAGCCGACCTTATACATGTATATGTTGCCCACCTCAAGCCCGACGATGGCGATGCCGAGGATGAATGACGTCCAGTTTATTTTGCGCATTTCCGTTAAGAGATTGCCGCCGCCGCTTAAGGCGAAGAAGAGTATGACGGAAACAAGGGCGCCCACAAGATAGGTAACTATCAGCGTTGCGAATGGGTTTACCGAGTTTGGCGTGGATTTTGCGCAGACGTGGTAGAAGATATTGGACAGGACCACTATGGCGATAGGCAGGTACATTAACATTTTGTTTTCCTCCGAAATAAAAAACAGTCAAACTATTATATATAGCCTGACTGTCGGTAGGTGCTCACCCGATGGGTTTATTTTAGCATAGTTTTTGGAAAAAGGCAATACCTTTAACGGCAAAGCGATAATCGCCGGGGAAAGGTAAGAGACAAGGTGTCGCGGAGCGACGGAATGAAAAGTTTTCGGTTTTCAGAAAGGGCTGAATTGGTATAGTCCACCGCACCGCATAAAATCGCGGGATAGGAAAAAAAGAGTCAGGAATGTCGCTGTGAACATGAAGCTGTATGCGATACCGCGATTGTTCACAGCGGCATTAGTAAAACGATTAGATAAAAAGAAACTCGGCTTATGCCGAGTTTCTACTTCTTTATTCAGCTTTAATAAAAGTTATATAGCCGTAATAAAAGCTTTAGCCTTAATCAATGACTAATTTCGTTTTACGTCCTGAACTTTTTTTACATCCCGTTTTCGGGGTATTTTTTCATAAGCTTGCGCCGTACGATACATCCGCAGATGAAGAGGACAAGGGCGGTTATCGCCCAGGATATCGGGTAGGAATAGTATATGGAATTGAGGGTGGGGTTTGCTTTGAAGACGGTGTATATCCATATGATGCGGAAAACGCAGGAGCCGAAGAGGGATATTATCGTGGAGGTGAGTGATTTGCCAAGTCCCCTTACAAAGCCGCAGCTTGTTTCCATAAAGGCGCAGGCGATATATGGCGTAAGCATTATGAACATACGCGTGTACGCCGATTCTATCGCCAAAGGATCGGAGATATAGAGGTGGATAAGCGGATCACGGAAGAAGAGAAGTATTGCGCCGCAGGCTATGGCTATCATCGCCGTGCTGAGATAACAGCTTGCCATTACCTTGCGTATGCGCTTATAGCTTCTTGCGCCGTGGTGCTGGCTTACGAAGGTTACGGCGGCGGTATATACCGAGTTTTGTGCGGTGTAGGCGAACGATTCCAGACTGGATGCCGCCGAGTTTCCGTCGATAACTGCCGAGCCGCCGGGGCACAGAGTGTTGTTTACCGAGATTATGGAAGACTGGATAAGCATATTGGAGAGGCTGAACAGCGCGCCCTGAATGGATGCCGGTATGCTTACGTAAAGCATATCGAGGAAGGTTTGCCGGTCGATTTTCGCTTTGGAATAATCAAAATGGCACCAGCCCGGATCCTTTGAAAGCAAAAACAAAAGCACGAACGCCGAAACCGCGTTTGATGCCGAGGTTGCTATGGCAACGCCCTCTACCGACATTTTGCAGACGAGTACGAAGAAAAGATTGAGCCCGATATTGAGTAAACCCGTGCCCGTAAGCACGAAAAGGGGCGTGCGTGTGTCGCCCTTGGCGCGGAATATCGCGATAAGGTCGTTTGAGACAGCCATAAAGGGAACGCCCAGGAAATACCATACGGTATATGTAGTGGCTAAATTCAGTACGTGCCCCTCATCGCCCATGGCGCTGAGCACCGGACGGCTTATCACAAGTCCAATAGCCATGCAGATGATGCCGAAAACAAGGCTTACCACGATGGAGGTATGCACCGCCTTTTCCGTTTTTTCCATGTTCTCGCTGCCTATGTGCTTGGCAACTATTACGTTTGCGCCTATCGAAAAGCCGATGAATATATTGAGTATAAGATTTATCATGGCGGCTGTCGTGCCTATCGAGCCTACCGCCCCTTCAACGTTGGACAGACTTACCACTATCATATCCGCCGCATTGTAGAATGCCTGCAGCAGATTTGTTATCATAAGCGGCAGAACAAACGACCATACCTTCGGAAAAACTTTGCCCTCGAGCATATTAAGCCCGGATGTTGAAAATAGTCTTGCCATATCAGCACCTGCTTTCAAAGAGATTTATTAACCTATACAGTATATACCTATTTACAAAAAAAGCAAGTGGAAACGGTATGGTTTCCACTTGCTTTTTTATAATTACTGCTGAGGTTTTTCTTCGTCGTCGGAGTCGATTTTATCCAGTCCGGTTTTGGCGGAGTCGATCACCGATTTGCCTAAGCTTTTGAAAGCGCCGCCAAGCTCCTTGCCGGTCTGGCGCCATGAGCCGTCGTTGAAAACGTTTTCATCCTCAGCCGTGTCATCGACCTTGTCTACGCCGGTTTTCACCGAGCGAACGATATTTTTGCCAAGTCCCTTGAATGCACTGCCCAGTCCTTTGCCGGTATCCTTCCATTGATCCTTAAGTGCCATGGTTTTATCCTCCGTTATTTATATTGTGATAGGATTTATATAGTGTCACAGAGCGGTTAATATGAGATTATTCATAAGTGCCGACAGACACGGTTCAACTGTATTTATTTTTCTATGTAGCCGGAAATGGGGAGGGAATACATATCGTCCGTTGCCGGCTTAAAGTATTTATCGATATCGGGGATATCGGTAAAGCCGTTGTATGCCTTGTAAACCTTGCCGGTTTCAACATCGTATACGGTCTCGTAGCCAAGAGTGGCATCGGAATATTTGGCGGATATGGCGTCATAGGTCTTCTGACGCTGGTTCCAGCCGGAGGTGATTATATCGGAGGTCGCCTGCAAGGTGGAGTTAAGACTCCTTGCGGCATCCATGGACTGCTGTTGATTTCTTGCCACCGTTTCAAGGAACACATCGGTATACTGTACCGAATTGAGTATCTGCAAAAGCACATCATTATACTCATTGAGCATACCGTATTTGGCGGTGATACCGTTTACGTTATACATGCCGTAGTAGCCGACATCTATCCCTTCCGCGCCCATCTGCAAAGCGTTGAACAGCGTGCCGGAAAAGAGGCCCTCGCCTTTTTCCTGCGACAGCGTTTCGGTAAAGGTGCCGTGAAGTATCTTATTATCGACAGGCTCTATCGCTATGGGCGTTGTATTCGGGAAGGATTCTACCGTTTCGAAGTTGGATATCTGCGGATAGTCGAAGCCGTCATAGAAGAAGCCCAGCAGAGTGCCGTACTGCGCGGTATAACCGCAGTATTCCATGAACTGCCTGTAGAAGTCCTCTACCGAGGTGACTACGATAGCGTCGGCGCTTGATTTGTATAAATCAAAGTTTCTGTATTGCTGGTAGAAATCTTTTGCCTCCTGGCTTTTAAGCAGACATTCCGCTTTCAGCAGGGTGAATACCTGAAGGCAGGGATCGTTGGGAGCATACATACGGATCCAGAAGTACATATCCTTGCCGCCGCAGCTAACCGACCAGCCCTCGGGAACGAGTGCCGTGAAGCAGCCGTTGGGATCGGAATATTCTTTAAGCGACTCCTTCAAAAGTGCGGAGGGTGTCTTTTCGATCTTCAGATCCTTAACGGGGCTGTCATCCTGTTTTTTCTGCGGCTCGCTTTGGGATATCTCGGACGGCTCGCTCTGCTCTCCTCCGATATTTTTGCCGCAGCCTGCCGGGATGAGCAGGGTGAGTATAAGGATAAGGCAAAGGAATATTCTTAACAGTTTCGATGCCATGGTTTTATCCTCCGTTTATTTGTGTTGTTTGGATTTATTTGTTTTCTTTGGGCTTGCGGAAAATCAGAAGCATCGCGGCGGCGATGATGAGTGCACCGGAGCAGAAGACTATCATTATCGGTGAGCCGGCGGAAAATACCGATGAGGTCATAACGCCGGGAGTGCCTACGGATTTTTTCTGATAGCCGTCATAGCCGCAGACAGAGGCGCTCTTTGTGCCGGTTATTTCTCCGGTGGAGGTGGAGTTTGAAAAGTCGCAGCGGTCGTCCTCTACCTGACCTGTGATGCCGCCTGCCTTACCGGAATCACCCGTTGCGGTGACGTTGCCGCTGTTTATGTTATGGGTTATGCTGCCGCCGCCCTCCATCCAGCCGATGATGCCGCCTACCGATTTTACGCCGGTGATTTTGCCGGTGTTTACGTTGCCGGCAACCGAGTGACTCTTATTGTCGGTGCAAAGGCCGCCGACTATCCCGCCCGCGTCGGAGGTTTCGGAGGTTATCGCGCCGGAGTTTTTGCAGTTTGTAAACTGGTATGCCTTGTCGTGGTCGTTATTGCCGGCATAGCCCAGTATTCCGCCTGCGCGGAGCTTTGCGGTAACGTCGCCGTAGTTTTCGTTGCTGTCAAACTCGGTGGAGTCGTCCTCAACGGCGGCGGTTATGCCGCCTGCCTCTCTGCCGGTGGAAACTATATTGCCCGAGTTCTTGTTGTATGCTATGAAGCCGCCGCCCTTATGGTAGCCTATTATGCCGCCGGCATAGCTGCCGGTGCCGGACGCGGTTACATTTGCCGTGTTTTCGTTTTGGAAAATTATATGGCCGATGCCGTCCGACTGTACGCCGCCTATTATGCCGCCTGCGTTGCCATTTGATGTTACCTCTCCGGAGTTTTTGCAGTTCTGTACGGTGTGGTCGGGATCGTCGTCCTTATTGCCCAGATACCCTGCGATGCCGCCGGTGTGACCGGAGGCGGAGGATATTGCGGCGGTGTTTTCGCATTTGTCAATTGTTACGCCGGCGCTTGTGCTGGAGTAGCCTAAAATGCCGGCCGCATCGCTCTTGGATGCGGTGATCGAGGCGTGGTTTACACAGTTTGTTATCGTAAGCGCCTTATTGCCTCTCATACGGCCCACGATGCCGCCTACATAGCTGCCGCTAAGGATGCTGCCGGATTTCACGGTTATGTTGTTTACGGTAACCTTGCCCTTTGCATAGGCGATAAGGGCGGCACAGCAGTCCATATCATGACCGTTTATGTTGACATTGTCAAGAACAAGATTCTCTATGCAGGCGCCGTCATCCGCCGTGCGGAAGAGCGCCGTGCGGTGAGCGCTGTGGTCTATCTTTATATTGGAAACCGTATGGCTGCTGCCGTCGAAATGGCCCTTAAAGCCGTTTTCCTGCTTGGAGTCGGGCCAAACGGTGGTGACGAGTATGCTTGAAAGGTCTATATCGTTATCGAGAACGATTTTTTTGCCCGAATAGGTATTGCCGTCGGCTATGGTATGCAATAGTATGCCGAAATCTCTTGCCGTTTTGATATGGTAAACGCCGGATGCGTCGGGGGTGAGCTTGTCGGCAGGGAAAATGCCTACGATGTTAAACTTGTTCCATGAAGAGTCATTTGCGTAGTCGCCCGAGATGTATGCGGAAACGTATACGTTTTTAAGCTCGGAGCATTCGAAGAACAAATCCTTTCCGCATTTGGGCATGGTTTCGGAAAGGCAGGTTACCTTTTTAAGTCCGGTGCTGTATGCGCAAACGTGTTTCCCGATATCGGTAACGCTTGAGGGGAAGGTGATTTCGGTAAGGGAGGTGCAGGAGTCAAAAGCGCCGAAGCCTATCGAGGTTACTCCGTCGGGTATCTTTATGCTTTCCAGCGCGCGGCAGTTTGCAAACATGGCGTCGGGTATCTTTTTAATATTACCCGGCAGTTTTATGCTTTTTAGAGATGTGCAGCTGGCAAAGCAATAATCGCCGTAGCTCGTAACCGAATCGGGGATAGTTACGGAGGTAAGCGCCTTGCACTGGTCAAAGCAGGACGGACCGAGTATTTCCACGCCGTCCTTTATCGTTACCGATGTAAGTGCATAGCAGCGGCCGAAGGCGTATTTGCCTATCTTTTTTACGTTTCCCGGAATTACAACGGTTTTGGTTGTATTATTGGTATAAAAGGCATTTTCACCTATCTCGGTTACCGATTCGGGAATAGTGATAGATGACAGATCGCAAAAGGAGAATGCGTCCTGGGGGATAACGGTAATGCTGTTTGGGATATTCGCCGTTTTTAAGTTATTGCAGTCGGCAAACATTGATTTACCCAGCACCTTAAGCCCCTCGGCAAGCTTTGCCGAGGTGAGCGCCTTTACGTTAGAGAAAAGCCCGGAGCCTATTGACTCAACGGATGCCGGAATGGAAACGGTAGTCAGCGACGTGCCGGCAAAGGCGCGGCTGCCGAGTGTTTTAAGGGTGGACGGCAGGGACACCTCTTTAAGATTAGAGCAGGTATCAAAGGCGCTGTCGCCGATGCCGGTGATACCGTCCTCTATTGTTACCTTGGCAATATCGGTGTGGCCTTTAAAGGCGTTTGCCTTTATTTCTCCCGTGCCCTTGATAACGAGGCTGTCATCGGAGGTAAAGGTGTATATGGCGTCATCGCCGCAGTGCTGTAAGCCGCCGACGTATTTTATCGCGCTGGCACCATATCCCTTCATCAGCGATTCGTCGCAGGGCTCGCTTAAACGGACGGTAAGGTTGGCGCACCAGAAGGCGTCTTTCGCTATATCTTCCGGAAAAGCACCCCTGAATTCCAAAACAAAGTGATTTCGCATATTCGAGATAGCGCCCGAGTCGAGAGTCGTTAAGGATTTCGGAAGGCTTATGTATTTTAAGTTGTTGCAGTAATAAAAGGTATCATTGCCAAGCTCGGTTATGCCCTCTTCGATGTATGCTTCGGTTATATCGTGTCTGAGCATAAAGGTTTGACCGTCGATTTTGCCGGAGCCGGTAAACGTTACGATGCCGTCTTTAATGGTGTAGTATGCCGTCTGACCGCATTTTGTGCCCTGCGGTGCTTCTTCGGCGTGCACCGCAATGCAGGATAGCATCAGTATCGAGGTTATTACGGCTGCAAGGATGATAAGTGTTTTTTTCATAGAGTGCTCCTTTTTTGTTTTTTGCTTAGTATTATTAAAAGCGGTATATATGTGAATATCGGCAGAAGTATGCCGAGCATGGGATAGGATGACTGAACGATGATATTATATATCGAGTGGTAGGTAACGGCGACCGAAAGGGCGGCTACGGTGCCTGTGAATTTAAGTTTATTATCGGTGCTCGTTATCGTCATGGAGTAGCCTACGGCAAGGGTTGAAACGCCGTGCATCATGCCCGAGCCGAAGCCTCTTGCGATTATAAGCAGAGGTGTTAATGCGTCGCCGCCCGAAAAGAGGCAGATGTTTTCCATTGTCGCAAAGCCTACGCCCACGGCTACCGAACCCTCAAGCAGCGACTGCCGTGAGGTTTTTAAGAAAAAGGCGGCAAAGAGTATGGGAAGCGCCTTAAGTATTTCCTCGGTAATGGGGGTTACGTTTACCGTTATGAAATGGAGGGAAAGGCTTGTATTGTTAAGAATATAGCCGTTTATCTCGCCGGCGAACAGGCAAAGGAAAATACCGGTTATTAAAAAGCCGAGTATGGCGCGCGAGCGGCCCTTGAAGATGAAGAGCATCATGGAAAGCGGCGCGGCAAGGCAGATAAAGAGCATAAGGTTTAAGCTTTGCATTTGCTTGCCCCCTTTGCGCAAAGTATAATTATTGCCAGAATCAACAATGCGTATATGATATCGCATGCCGTCATCACGGCGGTGGAGACAAAGACGTTTATAAACGAGTAGGCGAAATTGGCAAGGCAGAATACAAGTGAAAGGATATGTATGGCCGTTATCGTTTTGTCGCCGGTTTTTAAGATGAGCGCTTTAAGGTTGAACCACGAAACGAGAAGAGCGGGACTTAAAGCCATAAAGCCTATTATATTTTCCGAAACCTTTCCGCGCGCGTTGGGCGTGATGAGGTACAGGGCATAAAAAAGCATAAGAACAGCCGGAGCAAAAAGGGATATGATGCCCGCCCGGGTATTCTTTTTTCGGTCGGACGGTTTTTTCGTGTTTATGTTTGCAGAAAGCATAAAGCAAAGACAGCCGAAAAAGCCTATAAGCCGCACCGTTGCAAGCCCCTCGGCAAGCGCCGTGCCGAATATCGCATTCACTATCACCCATAATTCCTCCAGCGTATAGCAGCCGGCGGCATATACGTGGTACTTAAAAAATTCCGGCGATCTGTCGTTCAGCACCTTAAAAGCGCCGTAAAGAAACGCTGCCGCCGACAGGCAAAAGGCGATTATCTCTGAAATTTTAAGAATAATTGATTCCATCTCGTCACCGTGCTTTTGTATTGCGGCGTTTTGTCGCCGCTGCGTATAATTACAGCTCTATTTATCATTATATCAATCCGCGCGGTATTTGTCAATCAAATGACTTTTTGAAAAAAGTGCGAAATGCTTGCCATATTTTTTACGACACTTTATCTTGCCTGCTTTATGGATTTATTCAATAATGAGATAATTGATTACGAACTCGGCGAGAATTTTGATAACCTACTTGTTATGAAGCCGGCTAAAAGGATCCTTGAAAAAGCAAAGATGAGTACTGATACCCAAATCCT
>JAZRWQ010000060.1:0-4524 GCA_045599805.1 Eubacteriales bacterium | reverse complement strand
CCTTGCCCCGGCCCTCACCGCAGTGAGGGCAAGTCCTGTCGCCCGCACCAAGAAAAAAGACACCGAAAGGTGTCTTTTTTCAACGAAATAAATCCCTTGCGGGATTTGTGAAATGCACTTCGTGCGTGAAATACGCCTGCGGCGTGTGAAATGCCTGCGGGCGTGAAAAGGGATTTATTTCATTTCACATTGCGGAGTGAAACGAAGCAATATTTCACAATTTGCGTGAGCAAATTATTTCACATCGGCGTCAGCCGATATTTCACTAATAATGTACACGAGTTCAAGACCTTGCCCCGGCCCTCACCGCAGTGAGGGCAAGTCCTGGCGTTCAATATGGTATTAAATTCTCCAATATCCTTACATTTCTCCGCACAGCAAATCGTGGTGCACCTGCGTATAAAACAGTTTTTTTGCCGTTTCGAAATCGTTTGTCTGACCGAGCACCCACATAAGCTTGGCAAGGGCTGCTTCGGAGGTCATGTCGTGCGCTTCGAGGATGCGCAGGTTTTCTTTAACTACCGCGCCCACCTTGTAAACCGAAAGGTCGCTGCCCTCGTTTGGCACCTGCGTGGTCATAACGATGAACTTGCCGTTTTGCGATGCCTCTTCAACCTGCTTGTAATAGTCCGAATATTCGGGCAGACCGCCCACGCCGAAGCTTTCGATAACCAGCCCGTCGTAGCAGTCAAGCGCAAGGCGCATCATGTTGTTGTTCATGCCGGGCGTTAGCTTTATCAGCCCCACGTTTGGATCTATGTACGGGGAAAAGGAGGTTTCGCCGTCCACGCTGTCGGGGAAATAGCGGATGATGCTGTGGTCGCGTATCTGGGCAAGGCAGGGGAAGTTAACGCTTGCAAATGCGGCAAAGTTTTTGGAATAGTTTTTTCTTGCGCGCGTTCCGGCGATAACACAGCCGTTGAATACAACGCATACGTTGCGGCTGTTGTCATCGGATGCGTATATGAGCGCATCGGTAAGATTCTGCTTTGCATCGGTTATGTCCTCGCCCATGGGCTTCTGTGCGCCTGTGAGCACGATCGGCTTGCGGCTGTTTGTTATAAGATAGCTCAGTCCCGCCGCGGTGTAGGCAAGGGTATCCGTGCCGTGGGTTATCACGAATCCGTCGTATTTGTCGTAGTTATCCTTTATGATGCCGGCTAAAATAAGCCAATGCCCGGGGCGTACGTTGGTGCTGTCCAGCGAAAATGCCTGCGTGCATTCCACCGTACAAACCTCGCCCGCATAGGGAACGGCATCTAAAAGCGCCTTGGCGCTGAGCGCCGGAGCAAGCCCGTTTTCGGTTTGTTGGGAAGCGATGGTGCCGCCCGTTCCGATAACAAGAATCTTTTTCATGTTTTCACCCTTTTTATAGCAGTTTTTTTTGATTGTATCATATTTTAAAAAAAATGGCAAATGCGTTTTATGTTGCCAAAGCGCAAGCATTGTGCTAAAATACCAATATCAGTAAAAACAGGAGCGGTACAATGAAATTATCCAACGGGAACATAGAGACATCTCTCGACAATTTGGAAAGCGCATTGTCAAATCTTGGCGTGGATCGAAAGGACATTCTGCGTACAAAGCTTATGCTGGAAGAGATAATGCTTACGTATCAGGACAATTTCGGCAATGAAACCGAATTTGTCTTTTCCGTCAAAAAGAAGGTGGGCAGACTTCAGATAGTGTTCACCTTTGATGCGCCTCGTTTAAATCCGCTTGAAAAATCGGACGGAGATAGTCTTATGCAGTCGCTTTTGTCTGCGCAGGGGCTTGCCCCTTTCTGGAACTACCAGAACGGGCAGAATTCCGTCACGTATATTTTAAAGAAAAAGAAAAAACACTCATCACTTTTTTCTCTTCTCATATCCCTTGCCGCGGCTGTTGCGCTTGGTATGCTTTGTCGCTTATTGCCGGGAAATATCCTTTCCGTGTTGTCCGGGCAGATAATAGGGCCGTTGTTTGATACCTTTATGCGCGCCATAACCTGCATAGCCGGACCGCTTATCTTTTTGTCGGTAGTGTGGGGTATATACAACATAGGCGATATATCCACCGTAGAGATAATCGGCAGGCGCATGTTCGGCAGATTTATGTTGATGCTCACGGTGCTTTCGGCACTGTCGCTCGTTCTTGTAATGCCGATGTTCACCGTAGCCTCCGGCACAAGCGGTAAGCTTGATATTTACACCTTCTATCAGATGATACTTGATATCATCCCGAATAATATAATTTCGCCCTTTTCCTCGGGGAATACCCTGCAGATAATCTATCTTGCCATCTGCTTCGGACTTGCCGTTCTGATACTCGGCAAGAAGGCATTGCTTGTGACACAGTTTACGGCGCAGGCAAACTACATCATTCAGCTGATAATGGATTTCATAAGTGGACTTGTAAATGTCTTCGTATTTATGAGCATTTTCAACATGATAGTGGGAGACAGCTTTAAAAACCTCAGGGGTATTTATAAATTTTTGCCCGTTATGCTTATCGGCTGTACCGTTTCCATGCTCATCTACCTTTTCAGAGTTTCCGCATTCAAAAAGGTATCTCCGATAACTCTTCTTAAGAAGATGATACCCACCTTCCTCATTGCCATTTCCACGGCATCTTCCGCCGCCGCCTTCATTGAAAATTTCGAATGCTGCACGAAAAAACTCGGCATAAGCGAAAAGATAGCCAACTTCGGTCTGCCTGTCGGGCAGATAGTCTTTCCGATAGGAAGCGCTATGTCCTTTATTTCGATAGGCCTTTGCGTTGCCGAGATAGACGGAATACAGATAACCCCCAAATGGCTTTTGACCATGTTTTTGATTTCCATCATCCTCGCCATTGCAACGCCGCCCATACCCGGCGGCAGTATTGCCTGCTTTACGGTGTTCGCCGCACAGCTCGGCTTTGCGAATGAAATGGTAAGCTTGTGTATAACGATAAGCATTATAACCGACTTTATCGCCACCGCAACAAATCTTTTCTGCCTGCAGCTTGAGCTTACCGGGCTTTCCGGAAACCTCGGTATGCTTGATGATAATATACTCAGAAATAAATGCTGAAATCCCGCTTAACAAAAAGAATGACATCTCCGCCGCGATATGTCATTCTCATCCTGTCGATAAAGTCGACAGGATGACATGAGGCCGACAAAACGACGGGATATTTTTCGTTCTTTTCTTCGTAGGCGTACAAAGGTACGGTAGAGGAAAAGAACGAAAAAAGGCAATAATGACGGGCAGAATAACAGCGCCCCATAAGGATGTTTTTTGACATAAGAAAACCCGCCGAAGAGAAATTCCTCTTCGGCGGGTAGTTTTTTTATCTGACAAGTCGCGATTTTTAGATTCTGTCAACCATCGAGGTTACTTAAAAAGCAGTCTCTTTTTCGCTTCCTGTATCTTGCTGAGCATTCCTGTCATATAGAGAATGCCCATCGCCATTGCAAGAAATGCAAGTCCGGCAGTTACTCCCTCGGCAAAGCCGACCCAAAACGTCTCCGGCAGCTCCAGAAAAAGAAGCGCCTGATTTGCTATAAAGGCGATGATCCCTACAATAAAGTAAACAAGTGTCATTTTTGCCATCTTAGTTTTTTCCGCATTGCTGTACTCGGCGGTTTTGATCACAGTATCCTCTAATTCCTTATTCATTTTCTCACTTTTCCTTTCTCCGTCAAACAGTTCTCTTAAATCCACATCGAAGTAATCGGTCATCTCCACAAGGATGCCGAGATCCGGCATGTTGGCTCCGGTCTCCCATCTGGATACCGTGCGTCTTGCCACGTTGAAATGTTCTGCCAGCTCCTCCTGTGTCAAATTCTTTTCTTTGCGTAAATCTCTGATAAAATTTCCGATTTTAATCTGATCCATTTTCTGACCTCCTTTCAAGTGGATAATAATCGATTCTGCCGATAAAAAACAGGACATAAAGTGAGCAAATGCCTGTTTTCGGCAATGAGACACGGCGTGTCTCGCTTCTGCAACAGACGGAATGTTGTTCTTTACACTAATTCTGATTTTGTCCGCATCTTCAGCGAGCATCGGATTTTGCCGTACAAAATCCACAGTCCGAAAAGCTTCCTTATCGGGCTGTCACTAATGCCCGTCATTCCTTTTTTCGAATTTCCGTTCAGTGCTATATTTTAGTTTTTTTCTTTTTCATTGCCGGCAGACCGAGTTTTTCGACACTCATAAGAATGACATATCCGCTGCGATATGTCATTCTTTATTTATGTTCACTTTTCCATTTTTTTATTTCTTCAAGCCGCGCTTTGAATCTGGCTTCCAGTCCCTCGCCGTCAGGCCGGTAATATTCTTTGCCGACGAGCGAATCGGGCAGGCATTGCATTGAGGAAAGCTTTTCGGCGGTGTCGTGGGCGTAGATATAGCCCTTGCCGTAGTCCAATTCCTTCATAAGCTTGGTAACGCCGTTGCGGATGTTAAGGGGCACCGGCTCGGCAATATGGGTAAGCGCGTCCTTTTTCGCCCTTTCATAGGCGACATAAAGGGCATTCGATTTGGGCACAAGGGAGAG
>JAZRWQ010000059.1:0-36532 GCA_045599805.1 Eubacteriales bacterium | reverse complement strand
CTCATAGGGAATTATGTTCATAAGACTCTTTTTAAGATTATCCTTACTGCTCAAGACAAGATATAATTTTTCCTTTGCCCTTGTAAAGGCAACATATAATAGGCGCATTTCCTCCGCAATACGTTCTTTTTTGATGGCTATGCGCAGCGCCTCGTACTGCAGGGTGCGGTATCTTACATTATTTGTGAAATCGTAAAGTATGCTGCCTACGCCAAGCTCATCGTGCAGAAGAATATGTTCATTTTCGTCCGAGCTGTTCATCTGTCTGTCAAACTCGCAGACGAACACGATGGGATATTCAAGCCCCTTGGACTTATGTATGGTGGTTACCTTTACATAGTCGCCTGCCGGCGCACTGTTTTGTTCGCCGGAGGTATCCTGCTCTCTTGTCTTTTCAATATAGCGCAGAAAACCGTAAAGCCCCTTTAATGAGCTGTTTTCGTATTTTTCCGCCTGACGGTAAAGCTTTATAAGATTTTCTTTTCGTAACTGCGCCTGCCCCAAAGGCGGCAGAAGATCGAATATCCTGAAATCGCCGTAAATCTGCCATATAAGGCGATAAACCGGAAGCTGTATGGCCTGGGATGCGTAGTATTCGAGCGCATCGCAGGCTCTGCGGCTTTTTTCGTTTACGGCAGCGCTGCTTTTAAGCTTATCGTAAAGGGTGTCTCCCTCTTCATTTTCGGTAATATCGGTTAATTCCTGCACGCCGAAACCGAAAAGCGGCGAACGCAAAGCGGCGGCAAGTGAGAGATCCTTGTACGGATCGTCAACAGCCTCCAAAAAAGCGATGGTGAACAGCACCTCGTAATGGTCGTACAGCTCGGTATTCATATCGCTGTAAGCGGCAATTCCGAGGTCTTTCAGTGCATTGATAAATCCCTTGACACGCCTTGCCGGAGAGCGCATGAGCACGGCGATATCCGAAAGACGGATGGGACGGGGGTTACCGCTGTCCGCGTCTATAACCGTTCTGCCCGACTGCATAAGCTTTATTATTTCCATGCCGCAGGTTTTGCCCTGCGCATAGTCGTTACGGTCATCCGCGCCGTATTCATCCTCGGAAAGCTGCGTATTGTTGATAATTACCGCTTTGGTCGCATAATCGTTTTCGGGATACGGCTTTCCGACGTAAAGCTTCTGGCTGTCGTCGTATTCTATTTCGGCGGCATTTTTGCTCATAAGCGTGCCGAAGAAATAATTGACAAAATCTATAACCCCGTTTGAGGAACGGAAATTTTTCTCGAGATTCACAAGCGCCGGAAAGCTCTCGCAGGTGGGATCGGCGCTCTTTGCAAGATTTAAGAATATCGAGGGCATCGTTCTTCTGAAACGGTAGATGGACTGCTTTATATCACCTACGCAGTAGATATTCTCCTCATTTTGAGAAACCGAACGGAAAATAAGATCCTGCAGAAGGTTTGTGTCCTGATATTCGTCAAGCAGTATTCTGTCAAATTCATCACGCATCTCAACGGCGATGTCGGAGGGCGTAAACTTACCGGTTTTGATATCGTATTCATCAATAAGCAGCGACAGTGCCTTACCGGCGATGTCGGCGAATGACCAGCAGTTGCGCTCGCCTTTGATTTCATACTGCTTAACGTAAAATTCCTTAATGATCCCGCTTATCGACTTGATAACGGGATAGAAATCATCCATATCCGAAAGATATTGCTCGGGCGTGGTTGCAAGAATATCGTTTCGCATATCGTTTACGGATAATTTGACTTTATCCCTTATACCCTTGACGGTTTCTCTTAAAAGCTCGTCCACTTTCGGCTTTTTCCTTGCCTCGGGGCTTCCGAAAACGATACGGCATAACGACTCGATAAACTCCTCGGGATCGGTTTGAGATGACGTTTCTTTCATTGCGGCAAGCTCAGCGCTCATCGCATCATGATAGTTTTCCATGCCGTCGCCCGGGCTCATTAATGAAAGCGCATATTCATAGCCGGAGATGTACTGCTTGAGCTGGGACAGACAATATTCAAATACCGTTTTGAACCACGGAGTTTTATACATATCGGCATATTCGCCGTCCGGATCCCACATATCCGCATAATACTCGATATGCTCGACCGGATACGGCAGGGAACCCAGCCATTTTATAACGGAATAAACAAGCTCGAAAAATCCGCTGTCGTTTTTCGCGCCGCTGAATATGGCAACGCCTCTTTCAAAGCCGGGATTTTTACCGCCGTAATGCTCCTCAAATACCATTTCCAAAGCTTCTCTGCGTATCAGCTCGTCATCGGCGTTATCGCATATTCTGAAATCGGAAGCGACATTGCATTTTTGGAAATTCTTTCTCACAACATCGGAACAGAAAGAGTCTATCGTGCATATCCTTGCGCGGCTTACCGTAAGGCTCTGCTTGAAAAGATGCCTGTTGTCGGGATCCTTATCAAGCTCCTTCTGCAAAGCGCTGCGTATTCTTGCACGCATTTCGCCTGCCGCCGCCTTGGTAAAGGTTACTATCAAAAATCTGCCTATATCCGCGCCTGCCTTTATCTGCTCGATAACGCGCGCGGTGAGCACCGCGGTTTTGCCGCTGCCTGCCGCGGCGGATACAAGCACCTTGCCGCCGGATATTTCTATTGCTTTTTTCTGTGCCGGCGTCCAGTTCCTGGCCTTTGCCTGCGGCACGGTTTCCTGTTTTTGCTCAACGGTAAATATTGGATTACTCATCTGCATTTACCTCCGCGTACAATTCACTTGATTTATAGTCCTTATACTGTCTTCCGCCTCTTATCGGCTCATAGCCGCATATCGGTGCATAGTCACAGTAGCGGCAGGAATTGGCAGTGGTCGTTTTGAAGGGATTGGGGGTTACGTTGCCCTTGATCATTTCCTCGCCGATTTCCTTTATTATCTTTTCTATATGGCGCTCTATGGCTTCAAAGCCGTGTAGGGTTATCAGCTTATCCGACTTTGTAAGCGAGCCGTCCTTCTTAAGGGTTGCGGGAATAAATTTGCCGGACACGGTAGAATCCATTGCTTCGATGATTTTGATATCGTTAAGCAAAAGTCCCTTTTGTCTGCGCAACTTCTCCTTTTCCTTTTCTATATCGGTGCTTGTCGCACCGCGATTTACCGTGGGGACACGCTCATCGGCAGGATAATACAGCACTCCGGCAGGAGTCGGACTTACTCCGTAGTAATCAGCGCCGTTTTGACAAATGGAGAAAAGATACAAAAACATCTGAAGATTGATGCCGTTGTAAATATCGTTCATCGAAAAGTCCTTATGACCGGTTTTATAATCGACTACCCTGACATAGCTCTTTTCGCCGTCGCTGTACATATCAACTCTGTCTGCCTTGCCGCTTATGCGGATACTGCCGCCGTCGAAAACTACTTCCTTGGAGGGTATCGGGCCGTTGTCGCCTATACCAAGCTCCCAGTCAACGGTTTTGAATGAGCAGGTTGAAAATTCATCGCAAAGGCGAAGCACGAGAGAACACAGGCAGTTTTTAAGGCGGTTGAAGAGCGCCAAAAATCTTTCGGATTTGCCCTCGCTTCCGCCGAGATACCCCTCAAGATAAACCCTTGTCATTTCGTCTATCTTCTTTTCTATCTCTTCACGGGGAGTATTGTAAAAATCTATGCCGGATGCGGCAAAATCACGAAGGATGGTTTCCAGTCCGCTGTGTATGAAGTTGCCGACCTCGGAGGAATTTATCTCGGCCTTGCGGTCAGCTCTTATGCCGAGCACGTATTTGCAAAAGTGCATAAATCTACAGGAAAAATACGATTCGAGCCTTGTGGGAGATGCGCTCAGGCCTTTACCGGACAGCCTTTCGTTCAGCTTTTGAGACAGCGCCGTTTCGTCCTTGCCGAAATTTGAAAACTCTCTTGCCTTTTCTATAACATCAGCATAATGCGGATCGTTTTCAAAATATGAAAGCAGCTTTTTATCTTTAAGTCCGCCCTTTATAAGCATGGAGAAAAGAAGCGACTTGTCCTGTATGGGGGCGCTGTCCTCAAACTGAACGGGGGCGCCGGTAAGCTCGGTAAGCATATCAATATAATATGACGGCGATATTGCCTGCTTTTCCGAATTCATGGCGGCACTCGTTATATAAAGATATTTGCTCGGCAGGGTAAGGGCGCAGTAGGCATAAAAGCGCTCCTTGAACATCTTTTCGTCGGCTATGCTGTCAAGCTCAACACCGAGCCGGGAGAGAGATATACGGTCGCTGTCGTTTACAAGCCCGTTATCGGGTATGTTTTTCGGAAATTCGCCGTCGTTCATGCCGAGCAGGAATACGCACTTTTTGCCCATGGTCTTAAGTCTGTCCGGCGTACCGAAGATGACCTCGTCAAGGCTTGTGGGGATCCTGCCGATATCGTAAAACGAAAGGCAATTCAGAAGCAAATCCGTAAAATATGCGACGGTTACTTCCCTGTCATCGGATGCAAGATATATCTGCTCGACAGCGCGCATGAAGGTATCATACGACTGCTCGCTCTCCTGACACAGCTCATACTCGCCCATAGCTTTGAGTTTTTCCGCCTGCGATTTAAGCTTATCGGGAAGATTTATTTCCTTTACGAAATCGGTTACGGCGCGGCACATATCGCGGCAGCTGCCCTTTAAGTTTTCTCTCAGAGTTTTAAGCGGAGCAACGATTATATCCTTACTCTTATTTATCTGATCGAGAAGCGCCTTGTCGCTTTCCGTCTTTTCGGACGAGAAGCCGTTGGGATTGCTGTCGAAATCGCCCGAAAACCACTGTGATGCGCCGACATTCCATATATTGCAGTAGCGCTGTATTTTTGCAAGCATCTCCGGCTCGACATCGGTGAGTCCGGTTTTGGCGTACAGCAAAATATCGTCGGCGGTAAATCTTCCGGCGGCTATCTGCAATGCCGTCTTTATGAAAAGCACGGGAGGCTTTACCGATAAGGGAGTGCGTTTATCGGCAAATACCGGTATGCCGTAAAGGGAAAATACGCTGTCGATAACGCCCTTATAGTTATTTTCATCCCTTACCAAAACGGCAAAATCATCATACGACATACCGTCCTTACGTACAAGCTCCTTTATGCGCGATGCGGCGTACACTGCCTCGCCGTATGCATCGGGAGCACGGTATACGGTAAGACCGGTTAAGTCCCCGTCATATTTTGTTTTGGACTGAAAAGCGCTATTTGCAATATGCTTTAAAACATCGGAGGAATAATAGCTTTCATCGTCCGATTTATCTTCAATAACCTTTACGCCCTTATTGTCCGCCATCATTTTAAGGGTGTATGCGGTGGCCTTTACATCAGAGAATAAACCGTAGCCGCCGTCCTTATCCTTTAAATCGGGTGTAAAGAGTGAAACGGTGATATCGCATCTTGACATAAGGCGTGATATCAAACTGTATTCCTCCGGGCTGAATGAATAGAATCCGTCTATGTAGATATTGAAGCCGTTGAAAACATCGGTATCGTCAAGCGCCTTTTTTGCCGAGGTTATTTCACTGTCAACCGACTCGCCTATTTCTCGAAGCATTCCCTCATAAGCGGAAAGTATAAGACCTATCTCATTAAGCTTATCGCGGGTGCGCCCTTTTTTCATTTTCCGCCCTGCCTCGATAAGCTGCAGGGCACTTACCTCGCATCTTGAAAGCTCGTCCAGAAAATCCATAAGGGAGGATATAAAAGCGCTGCTTATTTTTACGCCGTTGAAATATTCGAAATCATCCTTAAGGTCATTTAACACACGGTGCAGAACCGCCGCCTTGCCTGCCTTGTCAAGGCGCGACGAATGGAGACGTCCGGCGGCAAAAAGTATGCGGTAGCACAGACGCCTGAAGCTTACGACCTCACAGTTCCCTGCAAAGGAACCGGACAGCGAATATATCTCCTTTTCGGCATGGACGGTGAACTGCTCGGGCACGAGCAGAAGAGAGTTCTTTTTGCTCCCGATATCCCGCGAAAAGGCGCTGTACAGTTTTTTTCGGTACTTATTTCCGATATTGGAATAGTATAAGGTAAGCATTATGACCTTCCTTTATGTTTATTAGTTATAGTATAGCGTTAAATATACAAAAAATCAATGCGTAAGGTTGAAAGGTTTGACTCTTTATGTTATACTGTTAAGGAAATATCGGGGAGTGTTTGTATGAAATATATATCCCATGACTACAATGAAACACGCTCGCTTGGACAAAAGCTTGCGCAAAAGCTGACAAGGGGCGATTTTTTGGCCTTTTACGGCGATCTCGGTGCAGGCAAGACCTGCTTTATATCGGGAATCGCATTGGGGCTGGGAAGCATTGATCCCGTTTCAAGTCCGACCTTCAACATCGTGCATCTTTACAGAGGCAATATAAATCTTGCGCATTTTGATATGTACCGGATAAATGAGGATATGCTTGAAGACACCGGCTTTTACGATTACTGCGAGGACGGCTCGATAGTTGCCTGTGAATGGTGCGAAAATATTGAAAACGCCATTCCCGAAAAGCATATTAAAATAAGCATAAGCTACGGCGAAAATGAAGACGACCGCATAATAGATATCGAAGGAGCAGAACTTTGAAGATACTCGGAATCGAATGCTGCACAAAGGCATGCAGCGCCGCGCTTTATGAGGACGGAAGAATCTGCGCCTCATTCAGTATAAACGGTACGCTTACGCACAGCGAAACGCTGCTGCCTATAATAAAAAGCATATATGAGGTTTCAAACGCGAACTTAAACGAAACCGACTATATCGCCGTTACGATAGGACCCGGCTCATTTACCGGAATAAGAATAGGGCTTGCGACGGCAAAGGGCATCGCGCAGGGCGGCGATATACCGATGATAGGGATATCCTCTCTGGAGGCGCTGTGCTACAACGTAACCGATTTTAACGGGATAATATGCCCCTGCCTTGATGCGAGACGCGCACAGGTTTACAACGCGCTTTTCGAATTCAAAGACGGCGTTCTTTTCAGAATATGCGATGACAGGGCCTTATCGGTGGACGAGCTTAAAGCCGATTTGAAAAATTACGACAAGCCGATACTCCTTATCGGAGACGGCGCCCGTTTAGTATATGATAGCATGGATAACGGGACAAAAACGGTACTTGCAAGCGGAAATGACATATATCTGAGAGCGGATTCGGTATGCCTTGCGGCGGCAAACGAAACGGCGCTGTGCACCTTCCGCCCGCAGAATTTCAAAGATATTATGCCGGTCTACCTGAGACTGAGTCAGGCGGAGCGTGAAAAGCAGGAAAGGAATAAGAGCAAATGAAAGTGATTATCGGCAATGACCACGCAGGCGTTGAGCTTAAAAACGCTTTAGTAAAGCACCTTACCGGAATAGGTTACGACGTGACCGATATCGGCGTTGCTTCCGGCGAAAAGTGTCACTATCCCGAAAAGGCAAAGGAGCTTTGCGAAAGGATAATTTCCGGCGAATTTGAAAGAGGCATACTCGTATGCGGCACCGGCATAGGCATGAGCATGAGCGCCAACAAGTTCCCGGGCATACGCGCCGCCGCAACAAGTGACTATTTCGGCGCAAAATACACCCGCCTGCACAATGATGCAAACGTGCTCTGCCTCGGCCAGAGGATAATCGGCGAAGGCGCGGCATGCGAGCTTGCGCAGGTATTTATGGAAACGGAATTTGATACGGAGAATCCACGCCACAAGATAAGAGTGGATATGATGAACGAATTTGATAATTTAAAATACGAGGAGAAGTAAAAATGACACAGAACGTACACATTATGGACCACCCCCTAATCCAGCACAAAATATCCCTTTTGAGAGACAAGAATACCACCGTTAAGGAGTTCCGCGAGCTTGTTAACGAGATTGCAATGCTTATGTGTTATGATGCTTTCCGCAATCTGAAGCTCAAGGATGTTGAGATCGAAACTCCCGTTGCCACCGCTCACTCCAAGATGCTTGCAGGCCCCGATATCGCCGTTGTTCCCATCCTGCGCGCAGGCATGGGTATGCTTGACGGTATACTCAACCTCGTTCCAAACGCGAAGGTTGGCCATATCGGTCTTTACAGAAACCCCAGAACTCTCGAGCCGGTTGAATATTACTGCAAGGTTCCAAAGGATATCGATAAAAGAGAAGTATTTATCATAGATCCCATGCTTGCTACCGGCGGTTCTGCCATTGCCGCTATCAAGTTCTTAAAGGACAAGGGCGCGCAGAATATTAAATTCCTCTGCCTCATCGCAGCACCCGAAGGTCTTGAAAAGATTTGCGCAGCTTATCCGGAAGTTGAAATATTCTGCGCTTCCCTCGATGAAAAGCTCAACGACCATGGCTACATCGTTCCCGGACTCGGCGATGCCGGTGACAGAATCTATGGCACAAAGTAAATTACCGTTCAATTTCAGCCTCAACGAGCGCTGGAACATCATTTCGGGCAAGGACTGCGTAAAGGAAAAGGGCGCTATAATAAAGGATTACGCCTCAAAAGTTTTTATAATGACGGGGAAATCCTCCGCTAAAAAAAGCGGCGCTCTTGACGATTTTACGGAACTTTTTGACAGCATCGGCATCGAATACAAGATATACGACAGGGTTGTAGAAAACCCTCATATAGACGCCTGCAGCAATGCCGCAAAGGAATGCGTTGAATTTGGTGCCGACGGCGTTTTGGGCATTGGCGGCGGCTCGCCGATGGATGCGGCAAAGGCCGTTGCCTTATTCGCGGTAAATCCCGATATTTCCGTTGACGATCTGTACGCAAAGAAAGTACCGAACAAGCCGCTTCCGGTATTCGCCTGCGGCACTACCGCGGGAACGGGAAGCGAGGTCACGTCCTTTTCGGTAATGACCTTGGGAGAGGGCAAAAACTCTCTTAAAAGAGGCTGGGGCAACAAGGCGTCCTGCCCCGTTGTTACCTTCTGCGATCCGAAATACACCTTAAGTCTTCCGAAAAACGTTACCGTTTCTACGGGAATTGATGCTGTGGCTCATTGCTTTGAGGGCTATTTCAAAAAGGGCAGCGGCATCTTTGTAAGAACCTTTGCGCTGGCAGGGCTTGAGCTTATCTGGCCTGCTTTGAAAAAGGCATTTTCCGAAGAGCTTACCCTTGAAGATCGGGAAAAACTGCTTTACGGTTCAATACTTGCGGGTATCACCATTGAGCTTTCCGGTACCTGCTTCCCTCACAGCGCAGGCTATGCAATCACATCCGAATGCGGAACCTGCCACGGTTTTGCCTGCGCCTATTTCCTGCCCGAATTTATAAGACTTCACAGCATTGACTATAAGGAAGATACGGACAGGATGCTGAATACAATGGGCACCGACGTTGATGAATTGGAAAGGCTTTTCTATTCGGTACTGCCCTCCCTGCCCCGTGATGAAAAAACCGTTGCAACCCTGTATGCAAAAGCGGCAAAAGGCAAAAACATTCACGCATCGGTATATGACGGCGGAGAAAAATTCAGCGACAGCGTATTTGATACAGTTTACAAAACCCTTGATAAATACGGTAAATAAAAAGAAGCGCCCTTTATGGCGGTGCGTCGTAAAACAGTAAATGTTTAAGAATTGAAAAAAGATGGGAAGGCGTGGCTTTGGTCACGCCTTTTCACTTGTTAAAAGCTCATTCAGAGGGATGAAGCCCAGTCCATCATACTGGATGTGGATATGCTGTCTGCGCTTGCCGCTGGACTTATCCGGTGCATCTACATAGATGGCCTTTACCAGCTCATGAAGGACATAGGATGTAAGTTCCTCGATGCCGACATACTGGCTGGATTTCTGAATAAACTTCTCAATGTTTTGAATCTGTGTTTCCTGTACTTCGATTTCTTTCTGTAGGCGGATGACCTCAGCTTCCAGTTCTTTCTGTTCAGCCTCATAGGTCTGACTCATCATGTCAAAACGCTCATCACTCAGTTTACCGCTTGCGTTATCCTCGTAAATCTTAATGAACAGGCGCTTAAGCTCCGAGATACGCTTCTCACTTCGTTCAAGTGCCTTACGGTTCGCTGCAATCTGTTTTGCGCTCTCTGCATGCAATTTTCAAAAGTTCCATTACCTGATCATCCGATAACAGTTCTGGCTCCTTAAGGAAGCTTTCTAGCATCCCAGCGCGTACACAAAGTCTGTGAGTTCGTTCCTTTCTTGCGAGATCCTTTATCTGATGACGAAGGATTTTTTCTTTATGAGCCCAGTAGTTAAGCTCTGCTTCGGCGTTCTGTTTTTCTTCCATCAGGGCTTCCAAAGACTCGGGCATTTTTCTTTCTCCCATATGAGCATCACCTCCTCCAAATAAAAAAGCGATCAACCTTTCACAGTTGATCGCGCAGAATTCATAAATCGTAATATGCTTTATTTTTATCAACAATAGATATCCAGTCCCATAACGCTTGCTTAGGGACAAGAATTGCTGCGGTCGTTTTTGATCCATCTTTATCAATCAGCAAACAATTCCCTGTAGGGAAAAAATATGTATTCCCGTGTGCAAAAGAGTTTCGAATATGACGGAATATTGCATTTATACGACTTTCGCCAGACTTAATTTTCACAGTTTCATTTTCATCCGACTCATATGTGAAGTTTTGTGTTAACACAGCTCTTGGATGAGATACACATATCCGCTCGTTGCTCAAATCCATCTGACTCAAGGTATCTTTAATGGTTTTATTTCTGATAATGCAGAACGATGATAATCCGGCTGTAGAGCAAAGTACACTTTCTAATGCCGGAAAACCATCAGTTTTACTCTGAGTATCATGCCAGCCACAAGTCTCTAATGATATTGGATTTCCGGTGGCAGCAGCAAATGACCGTGATACATAAAAATCCCATAGGACTTTTATTTGATCATCTGTAAAACCGGATTCCTTCAATGTTAAATGATGTGGTGCCTTCTCAAGCTTGGCATCAACGCAACTATGTATGAAGCCTGTCATCCCAGCCATAAATACCTCCAATATAGAAAATGGGAGGGCAATTACTTGCGACCTCCCATAATTACTTTCATTTACAGACCGAGGATCTGTTTTTTCTTGGTTTCAAACTCTTCCTGCGAAATAACTCCAGAATCAAGTAACTCTTCATACTGCCTTACTTTTTCTGCAGCACTCTCAATAGAATTTATGTTTTCAACCTTGCTCGGAATTGTCTTGACTTTCTCTTCCTTTTCAAATTGAAGTAACAGGCCAAAGATACAAGTAACGATCTGAAGTGTAATGATGATATAGAACAACCAATTAATATTCCATTCAAATCGTGCGTATACTGTATCATTCTCCGCAAAGGCATATGCATAAAATGCAAAAACAGCTAATAAAACAAGATTAATCAAGGGCACGAAATTGATGAATTTACCAATCTTTTCTTGTTTCTTGACATAAGTCATTATAAATCCTAAAGCAGCGGTTAATAATGAAATCAAGAGAATTATCGCTAATACTTTTCCTGTTGCAGTAGAAATTCCGAAAATACTAACGGGAGTTTCCCTCATTAGTCTGGATTGGCCATGATATACGATAGAATCCTCATATTTCCAATATTCTTCAACAAAGCAGTATGGAATAAATAAGCAGACTGTTTCTACTATGAGCATTACTATACATGCAAGTGTAAGCTTTCTCTTCATTATTTATGCTATCCTCTCTTAATTCTTACATTCATAAACACATTTTCTCGATCCGCTTCTATTACAGTAGATGCCAGGCGTTTTGTCAATTCCACCATACATTTCATTCGTCATAGCCGCCGCAGAGGACACTCTCCAATAAGAGTATTCAACATCCATTCCCGGATGAACATTAGTCATATAAAATTCAAGTTTGCCGTCTCCGCAAGGATCTTCAACAGAAACCCCATCTAAAGCCTTTAAGCATTCTAATGCTTCACCGTTTGTCAGAGATTCAAATCCCTCTGCGTACACGTCGTAATGATAATCCACATATCTTACGTCGTAGTGTGAAATACCATAGTCACTCATAATAGATTGAATTCCAATTTCAAGCGCGTCGGCTCTCTTGTTTTGCTGATTATGTTTTACAATATTTTTACCAGCAAATACTGCGCAAATAAGTATAACTAACACTCCAACGATGATACCGATTCTTTTTAACATAGCCTTATTAATTGGTTTCTTAACAGGCTTTTCAACTTCAGAAATCTGTTCATTGTTTTGATCAACAGAATCTGACACATCATCACTTAATAATTTACGCTTTTGTTGATCAAATTCTTCCTGAGTCAGAATACCCTCATCAAGTAAATCCTTAAGTTTCTTCAGTTCTTGAATGTTATCCATAGAACATGCGCTCCCTTCTTTGATAGAATTGTTCTATCATTTTTAAAAAGTGTACTTTACTGTTATTCCGCACTGCTCACAGAAACTTCGCTGTAGAGCGAAAAATATTACTTCGGAGATATTGACGAGAAGGTCGAATTATGCTATTATAAGTTAAATAGGTGTATTATGCACTTTTGCAGAAAAGTACACATTCTTGTAAAAAGGCCTCTCTTACAACAACTTGGCATTTTCGTAAATTTCAGCTCTATACCGAAAGGTTGACAAGGGCATTCCACATTCTTTAGCTGCAGCAGTTCCGGTTATTTCCCCCTGTTTCCATCTTTGATATGCCTCATGAAAGTTATCCGATAATGGTTTTGGCGGTCTTCCAAAACGTATGCCCTTAGCTTTTGCAGCTGCAATGCCTTCTGCCTGTCGTTGTTTTATATTTGTTCTTTCGTTTTCCGCAACAAAAGAGAGTAACTGCAATACAAGATCGCTAATAAAGGTTCCCAGCAGATCCTTTCCGCGCCGGGTATCTAATAATGGCATATCAATCACATAAATATCGACATTCTTTTCTCTGGTAATGATGCGCCACTGATTTTGAATTTCTTCGTAATTTCTGCCCAGACGGTCAATGCTCTTTATGTAGAGCAGATCGCCGGGCTTTATCTTTTTCAGCAGCTTTTTATACTGTGGACGGTTGAAGTCCTTACCAGACTGCTTGTCCATGAAGATGTTTTTCTGCTGAACACCCACCTCATGCAACGCAATCAGCTGGCGATCCTCATTTTGTTCTTTTGTGCTCACACGCACATAACCATAAATGTTTCCCATATATCCTCCTCAAACCATAGGCATTTTTACCTCGTTTTCTCAAAACTGATTTCATAGCGATAACCTCATTTGCGTTTCTGCCAGACAATGTCATAGCCCAGCACATCTGCAAGCTCGATGGCCTCCTGATAGCGCAAAGAACCACGACGAAGCTTGCCTGACAGGTTTAGAACACTGCTGCTTCAGTCATATTCATAAGCAAGGCGGTCAACAACCTCGCTCATGGTCACGCCCTCACGGACGATATAAGCTTTGATCTCATTTCTGATATCCATAAAATTCATCCTTTCCGAGCGCATCATCCGGCGAACACATTATGCGTGTCGGCAAAACATGTTATCCGCTTGTCTCACGCAAAGGATTTTGATACCGCTCCGGAAACAACTGTTGCAGATACGATCCGAGAAGGGATTGAAGAAGCTACCAATTTCAAAGGAAGCGCAAAAGAGACACAGCTTTTTCTCTTATGTCATCAACTTGGATTGGACTACAAGAGCCTGTCGCCAGAAGAATTCACTGTTCTTATGAAGGCTCTGAACCGTTCAAAGAAATTAAAGTCCGGCACTAATCAACGCGGCCGCAAAGGAAAACGCAGATAAAATGAAAAAAGCGTAATACTCCACACCTAATGGTATGAAATATCACGCTTTACTTTTTCTTAGCCAACCCGATAGCAACAGTGCTCATTTTCAGTATTACTGTTTTATGAACACTGCGCTAAAGGGCGCTTCTTTTTTTAATTGTTCTTATTGTTTTTCCTGAAAGAGACTGGAGATATCCCGAACTGTTTTTTGAAAAGCTTGCTTAAATAGAATTCATCGCAAAAGCCGTAATCCTCCGCCAGCTCTCTTAAGGTGATATCCTTTTCATTTACAAGACGTGAGCGAATGGCAAGCAGTTTTTGCTCGGTCTGAAACTGCATTGGGGTTTTCCCCATAGCCGAAACAAAACTGTTTCGGATAGTTCGCTCGGAAACGGAAAACTCCTTCGCAAGCTCATCTCCGCTTATAAAACGCGACGGGTTTTCCTGAAACATGCGTATAGTTTTATTCACAAGCGGATCGGAAACCGCTTCACTTTGCGTCAGACTGTATAACTCGCAGAAAACAAGCTTGACAAGAGAAGACAGAATATCCTCTCTGTTACTGCTTTGAGTGGCATAGAAATACACAATATCATCAAACAGCCTTCGGATACGGTGGGTGTGATAGGCGGAAATAATCACGGGAAGCGACGCTGCGCCCGGCAAAAAATCGCTTTCATCGGCAGTGCAGTGAAAAAATATCGTTTTCGTATCCTTTGCGCAAAGTCCTGTCGGATAGTGATGATGCCCTGCGGAAAGTATCATAACGTCGCCGGTATGAAGACAAAAGCTTTCCCCGTCCTGCCCTATATCCCATTCGCCGTCAACCATAAAAATCAAATCATGGCAGTCCATTATTCTGTCGGGATGTCTGGACGGACTCTTATAGTGGCAGTAGCCCGCCGCGGTAACGGCACGTTCTGCCGTGAGATTATAACTGAATTCCATGATACCTCCATGCCTGTCTTTTTTTCAGAATCGCGGAATATAAACGGTTTCTCCGTCACGCATGGCAGATTCGTGAGCGCAGATGCCGCAGGCGGTTATCTGTGCGCCGAGAATTTCATCTATCCAGGGCTTTCTTTCTTCTACTATGCTGCGTACAAATTCATTTACGAGATGTGGATGCGAGCCGTGATGACCTGCGCCGGCGCCTACCTTCAAGCTCTCCTGCGGATTGGTTGCATCATAATTATCACCTACGGTAAATCTGCGAAGAGACTGCGGCAGATCGTCATAATAATTAGGAGTTTTTATGACCTCGTAAGGAGTGGGAAGACCTCTTACATCGGGGTCACTATTTTCCTCGAGAGAGGTTATATAAGGATCGCTGTTATCCTCAAAGCCCCATTCAAAGCTCTTTTTGCTGCCGAGTACAGCCATACCCTCTTTGTAAACCCTCGCAGTTTCAAAAAGGGATCGGGTAACCTCGCCCTTTAACCCGTTATCAAACTGGAATACCGCGGTTTCGATAGGATATGGATTGCCGTATTGTCTTACAAGCTCCTCTCTCATTGTGCCGCTTCCGAAGCAATTTACCTTGGAGGCACGCGCGCCTGCCAGCACCGTCATGGGCGCAATGGCATGGGTGCCGTAAAACATGGGAGGAAGTCCCTTCCAATATTCGGGCCATTTTTCCATATCCTGATAATGTGAGCCGCGCAAAAACTGAATACGCCCGAGTTCACCCGCTTCAAGCATTTTTTTAACATAGAAAAACTGGTAAGTATAAAGGGATGTTTCCATCATCATGAAGTTTTTACCGCTCTTTCTTTTTGCCTCAACGATTTTGCGAAGCCCCTCAAGAGAGGTTGCCATAGGTACGGTGCAGGCGCAGTGCTTACCGGCATTGAGCACCTTAACCGTCTGCTCCTCGTGGCAGGGAATGGGCGAAACAAGATGTACCGCATCAACGGTATCATCGCTCAGAATCTCATCAAAAGTATTATAAGGCGCTTTCAGGCCCAAAGCATCACTGAATTCCCTCTCAAGCTTTTTGTTGGGATCAAAAATCACTATCTCGGAAACATCCGGATGCTCCTTGTAAATCTCTGCAAAAGCACCGCCGAAGCCAAGGCCTATAAGTGCCACCTTTATTTTTTTCATATATAATATATCCTCCTTGTTTATTTACTTTTTTTATACAACATAAGCAGGGATATATCAATGTGTTTTTCGGAATACAGCATGTAATATTCGGAAAAATAAAAAAGCCAAAGAGGAATCATCGCTCTTTGGCTTTAGTCATATCAGAAATCAAAGGTATCGGAGGAAATATATCTTTCTCCCGTATCGGGCAGAAGAACAACGACGGTTTTGCCTGCGTTTTCTTCTCTTTTTGCTATCTCGATGCCTGCGCAGATAGCCGCACCGGAGGAAATACCAACCATAAGTCCTTCCTTTTTTGCGGTAAGGGCTGTGAAATGCTTTGCATCGGTATCGGAAACCGCGATAATTTCATCGTAAATATCCTTATCGAGGTTTTCGGGCACAAAGTTTGCCCCGATCCCCTGAATGGCGTGAGCGCTGGAAATCCCCTTGCTTAAAAGAGGAGACGAAGCGGGTTCAACGGCAATGACCTTAACGGACGGGTTTTTCTCCTTGAGATATTTTCCCGTGCCGGTAAGAGTGCCGCCCGTGCCGACACCGGCTACAAAGAAATCTATTTTACCGTTTGTATCCTCCCAGATTTCGGGGCCTGTTGTAAGATAATGCGCGTCGGGATTTGCGGGGTTATAGAACTGACCTGCGATTATGCTTCCCTCTATTTCGCGGTTAAGCTCCTCCGCCTTTTTTACCGAGCCCGCCATACCCAGGCTGCCGTCGGTAAGTATCAGCTCGGCGCCGTAGGCGCGCATAAGCTTCTTGCGTTCCTCGCTCATGTTTTCGGGCATGGTGATTATTACCTTATAGCCCCGCTTGGCGCCGATTGCCGCAAGGCCTATTCCCGTGCTTCCGCTCGTAGGCTCGATTATCGTGCCGCCCGGCAGAAGCTTGCCTGCCTTTTCGGCTTCGTTTATCATATTGAGAGCTACTCTGTCCTTAACGCTGCATGCGGGATTAAAATACTCCACCTTTGCAGCAAGCCGCGCCTTAAGATCAAATTCCTTTTCATAATAGCCGAGTTCTACCATCGGCGTTTTGCCGATAAGCTCGGTTAAATCCTTGTAAATCATTCTTCTTCTCCCGTAATAAGCTCCTTTGCATAGGGCAGACTGCGTATAAAATCACAGAAAACGTGCCACTCGTAAAGTTTATGATCCTTTCTTGACTTGAACATGTTTCTCAAATTTTCATAATTGAAGGTAAGTGTACGCATCTGATTGTAACTGGAGGGCAAAAACTGAATAATGTCGTACCAATCCTCTTTTTTCTTATCCGCAACGTATTTTAATCTCAATTTTTCGAGATATTCTATAACGCCGTCAAATTCCTTAAGGGTTTCCGCGGTCATCCGGTCGCAGGAAAAATCCTCTCTGGAAAAAGGCTTGGAATGGATTTTATGCATGGTGCTTGTGGAATTTGCAACGGTGCCCACCTTATAGGTATCGTATTCCTTCCACCAGTAAAGGGGCGCGGTAACGTCAACACTCACGAAAATCTGTCTTAAAAACTTTCTGTGGTCGGAGCCTGCCTTGCAAAGCCTTACGGCAAGGGACAAATCGTTTTCACCGAAAACGAAATTGCCGTTTTCGTCATAAAAACTGTCGTACCTATCCCAGCTGTTCATGGGATTGCGCGCGCCGCGCATGGCGTTTTCAAAATTCATTACGGATACTCGCTCAGTTTTAAGCATTATATCACAACCTTTATTCGTCTTTAAAACAGTATAACAGACACGGCGCATAATTTCAATATTTTTCGGCAATACTGTTTGCGAGGTGAATAAAAAAATGAATAATCATGTTCCGCACGATGAAGAACGCCCCGAAAACAGAATAAGCACACGCGGTATCGTTACCGCGGGTATTATCTGCCTTCTTATTATAACGGTGGCAATTTATCTGTGCATAAATGCCTATAACGATGCAACAGCTTCCGAAAGCATAAGCCCGGCGCCGAACGCAAACCGTGCCGTGGAGTCAAAAATCACAAAAACGATACCGCAGACAACCCGTGAAATAAAACCTTTTGACTCGGAAGCAGTGGACGAAATGATGAAAGCATCAAAAAGTCTGCCGCAGAGCTATTATGATTCTTCTCCCCTGCCGATAAGCGACAGCGCCGCGCAGGTGGATGCCGAGGCTATACAGGAAGAAGTTACTTTCATGGCGCCTTTATCGGGAGAGGTGCTTACCAGTTTTTCCGATGATGCGCTTGTCTTCTCCAATACCCTCGGCGACTGGCGCAGTCACAAGGGAGCTGATTACGCCGCCGAGATAGGCGCGCCCGTAAGCGCCGCCGCAAACGGCACGGTAAGTGATTTCCACTATGATGACCTTTACGGCAACGTTATGACTATTACTCATGCCGACGGCTATGAATCAAAATACTGCGGTCTTAACGACATAGTCTTTTTCCGAATGGGCGATGAGGTAAAGCAGGGCGAGGTAATAGGTACCGTCGGAGATGCACTCCCTATTGAGGGTGAGGATGCATCACACATCCATTTTGAAATAACAAAGGACGGAGAACATCTCGATCCGGCAAGCCTTATAGGATAAAGAAAACCGACCGAAAAAGGCGCAGCGACATAATTTTCGGTCGGTTTTTTATTACTTACAGTCTTCGAGATGACGTCTTAGCATATCGAGGGCTCTGCCTGAGGCAAATTCGCGTATGGCGGCACGTCCTCTCGTTTTTGTGCCGAGACGGAATTCCTTTGCGTACTCGCCATTTTCATCGGAAATGCCGACATAAACGAGTCCAACGGGATGTTCCTCATCGCCGCCGCCGGGGCCTGCGATGCCGGTGATGCCAAGGCCGATAGAGGCTTTTGCCTTTTCTCTTACGCCCTTTGCCATTTCCATGGCCACCTTATCGCTGACAACATTATATTTCTCTATCGTTTCCGGGTTTACGCCTATCATTTCCGACTTCATTTCGGATGCGTAGGTTACTACACCAAGCGGAAAAACCTCGGACGAGCCGGGTATATCGGTGATACGCTTGGAGATAAGTCCGCCTGTAACGCTTTCGGCAAATGCGGCGGTCTTTCCCTGCTCTTTAAGCAGATTGAATACTCTTTCCTCTACGCTCGCCACGTCGATGCCGTAGATAAATCTGCCGATGCGCTTTACTATCTCGTTAATAGTGGGCTGCATAAGCTTATACGCTTCTTCCTTACTGTCGGCGGCTATGGTAACGCGAAGCTCGGTCTCGGCGGTCTTGGCATAGGGGGCGACGGTAGGACTGGTCAAATCCATAAGATCGCTTATCTTGTCCGCAACCTCCGATTCGCCTATACCGATAATTCTTATTCTGCGTGAATAGAGCTGTTTATCGCTTCCGGCAAGGAAAGGGCGAACACCGGTTTCAAACATCTTCATCATTTCTTTTGGGGGGCCGGGCAGCATAATAAGGGTTTTGCCGCCGTTTTCGTAGATGAAGCCGGGAGCGGTGCCGTTGTAGTTATGTAAAGGGATACATCCCTTTGGCAGATACGCCTGCTTTTTTACGCTTTCGGTCACTTCCCTGCCCGTCTGAGTGAAAATCTGCGTTATATGCTCAAGCGACGGCTCGTCTATTTCAAGCTTGCCGCCTATATACGATACGGCGGTCTCCTTTGTAAGATCGTCCTTTGTCGGCCCGAGTCCTCCGGTGGTAAGCACCATATCTGCCCTCGAAAAGGCGGTGCCGAGAGCATTGCCGAGTCTTTCGGGGTTATCGCCAACTACCGTCTGATAATACACATTTACGCCCATTCCGGCAAGTTCCTTGGCAAGCCAGGCGGCATTTGTGTTGATGATATCGCCCAGAAGCAGTTCCGTTCCGACACATACTATTTCACAGTTCATATTATTACCTCACATATTCCGTTTGAGTGCCTCTTACGGCCTCATCAATAAGTTTTTCAACATTCAGAAGCTCTACCTGTGTCTTTACGTCATCCCTGTGCGGTTTGGTTTTCGGATGCTTGGGGGTAAACACCGTGCAGCAGTCCTCATACGGCAGGATGGACGTATCAAAGGTATCTATTTTTCTCGCAATTTCGATTATTTCTATTTTATCCATACCGATAAGGGGACGGAGCACACAGGTGTCGCTGTAAGTATCGGTAACATTCAATGCCTCCAGCGTCTGGCTTGCGACCTGACCTAAACTCTCGCCGGTTATCAGCGCACCGCAGCCGTTGTTTTTTGCAAGTCTGTCGGCAATGCGCATCATGAACGCACGCATAACAAGGGTGGAATAATCCTCTTTGCAGTTATCGCGAATAAGCTCCTGTATATGGGTAAAGGGGACAACGTGAACACGTATGGGGCCGGAAAAGCCGGCAACCTTTGAGGCAAGCTGCAAAACCTTATCCTTTGCCCTTTCACTTGTATACGGATAGGAAAAGAAATGAACGGCCTCCAGAGCAAGACCGCGCTTTGCCATCATATAGCCTGCAACGGGGCTGTCGATGCCGCCGGAAATCAGCAGCATTCCCTTGCCGTTAGAGCCGCAGGGCATGCCGCCTGCGCCTCTTTGAGGATTTGCGTGAACACACGCCTTTTCATCCCTTATCTCCGCCCACACGGTAACCTCGGGATTATGTACGTCAACGGTCAAATTCGGGTAGTTGTCGAGGATATATTCACCTAAGATTTCGCAAATCTCGGGGCTTTTCATCGGGAACTTTTTATCCGAGCGCTTTGCCTCTACCTTGAAGGTGGAAGCGCCCTTAAGCGTATCATCGAGAAATTCGGAAACGGTATTTTTTATCTTTTCGATATCCTTTTCGCAAACTGCGCTGAGAGCCAGCGAGGTTACGCCGAAAACCTTACAGCATGCCTTATAAGCCTCGTCAACATCCGCATCGTCGTCAAGCGGTTCAACATAGCCTGCCGACTGCAAAGCGTATACCTTGAAATTGCCGTATGGAGCAACACGTCCTCGTACGCTGCCGATAAGCATACTTTCAAAATGACGCTTATTCAGCCCCTTTAAAATTATTTCGCCGAACTTTAAAAGAATTATCTTTTTCATTTTTTACCTCTTTAAACGGTCGTATACCGCTTCGATCTCTTTCATAAACACATCTATCTCATCGGTATTATTGTATATTCCGAAGCTTACTCTTATGGCGCTGTCGGCAATTTCCAAAGGAAAACCGTATTCCGCCATTACTCTTGTACGTTTGGCGGAGCCCCCGTGAGAAGAGCAGGCGGAGCCGGACGAAACGAAGATATCCTTTTCTTCAAGACAATGAAGCACGGTTTCGCTGCGGCAGCCGATAAGAGAGATATTTATAATATGATACGCGCCGTTTTCGGGGGAGTTTACCGTTATGAACGGGCGCTTTAACGCCTCGCTCAGGAAATATCCGTGAAGACTGCGCATCTTTGCTTCAATATCCTTATAGTTTGAGAAAACATAGTTTACAGCCTCACCGAATGCGGCAATGCCGGCGGTATTCTCGGTGCCCGAACGCATGCCCTTTTCCTGACCGCCGCCGTAGTTCTGCGGCACTATCCGCGCGCCTTTGCGAAGATAGAGCGCGCCGATACCCTTGGGGCCGTAAAGCTTATGCGCCGAAAGCGATATCATATCCATACCCATTTTTTCCGGACGGATATCTATTTTGCCGAATGCCTGCACACAGTCGCAATGGAAAAGCGCCGGAGCATTTGCCTTTTTTATGGCGCTTTTTATGCAGTCAACGGGAAGGATGTCACCCGTTTCGTTATTAACATACATAACACTTACAAGTATGGTATCTCTATTTATCGCATTATAAAAATCCTCCGGACGGAATTTGCCGTCCTTGGGAGAAACGTATATTACTTCGGCGCCCATCTTTTCAAGCTTTTTGAAGCAGTCGTAAACCGACGGATGCTCTACCGTGGTGGTTACTACCCTGTACCCTCTTCTTTTAAGCGCCTCGTATGCGCCGAAAATGGCAATATTGCTTGCTTCGGTGGCGCAGGAGGTAAAAAATATTTCATCGGGCAAAGCCTTAAGCGCATCGGAAATATGCCTTCTTGCCTCACTCATGCGCTTTTCCGCATCAATACCTGCCGTATGAAGGGATGACGGATTGGCATATCCTTCGGTCATGGCCTCATACGCCGCCTTTGCCGCCGAGTCTAAAACACGGGTGGTTGCGCTGTTATCAAAATAAATACTCATATTCCACTTCCAGATTTTATTTACTCTTTATTTTATAACGGCTTTAATATATTGTCAATGAAACTATTTATAATAAAGGTACGCAGGCTATAATTTATGTGCAAATGCAACATTTTTTACATACTTTTTTTCTTTTACTTGACATTTTTCAATAAGGGGCGTATAATTGTTCCATAATGTATCTTGAGTGGTGTTTGAATGGGTAAAATCCCCATAACAGAAGGCGTTGATTTCGCCAAAGCTTTATCGGAGCTTATGCCCCGAATTAAAACTGCCGCTGCATCCTTCCATGCCGGTGAATATACCGACGACCTTGTGCAGGAAGGCTTGCTGGCGCTCTACTGCGCCACGAAGGTATATGACGCAGGCAGGGGCGTTCCCTTTGATGCATACGCCTACACCTGCATAAGAAACGCCATGATAAGCGCTTTGCGTAAAATATCAAAGGATACTACCGCTTTCGGCTGCAATTATGACGATTCCTCAAACATGATTTCCACTACCCCGGGGCCCGATGAACTGGCGCTGATGACAGAGGATTTTCAGAACATAAAAACTCTTATTAAAGACAATCTTTCGGACTTCGAAAAAAAAGTTCTTTCTCTATATCTTAACGGTTACTCCTATGCGAATATAGCATCCGCACTTCACAAGTCGGAGAAATCGGTTGACAATGCACTTTCACGAACGAAAAAAAAGCTTTCAAAGCTTTTGTAATATACCCACGTAGTTTAATAAGCAAAACGTATTAAGACGACGGTGCAATTCCGTCCGGGGTAAAAAAAAATTTTTTTCAATTCTAAGCGAGGGGAAAACATGTACGAGGACAAGACATTAATTTGCAAAGACTGCGGTAAAGAATTTATTTTCACTGCAGGCGAACAGGAATTCTATGCAGAAAAAGGCTTCCAGAACGAGCCTCAGAGATGCAAAGAATGCAGAGTTGCAAGAAAGAACGCTTCCAAGGCTAACAGAGAATTCTTTACTGCTACTTGCGCTATGTGCGGCGGCGGAGCAAAGGTTCCTTTCCAGCCCAGAGAAGACAGACCCGTTTATTGCAGCGATTGCTTTGCAAAGCAGAAAGAGAACAACTGATTTTTACAAATCAAACTGATCTTACCGGAGCAGGGGAAACCTTGCTCCGTTCTGTTTTTTATGAATATGTCATGATAACTTGAAAAGCCTCCGTTAAAACGGAGGCTTTTCTAAATAAATTTATTTTTCATTTTAATATTTGTCCATTGGACTTCAACTATGATTTCGGGGCTTCTATTCGGATTAACCTAAATTGTACATGGGACCGTACCAATCCTTTCATAGATTTGCTTTGATAATTCTCCTACGGTCATTCGTAAAGGGTTTTTTAATCACCTTCATAATTAACAACTCCTTTATACTGTACTTTTTGGTTTTCCCCCTTGCACTTTACTTCCCGTGCCGGGGGCTGTAGACAATTTCCGCTGTCATTACAACCACCCCTTTTCTCTCCTGAGAGGTTTTCGAATTTTGTCTTGTTTCTTATCTTGGCTTCATTATAGCAGAGCTTTTTTTATTTGTCAATACTTTTTTTAATATTTTTTATAAATTTCTCTAAAAATTTTTTATTTCTTTGTGCACAATTGCTCTGTGGTATTTTAGAATACCAAAAGCAAAGTAAAATAATAGCCTCGTAAAATAACGAGGCTACGTTTATATGTCTATTCTTTCGGGGATAAAATCGAGCTGATCTGCACTGATAAGCTTAAAGGCTATACCGAACTTTTCGCCCTCGAATACTCTGCCGGCGCCGCTGTGATGTATATGGCCGTAATAGCAGCGCTTTATGCCGTATTTCAAAAGCACCTCGATAAATTCATCTCTGACGCTCGCCGGAGATACGGGCGGATAGTGCATGAATGCCACCGGCTCGCCGCCGAGTGCGATTGCCTGCTCGCAGGATACGGTAAGTCTGCCGTTTTCACGACGCACTATTTTATCGTCATGCCCGGTGGCGGCAAAAATATCCCAGCCGCGCGAGCCGCAGACGGCAATGTTTTCCGCCTGAACGGCGCTGTTGAAGAGAAGCGATATCGTTTTATAGCCGCATGAGCTTATAAACTCATTAAGCTTTTTCATTGTGCTCCACCAGTAATCGTGGTTGCCTTTCATGATAATCTTTTTGCCGGGAAGTGATTCGAGAAAATCAAGGTCGGGCTTAAGCTCTTCCTGGGTTACTGCCCAGCTTACGTCACCGGGGATAATGACGGTATCGTTTTCCGAAACCGTTTCGGTCCACCCTGTTTTTATTTTTTCAACATAATTGCGCCATCTGCCGCCGAAGACATCCATGGGCTTATCCGAGCCCAGCGACAAATGCAGATCGGCTATTGCGTAAACTCCCATGGGTGCTCCTTTCTACTGAATAAATTCCGCATCCCGACACAAAATATATTCGTGAAAGGATGTGTTGATATGAATAAGAAAAACGAAGGCGTAAACTGTTCGGTTACAAACTGTATCTATCATCAGGGACTTGACCGATGCATTGCGGATAAAATCAAGGTAACAAACTGCAACGGCAGCTGTGAGGATACGGCGTGCAAGACCTTCAAGCCGGAAAACAAGTAGCTTCCGGCATACGGCATCCGCGGATGCCGTTACATATTCACAAAATCAAAAAGCTTTTCTTCCATCTGCGTTTTACTGCAGGACAGCGTGAAGCGCTCTTTGCGCTCCTTTAAGCCGCGGAGATTTTCCGGGCAGAAAATTCCGCTTGATTTTTCGAGTGTTTCGAGATTTTTAAATTCGTCCTCGTCGGGCGCAATGTCAAATCCCTTTAAAACGTTGGATGCAAATTTAAAGGGAGAAGCGGTTGAGGCGATAAGGCAGGGCGTTTTATCGCCCGTTCTGTCAACGTAATTTTCGTATACGTTTACGGCAACCGCGGTATGAGTATCGAGGGTGTAGCCGGAATTTTTATACGTCTTATTTATCTGGGCTATCGTATTTTCATCGTCGCAGCTTCCACAGTCGAATATCTCCTTAAGGGATGCCGTTTCGGTTTCATTAAGCTTATATACGCCCTTTTCGTTAAGATCCTTCATAAGGGAGGCTACGCGCTCGCTTGAGCCGGTTATATAGAACAGCATTCTTTCAAGGTTGGACGAAATGAGGATGTCCATTGAGGGAGACGAGGTAAGATAAAATTCTCTGCGCTTATCGTAAACGCCGGTGTTTATAAAGTCGGTAAGCACCTTGTTTTTATTGGAAGCGCATATGAATTTATTAACGGGAAGGCCCATACGGTATGCGTAATATGCCGCAAGGATGTTGCCGAAATTGCCGGTTGGCACGGTTATGTTTATCTTTTCGCCGCACTTTATTTTGCCCATGCTTACCATTGAGCAGTAACCGTGGAAGTAATAAACAATCTGCGGAAGAAGTCTGCCCCAGTTTATGGAGTTCGCAGAGGAGAGGAAGGCACCCTTTTCGTTAAGTTTTTCGGCAACCCTGCCGTTTGCGAATATCGACTTGACGCCGGTTTGCGCATCATCGAAATTACCCTTTATTGCGCATACGTTTACGTTTTCACCCGTCTGCGTAGTCATCTGTTTTTTCTGTATGCGGCTTACGCCGTTTTCGGGATAAAATACCATTATACCGGTTCCGGGCACATCGGCAAATCCCTCCAATGCAGCCTTGCCGGTATCGCCGGAGGTTGCCACGAGAATAAGCGCCCTGCGCTGTTCATTATTCTTTTTGAGAGAGGTCGTAAGCAAATGAGGAAGTATCTGAAGCGCCATATCCTTGAACGCGCAGGTAGGACCGTGCCACAGTTCAAGTATATTTTCGCTGCCGCCGATATTCACTACCGGTGCGATGTCCTTGCAGAAAGCCTTTTCGGTGTATGCCTTCTCAACGCAGTCTGCCACTTCGTCATCCGAGAAATCGTTGAGATAGCGCGAAAGGATATATTTTGCCCTTTCGGTATAGCTCATAAAACAAAGTCCCTTCAAATCATCAAAGGTAACATTGGGTATTTCATTTGGAACGAAAAGTCCGCCGTTTTTGCAGATACCCTGCATTATGGCGCGTGATGCGCTTACCGATTCATCTCCGCCGCGTGTGCTTATATAAACCATTTTTTCATCCTCCTCAAAAGGCATTTTCAAGTATATTTACCATTTCGCCGCCATCATCGCAGATTACCTCCGCAACGTCAAAACGCGGCTGTAATCCGCAATCCGTTCTCATGATATAGGCCATCGCCGTATTCCTTATGCGCTGCTGCTTTAAAACGTTCACCGCTTCACGCGGAGAGTAAAGCATATTGCGGCTTCTCGTTTTCACCTCGGTAAAAACGATACAGTCTTTATCCTTACTTATTATATCTATTTCTCCGACATCATGCACGGAAAAATTGCGCTCAAGTATTTTATGATGCCGTTTTTTTAGCTCTTTTACAACAAGGTCTTCTCCCCTGTCGCCTTTTTGTCTGTTTATATTCATTTCAGTATCTTTTTAAGAAAGCTTTTGCGATAGATTTCGCACGGGCCGTACTCTCTCACAAGGCTTATATGAAGGGCGGTGGGATAGCCCTTATGTTTTTCAAGCTGATATACGGGGTATTTTTTGGCAAGCTGTGCCATAAGTCTGTCTCTCGTTACCTTTGCAAGAATGGATGCGCAGGCTATCGACATGCTTTTAGCGTCGCCCTTTACCACGGTTACGCTGTCATAGTTTATGCCCTTATTGCAGTTGCCGTCGATGATAAGCATATCGGGCTTAACACCGCAGTTTTCAACCGCCCTGTTCATGGCGAGCATGGAGGCGTTGAGAATATTAAGCTCATCAATCTCCTCGGGTGAGGCAAAGCCCACACCGTAATACAGCGCCTTTTCCTTTATTATATCAAAAAGCTCTTCACGCTTTTTTTCGGATAGCTTTTTTGAATCGTTTACACCTTCGATAACAAAATCGCGCGGTAAAATTACGGCGCCGGCGCAAACCGGGCCGCACAAAGGTCCCCTGCCTGCCTCGTCAACGCCGCAGACAAGTCCCTCATACTGCGCTTCTATTGTATAATCGGGTTTGCTTTCACTCATTTTCAGGCGCTTCCTCCAACGTTATTCTGCCTATTTTGCAGCTGCGGAATTCGTCAAGAAGTATTTCCGATGCGCGCTCGGTATCCTTTTCATTGCCGCGCATTACAAATCCTCTCGCCCTCGCAAGCTCTTCCAAAAGCTCGTAATCATCCATATCATCGGTGTTTTTCATTTTATAACGGGCAAGAAGCTTATCCTTATGGTTATCGTGCAGCAGCCTCAAAAGCTTCATTGCAACAAATTCCATGTCATGAATCCTGTCCTTGATAGCGCCGGTATAGCAGAGCATAAGCCCCTGCCCCTGCGTTTCTATCTTGGGCCACAAAACGCCCGGCATATCAAGCATTTCAAGATTTGACGAGCCGTTTACCTTAACCCATTGCTTGCCCTTTGTAACGCCCGGTTTATCCTGAGCATCGGCGGCTCTTCTGCCTGCCACCATATTTATAAAGGTGGACTTGCCCACGTTGGGGATGCCCACTACCATTACGCGGATATTTTTATTTACTATGCCCTTTTCTGCTCGTTTTTTCAGCATATCGTCGGCGGCAAGGCGGCATACTTTTTCAAAAGCTGCGGCGGTGTTTTTATTCTTGGAGTCGCAGAGCATACAGAAAATACCCTGCTTTTTAAAATAATCCTGCCACTTTTTTGTTTCATTTTCATCCGCGAGATCGCACTTATTTAAAATAATTATTCTCGGCTTACCGGGCGCCAGTCCCTCTATATCGGGGTTCGCACTCATTTTCGGGATACGGGCGTCTCTCAATTCACACAGAATATCGCACAGCTTCATATTTTCAGCCATAAGTCTGCGCGTTTTCTGCATATGGCCCGGAAACCAGTTTATTACATTTGTTCTGTCTTCAATTATATCCATTATTTCACTTTGCCCATTTGATTAAAGGGAGTAAGCACGAATACAACTCTGCCCATTATGTTATCAACATCAACGGGACCTATGGATGAATAGCGGCTGTCGTTTGAATGATTGCGGTTATCACCGCAGATGAATACCTCATCCTTGCCTAAAGTCAAAGGATATACAGACGGATCATACCAGTCGATACGAGTCATGGGCTCGTTCAGATACGGTTCGTCCAGCTCGACACCGTCCACCATAAGCTTTCCCGAAAGCTGATTGAAATCCACCGTTTGCCCCTCCGCCGCAATAACACGCTTAACATAAGGATCGGACTTGCCGGGGATGCAGGCAATAACAACATCGCCCACCTTTGGCTTATAGAAAATCTCGGCAACGACAACGCGCTGACCGTCAAGAAGCGTGGGAGTCATGGACGGGCCGTCAACCATTACGACACGGCAGATGAAGGTAAATATACATACAACGATAACTACGGCTATTGCCGCAGTTTCTATCCATTCGAATACTTCTTTTGCTGCTGAATTTTTTTCGGTATTATCGTGCTTCATATAGCCCTCCGATTTTTTATGCAATTCTGCAATAAGGAAAAAAGGGGACTAAACGTCCCCCTTTCGCACTTAGATCTTTTCCTTTACTTTTGCTGCCTTGCCTACTCTGTCGCGCAGATAGTAAAGCTTAGCTCTGCGAACCTTGCCGCGTCTTACAATCTTAACGCTTTCAACGTTGGGAGAATGTACGGGGAATACCCTTTCAACGCCAACGCCGTAGCTGAGTCTGCGAACGGTGAAGGTTTCGGTAAGTCCGCCGCCCTTACGAGCAATAACGGTACCTTCGAACATCTGGATTCTTTCCTTCTGTCCTTCTTTGATTCTTACAGCAACTGCAACGGTATCACCGATTCTGAAATCGGCAACTTCGCTTTTGAGCTGACCCTGATTGAACTTTTCAATAGCAGTCATTTTCTTTTCCTCCTAATTAATCTCAGTGCATTCATGAACGTGAAAAATCACGACAGCGGAATACCCGTATTAAACGCCATACAATAATACCACAAACATTTTTAATTTGCAATACTTTTTTATAAATTTAGCGGATATCAAAGGAAAGTTCTTCATTTTCCACCTTTACTGCGGCGGATTTGAAGCTTCCCATTTCGAAATACGCCTCGGTGAGCTTATCCTCTACGCGCTTTTCCACCTCTCTGCGTACGTTTCTCGCACCGTACTTCTCGGAATAGGAATCCTTGGCAAGAAGCTTTTTAACGTCATCGGTATAGCTGAATTCTATTCCCTTTTCCTTCAGCCCGTCTTTAAGCTCCTCAAGATACATTCCGGCAATTTCCGTGAACGCATCCATGCCGAGAGGATTGAAGACGATTATTTCGTCAACACGGTTCAAAAATTCGGGGCGCAGGAATTCGGAAAGCGCCTTTAACGCCTTATCCTTTGAGCGCACCTGCTTTGTCTGACCGAAGCCGGCGGCGTTTGATGTGTCATTGGAGCCGGCATTGGAGGTCATTATTATCACAGTATGCTCAAAGCTTACCGTTTTGCCGTGCGCATCGGTTATTCTGCCCTCGTCAAGTATCTGCAGAAGGATATTCATTACGTCGGGATGCGCTTTTTCTATCTCATCGAAAAGGATAACGCTGTACGGACGGCGGCGTATCTTTTCGGTAAGCTGGCCTGCTTCGTCATAACCGACATATCCGGGAGGCGAACCGATGATGCGGGATACCGCGTGCTTCTCCATAAACTCCGACATATCGAGCCTTATAAGGGTTTCCGGCGTATCGAAAAGCTCGCTTGCGAGCACCTTGACGAGCGCCGTTTTACCTACGCCGGTAGGACCGGTGAATATAAAGGAAACGGGGCGCGTTCTCGGCGTAAGGGCGGCGCGTGAACGGCGAACGGCGCGTGCGATGGCGCTTATCGCCTCCGACTGGCCTTTGATCTTTTCGCCGAGTACCTGCTCAAGGTTTTTAAGCTTATCGTTTTCGCCTGCAAGTATCTTGCCGGTGGGTATACCCGTCCACAGTTCGATTACCCTTGCAAGATCGGCAAGCGTCACTTCAGTATCCGCCTCGGTCTTCAACACATCTATCTTTGCCTTCATGCGGATTTCTTCGGTACGCAATTCCGCCATTTCGCGGTACTTTTCATCGTCCATCTTATCGGCGGGGATCTGCTCCAGAGCATCTATCCTTGCGGAAATTTTTTCAAGCTCCTTATTTGCCGTATACAGATCGTTGTTTGCCTTATTGCTGAGCGCGGCATTGGAGCAGGCTTCGTCCATAAGGTCAATAGCTTTATCGGGCAGGAATCTGTCGGTAAGATATCTTTCGGAAAGAGTTACCGCCTTTCTTACGATCTCATCGGAAATCACAAGACCGTGATGCTGCTCGTAATGCTTCTTTATGCCCTCAAGCATTTTTACCGCATCCTCAATGGACGGCTCATCCACAACTACCGGCTGGAACCGTCTTTCAAGGGCGGCATCCTTTTCTATATATTTGCGGTATTCGGCAAGGGTGGTGGCGCCGATAACCTGTATCTCACCGCGCGACAGCGCAGGCTTCAGCATATTTGCGGCATTCATCGAGCCCTCGGCATCACCCGTGCCTACAAGTGTATGAACCTCATCTATAACAAGAATGATATTGCCTATCTTCTTTATTTCCTCGATAAGTCCCTTAACGCGGCTTTCAAACTGGCCTCTGAACTGGGTGCCGGCAACGAGCGCGGTAAGGTCTAAAAGATATATCTCCTTATCCAGAAGCTTTGCCGGAGCATCGCCCTCGGCTATGCGCTTGGCAAGTCCCTCGGCAATGGCTGTTTTGCCTACGCCCGGCTCGCCTATAAGGCAGGGATTGTTTTTGGTGCGGCGGTTGAGTATCTGTATTACCCTGAATATTTCCTCGTCTCTGCCTACTATATTGTCTATTTTTCCCTCTTTTGCCTTTAGCGTGAGATTTATGCAGTAGTTATCAAGGAACTTTCTCTTTTTTTGCTTCTTTGATTTTTCCTTACCGGACGAGTCGTCATCCTTTGTTTCCTCTTCTGCGGCATCCTCCTCGGCTGCGGTTTCCATTGCCGCGCTGTTGAAGATATTGCCGAGCATTCCGCCAAGGGAGGCAGCGCCACCCTCGGAGAAGTTTTCATCCTCCATCATTTCGGATATTTCATTGGAGATATTGTCGATATCATCAGGGCTGATACCCATTTTCTCCATCATATCGTCAACGGGTTTAAGTCCCATATCCCTGGCGCATTTGAGGCAAAGACCTTCGTTTATCGTCTTGCCGTCTTCCATGCGGGTTATGAATATCACGGCTACCCGTTTTTTGCATTTTGCACACATCATTTTGCGTTACTCTCCTTTATTTCAACGGAGCTTTTTTCTCCGCTGCGCAGTACTTTAAGATAAATCAGTCCGTAGTTTATAAATGCGAAATATTCCCAGAACAATGCCAGACAAAAGCCGAAGATGCGTATTGCCTGATGCGACATGAAGAAAGAGGGAAATATGAAATTGGCGCAGATAACGGTATATAAACAAACCGTTGCCACCTTGCCGTACCATTTTGCCTTGCTTACCGCATGATTTTTCTTCAAAGCTATGCTTGCAACCGAGCCGAATCCCAGCATCATAAGCTCTTTCAGCACGATAAGGATGAAAAACCACAGAGGCAGAAGTTTTTTAATAAACAGGCATACACAGATCATTATCTGCGCAAGCTTATCGGCAAGAGGATCCAAAAGCTCTCCGAGACGCGAGCCGAGATTATACTTTCTTGCTATATAGCCGTCAAGCACATCGCTTATCATCACAAGAGCAAGCACTATTACTGCCCACAGTAAATGGTCGGTAAGATAAAGTGCCGAGAAAACGGGAATGAGCAGCAGTCTGAGTCCCGTTATCATGTTAGGTATGTTTTTATACATCTCTTATACCTCTTTCTTTATTTTAAGAGAGATATCGGATGATATTCCGATACATATTTATAAATCACCGATTCTTCAACAATTTCGCTTTCAAAGGTTCCGTTTTCGGTTTCGGGCTTATAGAGCGCGGAGGCATAATTTACCGCCGAAACCAAAATGCCGAGAATTATAACGGCGTTTATTGCGCCTGATATCAAACCCAAAAATCCGTCGAATCTTCTTACTGCGCCGATCTTTCGCACCGGCGATATTATTTTGCCGATAAGCCATGAAAGAAGCTTTATGACTATTATCATCACAAGTGCCGTCAGAAGAACGCAAAGCGTTGTAAGCACCGAATTTTCGGATAATATTTTTACCAGAAATTCTTTTAAGGTGGCGCCGGCGTTTTTCATGCGCTCGGTTTGCAGAACACCGCTGCCGGAGCTGTTTATGAGTTTTTCGAAAAATTTATGCTCTAAAAGGCTTTCGTCTTTTACGTCCCGGATGGCATCTGTGGCTTTGCTTTCGGCCTTCTTTATTATGCCGTCGGCTATCATCGGGCTTACCACCTTTTCGGAAAAGGAACGGCCCAATGGGTCGGCAAACACCAAGACGGCTATGAGCATCACCAAAGCGGTAACCGTTCCCAGAATCGTTCGCAAAAAGCCCTTCCTGCATCCGAAGATGACGGATAACAGAACTATTGACGCCACCGCGATATCAAGTAATACGTTCATTGATTCTCCTGTATTTTAATATAACTTATTCCGCCGCTTCGGGATATTATTATATATTTGCCCATAACATCCACTATCCTGCGTGCGGCTGTTTCGGCGGTAAAGAGTTCATTTCCCGTCATGTCACAGCAAATAAGCTTTCCCGAAGCGCACAGCGCGATTTTGTTTTCGTTTACGGCAATACTCTGCACCGCGCCGTTTACCGTGAACTCGGAATCGGTATCGGCTATAAAATCACATATCGACACGCTTGAACGGTTGCCGTTATCGGAAAATACGAATACGCCCTTTGTACCATCAGCGCAAAAACAGGAAAGGGATGCGCCGGAATAGGCTTTGCTTGAGATAACGGCATTTTCGGCGGTATTTATAAGGTACCAGCCGGTATCGGTAACGGCGATCAGCTTATCCTTTGCGATATAATCAAGCTTATAAACAAAGCAGGAATTCAGAGTTACGCTGCAAAGCGGCTCTTCGGACGAGGTATTGTACGCCGTTATGCGGCATTTATTTCCGCCGGCAAGCAGTGCCGAGCAGGCAAGCTGTTTGCCCGAGCCGTAAACCGCGGTATTGAGTATATATCCGTCGGCGCTGTAATACTTATATTTTTCCGCCATATTGGCGTTATACATGGTAACCATGGATTTGTAACCGTCGGCCTGGGTTGCAACGGCGATATATCCCTTATCGTTTACCGATGCGTTTATTATTTCGTTTTCCGTTTTTATTTCGCCTATGCAGGCAAAGCTTGTGTAAACGCCTATGCTTTTGCCGCCGCGGTCGAATATCATTATGCGCTTATCGGTAACGCGCATAATCGGATCGGCCATAACCAGCTTGTTCGAAAAGAATTCGATCCCCGAACGGTCAAAAACCCTGAGTCTGTCGGAGGTGGAAACGGCAACGCCGTCCTTGAATTTCAGCGCCGACATGGTGGGATCGTCCGAAACGGCTATTTCGCCGTTTGTCTCCTGCGCATCTGCCGACAGCCCGTTGCCTATGCGTACAAACATACGCTTGAAGTCATCCGCACTTATTTTTCCGATATTGAAAACGATGCCGAAAAAGATAACGCATACGATTAGCAGAAGGCACAGACGCTTTATGACCTTAAGCGAGTATAATCCTGCGTTTTTCTGCTGATTAGTCAACGTGCATCATCTCCTTTGCAAGTTCATTTTCGCTGTAGTATATCTTATTGAAGTACAGTCCGTTTGCAGGCATAGTGAACCCTATGCGGCTTCTGTCGCCGGATTCCAGTATGTCGGGCACATCCTCGGGAGAAATCACGCCTTTGCCTACGCAAAAGAGCAGTCCTACAACCGAGCGCACCATTTTATAAAGGAAGCCGTTTCCGATAAGCTTGAATTCAATTATACCGCTGTTAACGGAAATGCGTATGCCGTATATTTCCCTTACCGTATCGGTTACGCTTCCGCCGGAAGCGGCGAATGCCTTAAAATCGTGCTTACCGCAAAGATACTTTGCCGCCCTTTTCATTTTTTCGATATCGAGCGGTCTTGAATATGAATAGCATCTGTCCTTTAAAAAAACGTTTTTATAGGGCTTGTTCCATATTTTATACACATAGCTTTTGCCTAAAGCGCTGTATCTTGCATGAAAATCCTCATTTACCTCTTTTACGCCAATAACCGAAATATCGTCCGGCAAAAGCGCGTTAAGGCTTACGGCAAAGCCGCTGTCAAGCTTTTGGGAAGCATGAAAATTAAAACGGTAATTATAGGCGTTTACGCCGGCATCCGTTCTGCCGCAGCCTATGATATCCGTTTTTTCGCGGATGACGGTTTCAACGCATCTTTGTATGACCGAGCATACGGAAACGCCGTTTTTCTGCACCTGCCAGCCGCAGTATTCTTTTCCGAGAAAGCTTATTGTTACAAGATAATTCATAAAACGGTCTTCCACAAAATATTTGTCCAGATTATTAGAGCCAGACCCAAAAGCATTATCGCAAAAGACATATAATCTCTTGCAGCAAGATGATATTCCTTAAGGCGCGTTCTGCCCTCGTCGCCCTTATAACAGCGGCATTCCATGGCAACGGCAAGCTCATCGGCACGACTGAACGCCGAAACGAAAAGGGGTATAAGGATAGGTATAAGCGCCTTTACCCTGCTGAAAAGATTGCCGCTTTCAAAGTCGGCGCCTCTTGCCTTCTGCGCCGCCGTTATTTTATCAACTTCCTCTATTAAAGTAGGGATAAAACGCAGCGCAATAGTCATCATCATGGCAAATTCATGCACCGGAAGCTTAATCTTTTTAAGCGGCGACAAAAGCCGCTCCAAAGCATCGGTAAGCATCATGGGTGACGTGGTATAGGTAAGAAGAGAGGTGGCAACGACAAGCAGGAATATTCTTATTATCATTTCCGCCGAGCGCGTAATCCCCTGCCTTGATATCTTTATTATCCAGAATTGAAAAACGACATCGCCGGTAGTAAACAGCAGATTTATTATAGTGGTAAGCAAAACGACGTACAGAATGGGCTTTAAGCTTTTCAGTATCATCGAAAAGGGTATTTTTGAAAGGATTACCGCCGCGAATACCAGTATTGCCGCAAAAAGATATGCCACGGGCGTAGACGCAAGAAAAATATTTACTATGAGCAGTATCAGCAATACTATCTTCATCCTTGCGTCGATTTTATGAATCACCGAATTTCCGGGGAAGTACTGACCGAGAGTAATATCACGCATCAAAAGACACCCCCTTATACTCCAGTATACGCTTTAAAGCGTATTTACCGGTATATACATCGGTGGGAAGCGGATAGCCGAGAGCGCGCAGACGGATGAATATTTCGGTTATCTGCGGCACATCAAGCCCTATCTCTTTAAGACGTTCCGCCCGTGAAAATATTTCAGGAACGCCTCCGTCCATAATAAGCTCGGCATCGTTCATGACAAGCACACGCTTTGCATACTTTGCAATATCGTTCATCGAGTGTGAAACAAAAAGCACCGAATGGTTTTCATCCACGTATCCGCTTATAAAATCCATTATCTCGGCGCTGCCCTTGGGATCGAGTCCCGCGGTGGGCTCATCCAGAATAAGCAGCTCGGGCTCCATGGCGATAACGCCGGCAATGGCAACTCTGCGCTTCTGACCGCCGGATATTTCAAAAGGACTGCGTTCAAGTATATCCTCGGAAAGTCCTACGAATTTAAGGCTTGAACGCACGCGTCTGTCAATTTCCTCATCCGAGAGCTTCATGTTTTTAGGGCCGAAGGCAATATCCTTATAAACTGTTTCTTCAAAAAGCTGATACTCGGGATACTGGAAAACAAGGCCCACACGTGAACGTGAACGGCGAAGCGCCTCTTTTGAAGAATGGATATCCTCACCGTCGATAAGCACGCTTCCCTGCGCAGGCTTGATAAGTCCGTTGAAATGCTGTATAAGAGTGGATTTGCCCGAGCCGGTATGACCGATAAGCCCGATGAATTCATTGCCTTCTATGGTTAAGGAAACATCGTTTATCGCCCTGCGCTCAAAGGGAGTTTTTTTACTGTATATCTGAGAGATATTTTTTACTTCAAGCTTCATTTCACATTCCCCAGTATCCTACATAAAACGTTTACGCATTCGTCAACGTTTATGACGTTTTCGGGGATATCGAATCCGTTATCCCGAAGCATATTGCAGAACATCGTACTCTGCGGCACGTCAAGTCCCGCCGATTTCAATTCATCCGCACGGCTGAAAACCTCATGCGGCTCGCCCTGCATAAGTATTTCTCCGTCGCTTACAACAACGATGCGCGAAGCCATGGCAGCCTCATCCATATGGTGGGTTATAAGCACAACGGTTATATTCTCGTCCCTGTTCAGATGCTCAAGCACCTTCATTATCTCGTTCCTGCCCATGGGATCGAGCATGGCGGTGGGCTCATCGAGCACTATGATATCGGGGCGCATGGCGATAACGCCGGCAATGGCAACTCTGCGCTTCTG
>JAZRWQ010000058.1:0-14807 GCA_045599805.1 Eubacteriales bacterium | reverse complement strand
GCTGTCGGGAATAGTGCCCTGAACGTTTACAACACCGGAATTTATCCTTACGGACGCGACATCGGTTATTTCCCCGGAAATATTATCACCCATGATCCGTCTGCCCGGGGAGGTGTGCGATATGGGTTTTTCATTGATCGGCACAGGAGCCTCTGCACGCTCTTTTTCGCGTATTGCGTTTATTTTTTCCTCATACTCTTCAAGTGATATATCCTCGGTTTGTTTGGATTCGAATTTTACCGGGATATCAATATCAAATTTCAGCTTCAGAAATTCGGAGGCTTTGACATCGCATTTCATGTTTTTGAGTATTTCGTTTCCGCAAAGCTTACACAAAAGCGTAAGCGTTTTGCCGTCGAAGTCAAATTCGCCGTCACAGTAACCCGATAAAACGGGTATTTCGGCTTTTAACTGATCGACGATATTTACAAAATATTCGGCACCGGCTACGCCATCGTAGCAGTCGATTATCTTTACCTTTGACAAAGAATACGCATCGGCGACCGAGTTTTCGAGGAAAAGCATATCGCTTTTTGACATACTTTGTGCAAAGATAACGTAAGCTTTCAGCTTGCGCTCTTCTTTTTGGGCATACACCTTTTTTACTTTTGCTGTATGCAAAATCTCCCGCAGGTCGTTATCCTGCGGGTATTTTGAAAAGTATTCAAAAAAGCTTTTGTACTCTGCCATAGTTCAGTCCTGCATGTTTTTTATTTCGTCCAGTAATTCGTCAAGGGCGGTTTCGGCGCTTAGTTTTCTTATTACCTTGCCTTTTTTGATGAGCAGCCATTCATTATCACCGCCGGCAATTCCTATATCAGCGTTTTTAGCTTCTCCCGGCCCGTTTACGGCGCAGCCCATTACGGCGACAGTTAAATTCTTATCCATGTCTGCCGTTAACTTTTCAAGCTTTTTCGCCGTATTTATTAAATCCACCTTTGTTCTGCCGCAGGTTGGGCAGGAAACGATATTTACACCCGTGCCCATTCCTATTGCCTTAAGGATATTCTTTGCGGCATAAACTTCTTTTACGGGCGAGTCGGTCAATGATACACGGATAGTATCGCCGATGCCGTCAAGCAAAAGCGCGCCTATGCCTATACTTGATTTGATTATTCCCGATTCATAAGTTCCCGCTTCGGTTACACCGATATGAAGAGGATGAGAAGTTTTTCCCGAAAGGATGCGGTTCACCGCAACGGTTTCATTTACCGAGGCGGATTTTACCGAAATAACTATATTATCGTAATCGAATTTTTCTATAAGCGACGCGCTGTAAAGAGCGCTTTCGGCAAGGGCTTCGGGCGTTACTTTGCCGTACTTTTCAAGTATTGAACGCTCTAAAGAGCCGGAATTCACACCGACTCTGATGGGAATGTTTTTGCTTTTACATACGCTTACCACTTCTCTTACCTTGTCATCGCCGCCGATATTGCCCGGATTTATGCGTATTTTATCAGCTCCGGCATATACGCTTTCGATTGCGAGCCGGTAACTGAAATGGATATCTGCAACAATGGGTACGGAAAGATTTTCTTTTAAAAGTGAAACGGTTTTCAGTGATTCGTTGTCGGGCACGGCAAGGCGGATTATATCACAGCCGCTTTTTTCAAGCTCTATAGCCTGTGCGAGGCAGGCTGACGCATCGCGGGAATCGGTATTAAGCATACTCTGTATTGCAACAGGATTGCCGCCGCCTATTATTTTATTGCCGATTTTTACTTCTTTTGTCATTACCGTATCACCTTAAATATATCGTTCACCAGAACAAACGCCGACAGTCCCATAAGCAGAACGAAACCTACTGCATTGAGAGCAGTTTCGAATTTTACGGGAGCCGGTTTTCGGGTTATGGTTTCGATAATCACCATAAGTATTCTGCCGCCGTCAAGCGCAGGGAATGGCAGCAGATTCATTACGCCGAGGTTTATCGAAAGCATGGCGAAAAGATCGACCACCGTTAAAACGCCGTATCCCATATATTCGCGCACTATTCCGGTTATGCCGACAGGCCCCGTAAGCTCACCTATACCGACTCTGCCCGTTATCAGATACCAAAGCCCCATCCAGACAAGGCGGATGACCGACAATGATTCGGTAAAGGTGTGTTTTAAAACGGTACCCACCGTCTTTTTCTCAGAGGTCAGGGTTATACCTACTTTATATCCGCTCTCGGTTTTTATAAAGGGCACATCGTCAAGCTTTACACGTTCACCGTTTCTTATGACGGCAGCATCGAATGTGGTGTTTTCAACATTCTGGATGGCAAATCCGAGGTCGGTATAGTTTAAAACGGGATGCCCGTCAATATTTACTATCTTATCCCCTGCCATTATTTTTGTTTGCTCTTTATACTGCACCTCGTTGACCGTAGTTGAAACGAAACCGCCGGCGCTCATGCATACTATAAAGGTAAGCAGAACGCCGAGGATTATATTCATTGAAGCGCCTGCAACGAGAACTAAAAAACGCCTGCCTCTGGTTTTTGAGCAAAATGCCCTCGGATTTTCCTTATCCGAGTCGCCGTCCTCACCCTCCATCTGGCAGTAGCCGCCGAACGGTATCATATTTATTCGGAAGGTGGTTTCCTTACCCTTGTGTTTATAAAGAGCAGGGCCCATGCCTATCGCAAATTCATTTACCTGTATTCCGCACTTTTTCGCAACGATATAATGTCCGAATTCGTGCACCACCACCATTACGCTGAATCCGATAACGGTGATAATTATGCTGAGGAATATATTCATCTGATATCTCCCAAAATGATATGTCTGACATACTCACGCGCCTGGGCATCGGCGCACAGTATGTCATCAAGCGACGGGTTTTGAACGGTCTTAATGTTCTCAAAAGCCCGTGTGAGTATTTCTCCTATTTCATAAAACTTTATTTTATCGTTTAGGAACAGTCCTACCGCCTCTTCATTCGCGGCATTGACTGAGGCTGTTATACTGCCGCCGATGCTTACCGCTTTCTTGCAGATGTCAATGGGTTTGAAAACCTCATAGTCGGGCTCGAAAAACGTAAGCTTTCCTATTTTAGCCAAATCCAGCCGATTTATTACGGCATCCTTTCTTTCGGGATAGGTAAAGGCATACTGTATCGGCAGACGCATATCGGGACAGGCAAGCTGCGCGATGACCGAATTATCGGCAAATTCGACCATGGAATGGACGATGCTTTCTCTGTGCACGAGTATCTGCACGTTTTCGGGGGACACGTTAAACAGACGCACTGCCTCGATAAATTCAAGGCCCTTATTCATCATGGTGGCGCTGTCTATCGTTATCTTTGCGCCCATGCTCCAGTTGGGATGTTGTAATGCCTGCGCCTTGGTAACATTTTTAAGCTCTTCATAAGTATACCCGAAAAAGGGACCGCCGGAGGCGGTTATGATAAGACTTTTTACTTCTCTGCCTGCCTGCAGACACTGAAATACCGCGCCGTGCTCGCTGTCTACGGGCAGTATCTTTACATTATATTCTTTTACAAGCTTATTTATAAGCTCGCCGCCGGAAACCATTGTTTCTTTATTTGCAAGGGCGATGTTTTTACCCGCCTTTATTGCGGCAATGGTTGGAATAAGCCCTACAACACCGACAACGGCGGTAAGAACGATATCGGCATCGGTATCTGCGGCGGCGGCACAAAGTCCCTCCACACCGGACAGTACCTCGATATCGGTATCTTTTAGCTTTGTTTTTAAAAGCTTTGCGCTGTTTTCGTCGTACATTGCGGCGATTTTTACATTAAATTCTCTTGCTATGGCTTCGATTTTATCAACACTCGTATTGCCGGTCACAGAGGTTACCTTGTAACCCATTTTGCGGCAGACGTCCAGCGCCTGCGTGCCTATTGAGCCGGTTGCACCGAGTATGGCGATTTTTTTCATAAGGATATTCCTTTAAAATATAATTTGATTTACGAAAGCGTAGAAAAGAAGCGTGAATGGAGCGGCAAACATATAGCTGTCAAATCTGTCGAGGACGCCGCCGTGTCCCGGCATTAAGTTGCTGTAATCCTTAACGCCCACAACCCTCTTTATGACCGACATGGAAAGGTCACCTATCTGCTCTATAACAGACGCGATAAGGGTGTATATGATCAGAAATATGTAGTTGATCGAAAGGGACGTTACGTTATCTATAATAATGGCGGCGATGACTATTACCACAATGGCGCTTACCATGCCGCCGATACTGCCTTCGATAGTCTTTTTAGGGCTTACCGTTTTTGCAAGCTTATGCTTGCCTATTGCTCTGCCCACAAAGTATGCTCCGGTATCAGATATCATGCAGACAAAAACGAACAGACCGAGATAGTACAGCCCGTTATCAAGCCCTCTCAATACGGTGAACGAATTGTAAAAGAGCGGTATCATAAGTGCTATCGGAAATATCTTATACCATTTATCAAGCGTGTATCTGCCGAAAAACTTCATAAGCAATAAAAACGCAATTACCGCTACGGGGAAGCATACGGCAAGGATTTCGTTATAATACGGTATTTTTATGAAGCTTAATAAAAGGGCGATAATCTCGGAAAGGATAAAGGGCACAAGCTTTTTTATATTGCCGGTAACCTTATACAGTTCATAAATGCCGAGTACGGATAAAAGCGCAACAAAAGCGTTCATTACATAAGGCAGATATGAAAACCACACAAGAACTAAAAGCAGTGCTATCAGCACCGCTGCGGTTTTTACACGTGTTTTAAGCATTTATACCCCTCCGAATCTTCTGTTCCTCTGATTGAAATCAATTATTGCTCTGTTGAGATCGTCCTCGGAAAAATCCGGCCACAATACATCGGAGTACCAGAATTCCGAATAGGCACACTGCCAAAGCATGAAGTTTGAAAGACGCTGCTCACCGCTCGGACGAATAATCAAATCGGGATCGGGCTGACCTCCGGTATACATAAGCTTGCTCAGCATCTCTTCCGTAACCTCTTCGGCTTTACCTCTTGCCGCCGTCATCTGCGATATCAGCGTTGCGGCGCGTGCGATCTCCTGCCTGCCGCCGTAGTTTATCGCGATATTGACGGTTATACCGGTAAGCTCGGAGGTCACCTCACTTGCCTTTTTGATTTTATTCTGAAGAGAATCGGTAAATCTGCTTGTGTCGCCGATGAAATTCAGCTTCATGTTATACTGCTGGAAATCCTTGATTATCTCATCAAGATACTGATCGAGCAGATTCATAATCGCATCAACTTCCTCCTTGGGACGAGCCCAGTTTTCGGTGGAGAAAGCGTAGAATGTTGCATATTTTACACCGATATCGTGGCAATACCTTGTTATTTTTCTGAAGGTTTTTGCACCCTGAACGTGTCCCATGAATCGGGGCAGACCTCTTTTCTTTGCCCAGCGGCCGTTGCCGTCCATGATAATGCCTATATGCTGCGGTATTTTACATTCGGAGATTTTTATTTTATCTGATGCCATTATGAATACTTCCTTTGAAATTTCTCCCCCGCAAAAAGTATTGCGGGGGAGCTGTATTTGTTATACGGACATAAGTTCCTTTTCTTTTGCGGCTTCGGTTTCTTCGATTATCTTGATGTACTTATCCGTAAGCTCCTGAACATCCTTTTCGATAACCTTTAAATCGTCCTCGGTAATTTCGCTGTTCTTTTTCTGTGTTTTGAATTTTTCTATGTTATCACGGCGAATAGAGCGGATGGAAACCTTGGACTTCTCCGCAAGATCCTTGACCTGCTTTATAAGATCTTTTCTTCTTTCCTCGGTAAGAGGAGGAAATACGAGGCGGATGGTTTTACCGTCGTTATTGGGGTTGATGCCGATATCCGATTCGTTTATTGCCTTTTCTATGGATTTAAGAGAAGATGCATCCCACGGCTGGATAACAAGCATTCTTGCTTCGGGAACGGAGATTGCAGCCATCTGATTAAGCGGAGTTTCTGTGCCGTAGTAGTTTACCTTAACCTTATCGAGTACTGCGGGGTTTGCCCTGCCTGCTCTGATTACTGCAAAGTCATGTTCAAGTACGCTTACGGTTTTTTTCATTTTGTCTTCGATTTCGGGATAGCTGTTTTTCATATTAGTTGTCCTCCTGAACTATTGTTCCTATATTTTCACCATTTATTGCTCTTACGATATTGTCCGTATCTTCAAGACTGAATACGAGTACGGGAATCTTATTATCCATGCAAAGAGATGCCGCCGTGCTGTCCATAACGCCGAGACCTCTGCTGAGCACTTCCTGGGGAGAAAGACGGTCGATCTTCTTGGCATTGGGATCCTTATGAGGATCGGCGGTATAAACACCGTCAACATTAGTGGCTTTCATGAATACATCGGCCTCTATTTCGGCAGCTCTGAGTGCCGCGCCGGTATCGGTAGAGAAGAAGGGATTTCCGGTACCGCAGCCGAATACGACCACCCTGCCCTTTTCAAGATGACGGATAGCACGATTTCTGATATACGGCTCGGCTATCTGACGCATCTCTATTGCGGTCTGTACACGGGTTTCAACGCCGATTGCCTGCAAGCTGTCGGCAAATGCCAGAGCATTCATCGTTGTGCCGAGCATACCGATATGATCAGCCGTGGTTCTGTCCATGGCGCCGCTGCTGCGGCCGCGCCAGAAGTTGCCGCCGCCTACTACGATTGCAACCTGAACACCTAAGTCAACGCACTTTTTAACGCTCTTTGCAACGATGTTTACAAAACCGAAATCTATGCCGGTTGTTTTCTCACCTGCGAGAGCCTCACCGCTGATTTTAAGCAAGACTCTTTTATATTTGACTGGCATGATGATACCCCCAATATTATATTTATTACTTTTTTATAATATTTTACTATATCAGCCGTTATTTTTCAATACAAAAGAGAAAAAAGGCTGTGAAAATCACAGCCTTTTTATATTTTTTAACTTATTCGGTAACTTCTTCAGCCTTTTCTTCTTCTGCCGGAGCTTCTTCGGCTTCTTCCTTAACGGGAGGCTCGATAAGAGCTTTCATGGAAAGGGAGATGCGGTTCTTTTCTTCATCGATTTCGATGATCTTTGCGGAAACCACATCGCCGACCTTGAGCTTATCGGAAACCTTATTGATATGCTCATGAGCGATTTCGGAGATATGGATAAGACCGTCAACACCGGGGATGATCTGTGCAAATGCACCGTAAGCTACGAGCTTAACGATGGTAACTTCTGCAACGTCATCAACCTTGTAGGACTTATTGAACAGTTCCATGGGGTTAGCGGAAGGATCCTTGAAGCCGAGAGAGATTCTGCCGGATTCTTCATCGAATTCTTTAACGTATACGTCGATATTGTCGCCAACATTTACTACTTCGGAAGGATGCTTGATCTTGCCCCAGGACAGCTCGGTGATATGTACCATGCCGTCAACGCCGCCGATATCTACGAATGCGCCGTAAGAGGTAAGGCTGCGAACAACGCCGTCATAATGCTTGCCTACTTCGATTTCGGCAAGGATGCGATCCTTTGCTTCCTTGCGCATATCTGCTGCTGCGCGCTTAACGGAGCCGATAACTCTCTTTCTGTGCTTGTCCACTTCAATGATCTTGAACTGAACGGTCTGTCCCTCAAGCTGAGTAAGATCCGCTTCTCTGTTGGAAGTGATCTGGGATGCGGGGATGAATACTCTGTTGGACTCATAGTTTACAACTACGCCTCCCTTAACTGCCTGTGCTACCTTGCCGGCAAGGATCTGACCGTTTTCAACGGCATCGGACATAACGGTCCAAGACTTCTGAGCATCCAGACGCTTGGTGGAAAGAAGTGCGGTACCTTCGACATCGTTGGTCTTTATTACCTGAACTTCAATTTCGTCACCGAACTTGTAGTTCTTTGCGAGTTCTGTCGCGGAAGGGTTGCCGGTTATCTCATCGGAAGACAAAATGCCGGTGTACTTCGCGCCGAGGTCAACCTGAACCTCAGTAGGCAGCACTGCCATAACTATGCCTGTTACTACTTCTCCTCTACGTATAGTCTTAAAGGACTGTTCCAATGCTTCTGCAAAAGACAGCTCCTTGTTTTCCATGTTCTGATTTTCCATGGTTTTTAAAACCTCCTCGATTGCTCCTTTAGGCGTTGAGGCTCCCGCCGTAATGCCTATCGGATTTTTATTTATTAAGCTAAGATTAACTAATTCATCAGCATCCTCAACGAAATAGGTATTGGGACAGTTGCCCTTACATATTTCATACAGCCTTCTCGTATTGGAGCTTTCTTTACCGCCGATAACAATCATCGTATTAACATGGCGCGATATTTCATCCGCCTCATTTTGCCTATCGGCAGTCGCATTACATATTGTATCAAAAATTATTGCATTTGTATAGTGCAAATTTGAAATTTCCTTGCAAATTTTTTGCCATTCCTGCTTATTAAAGGTAGTTTGCGCCGCTATTACGCATCCGGAGCGCGAAAAATCCGTTTTTGCGGCAAGATCTTTAAATTCCTCGGCGGATTTTACCGCGTGGAACTCTCCGCTGCAATGCCCTTTTATGCCGACGATTTCGGGATGCGTTTCGTTTCCGGCTATGATAAACGCCTTGCCGTTTAAAGATGCATCCGCCGCCAGCTTCTGAATCCTTGAAACAAAGGGGCAGGTCATATCATAATATTTGATTTTTCGTTTTTCAAGTAAGTCGATAACGTCTTTTGCAACGCCGTGCGTGCGTATTACCACGCAGGTATCACCGGGGATTTGTGACACATCCGAAAGCGTTTTTACGCCGTTTTTTTCCAGATGACGGATAACGGACGGATTATGTATAAGCTCCCCTATCGTGCAGATATTCTTTTCACCGGAGTCAATAAGATCGTACATGAACTTTACGGCTCGGTTTACGCCAAAACAGAAGCCGGCGCTTTTTGCAACGATTATTCTATCATCAGTCACAGGCAAGCTCCTTTATTGTTGACATAAGATATTCGCTGGCATTGTTCATGCTTTCGGTATCGGCACCCGTTACGCCTATTTTATCAAGATATATCGGCTCGCCGAATTTCACATACACTCTGCGAAAAACACGAACCTTACCGTTTTTCGTGTGTATGCCCACCGGAACTATCGGACTTCCGGTACGGAACGCAAACTGTACCGCACCCTGCTTTATTTTTACGCTGTCTTCAATAGACATACGTGTTCCCTGCGGAAAAATGCCGAGAACATTGCCCGAATTCAATACCTTGAGCGCATTTTTTACGGCGGAGATATCCACCTTGTCTCTGTGCACGGGGAATGCGCCGAGATATTTTATTATCGGAGCCAAAAGCTTAATGTCAAATGCTTCCGCTTTTGCCATAAAATACATATGGCGTTTCAGCGGTATGCCGATAAAACATGGATCGATAACGCTTATATGATTTGATGCGACGATACATCCTCCGGTTATATCGTTTTTTTCGATTACGTCTTTGTTTTCATACTTAACGAAAAAAAGTATTTTAAAAACAAAGGCAACGATATGCCGCAGAAAATTATACATCTATGTTTACCTTCTTTCTTATGAGAGAAAGCATTTCTTCAACCGTTTCTTCCAGATTCATTTCAGAGTTATCCAAAAGCACGGCATCCTCCGCCTTTATAAGCGGAGATATTGCACGGGTGGAATCATTTGTATCTCTTTCGATTATCTGCTTAAGCACTTCATTGAAATCAGCCGCTTCACCTTTGGCGATAAGCTCATCTGTGCGGCGTTTGGCGCGGGACTCGGCAGAAGCCGTAAGAAAAATCTTAACATCGGCATTCGGAAGTATTACGCTTCCGATATCTCTGCCGTCCATAATAAGATTTGTTTCGGCGGCGATATCACGCTGAAGATTTAAAAGAAAGGTTCGTACCGGCAAAAGTGCCGACACGGCGGATGCCGCCATGGAGATGCGCTCGGTACGTATCTTGCCCGAAACGTCCTCTCCGTTAAGAAAAACGTGCTGCCGGCCGTCTATGAATCTTATGGCAATATTGATATCCGGCAAAAGGGATTCTACCTTTTCGCTGTCTTTGAAATCGGTAACGCCGTTATCAAGGCAATATAAACCGACGGTGCGGTATAGCGCGCCGGTATCCATATAAATAAACGAAAGCTTTTTTGCAAGTATCTTGGCGGCGCTGCTTTTACCTGCGCCGGCAGGTCCGTCTATTGCAATATTTATAGGCATATTATCACTCCAATTAAAGAGAATATATTTCTTCACATATCGATTTTGCGGCAAGGTATGCCGTTGAAAAGGCAATTTGAAGATTGAAGCCTCCCGTGAGCGCATCGACATCAATTATCTCGCCAGCAAAATACACACCCGGAACAAGCTTTGACTCCATGGTTTTGGGGTTTATTTCCTTTACGGAAACGCCGCCGCCGGTAACTATCGCCTCTTCCACCGGACGCAAAGACGATATTTCCACCGTGAAATCCTTAATCGTGCCGACGAGCTTTCTGCGCTCTTCGCGCGTAATCAGATTAACGGATTTATGCGGATCTATTCCAGCCCGTCTGACTATTACGGGAATCATTTTCTGCGGCAGAAGTGCACCGAGAGAATTTTTGAAATCCTTATTCAGCTCCGCCGAAAAGTCACGCAGTATTCTCGCGTCAAGCGCATCATTATCAAGCGCCGGCTTTAAATCTATATGCGCTGCGCAGCCTGCGGCATTCTTTATAACAGATGATGCCGACAAAACAAGAGGACCGGAAATACCGAAATGGGTAAAAAGCATCTCCCCCATATCGGAACAGAGCTTTTTGCCGGACGGATCGGTAACTGTGAGCTTTACGTTTTTCAAAGAAAGTCCCTGCATGTCGCGGCAATCCGGATCCGGACTTTCAAGAGGCACGAGAGCGCCGCGAAGCGGCGTAACGGTATGTCCGAAATTCTTTGAAAAACGGTAGCCGTCGCCGGTAGAGCCGGTCTGCGGATAGGAAAGACCTCCCGTTGCGATTATAACGAAGCCGTATTCACGGGTGGCTTTCGATGTTTTTACGGACAGATTTTCACCCGATACGGTTATATCCTTAACCTCTTCTTTTATTATCGAAACGGAAGTACCGTTCAGGCTTTTGAGAAAAAAAGAAACAATATCCAGCGCGCGGTCGCTTTGCGGAAAGACGCGGTTGCCACGTTCGGTTTTCAAGGGTACGCCGCCATCCTCAACGATGCGCATCATATCCTCGGGAGAGAGGCTTGAAAGCGCGCTGTATAAAAAACGCGGGTTGGTTACGACATTTGACAAAAACTGCTGTATATCGCAGTTATTGGTAAGATTACATCTTCCTTTTCCCGTTATGCCGAGCTTTAGTCCGAGCTTTTGATTTTTCTCGTACAGGTCGGCATCAATACCGTTAACGGCAAAGGTATATGCCGCCATCAGACCTGCGGCGCCGGAGCCTATAACGGCAGCCTTACTTATTTTTCCCATCGGTATAATCCTGATCGACTACGTCGTTTTTATCAAATACCTGATATGCATCGTATATGCTTTCAAGCTCGGTGAATATTTCTTCTATCTCGTTCTTCTTGCGCATGGTTACGCCTACGATAAGAGCGTTTATAAGGCTCATGGGAGCAACGAGAGAGTCAACATAGGATGCCATATCGCTTTTGGAAATAAGCACGTTATGCGCTTCACTTGCGGCAGGCGCAGACAGGCTGTCGGTTATGGCGATAACGTTTGCGCCGCGGTTCTTTGCAAAGTTGAGTGCACTTATGGTGCGCTTTGAGTATCTGGGGAAGCTTATGCCGATGATAACATCGTCTTTGCCTATTCTTATCATCTGTTCAAACACTTCGCTTGCACCGTTTACGTCGATAAGACGTATATTATCAAAAATCAGATTTAAATTGAAGCTTAAGAAATACGCAAGCGTGCTTGAGCTTCTTGCACCGATTATATATATCTTCTTTGCGTTTACGATGGCATCGATGGCTTCATTGAACTGCTTTTCGTCTATGCGGGTAAGCGTTTCGGTTATATTGGTTATATCCGAATTGAGAACGCTTTGCAGTACGCCGTTTTCCTTTATCCTGTCCTCGGTAACGTGAACACGCTGTATTACAGTAAGCTTATTTTTAATAAGCTGCTGCAATACCTTTTTCAAAGCAGGGTATCCGTCATAGCCGAGCTCTACGACAAAACGTACAACGGTGGATTCGCTGACGCCTACGGTTTGTCCGAGCTTGGCTGCCGTCATAAAGGCAGCCTTGTCATAGTGATTGAGGATGTATGAAGCTATGGCTTTCTGGCCCTTGGAAAATTCGGAATATGACTGTTCAAGTTTGGTTAAAAGATCAGAAGACATTTCGACCTCCGCATTTTTTTTGCAGGACTTCTTGCAAATTAATATGTGAATATATAGTATTTATTGTATTATACCATTGCAAATGCAATATTACAAGTCAAATTTTGCATTTTAATGAATAAAAGGTTGCAAAAAAATGCAACCTTTTATTCAGCTTATTATATCCACTTCACAGGCAGACACTTCGCAGGCGCGTTTTTCCAAGGGTATGCCGTCCACGCACTTCTTATATATGCGGCTTTGGATTCTGCCGCGTATCATTATTTCCCTGCCCACGCCGAAATCGCAGGCAAAGGCGGCGTTTCTGCCCCATAATATGCAGGGAATATAATCGCTTTTCCCGCTACGACGGTTTACTGCAAGCATAAGATCGGCAATACGACGGTTTAGCGGTGTGCGCCGGCAGACTACCGGCTTGCAGACATAACCTTTAAGGCAGATGCTGTTTTCATATATCGGAGTGCGGCTGATGATAAGCTCGACATTCTGCGCAAAAAGAGAAAGGACGAGTTTGTTTTTACCGTCCTCACACATATTTTTCGAACGGTATTCCCCATCTATTTTCAGGTTGTCGCCGAGCGTTATATTTTTCATGGGATAAAGTCTTTCGGGAATTATCACATCTACCGTATCATAAACGCCGCTTTCTCTCATTACCCACAAAAGAACGAAGTAGAAATCCTCGTCAAAACAGCTGTGGCTGTAACGAGGCGACTCGCGCACAACGCCCGACACCAGGGCGCGGTTGCGCACCATTTCACAGTTTTCAGTATTATTCACAGCTTGGCACCCGATATTTCCATATCCTTCGGCTCGCTGAGATACTGTTCGCCGGCAGCGCTCATATTGTAGCCGTCCTTATATATTAGCTCGGACACCTTGACAAATTCATAGCCTTTACCCTTAAGTCCCTCTATTATTCCGGGCAGAGCCTCCGGTGTATGTAAAGCGGCGTTGTGGAAGAGCACTATCGAGCCGGACTTTACATCCTTCATGACACGGGCGGTTATTTCATCGGCTGAAAGCTCCTTCCAGTCAAGACTGTCAACATCCCATTGGATACTGTAATATCCGTTTTCGAAAAGCGTTGAGATGACGTTATTATCGTAATCTCCGTAGGGCGGACGGAAAAGCATGGGTTTTGTTCCGGTAACAGCGGCTATCTTCTCAGAGCAGGCGTTTGCCTCCTTTATTATTTCCTCTGTGCTGAGGGCGGTCATGTGCGGATGGGTGTTCGAATGGTTCATGACCTCATGCCCGGCAGCACTTAATGCTTTTACCGATTCGGGATATTTATCCACCCAGTCGCCGACTACGAAAAAGGTGGCTTTTACATTATATTTTTCCAGAATATTTATTAAGTCCTGCGTATCTTCATTGCCCCATGCCGCATCGAAGCTTATGGCTATTTTATTGTCGTCCCTCGCGACGCGATATATGGGAAGCTCTCTTCCGCCGACATTGTTATTCACCGCAGCGGCACGGTCGATAAACGTTACGGCAAGCACCCCCGCAAGCAGGATGCAAACTGCCGCCGCCACGGCAAGGCTCTGCTTTCTGAACAGCATTATTTTCATTCTCATTCCTCCTTTGAATAGTACATTCTATTATCCTTAATGCGCCGTAATGACTTAATTGACTTAATAATAAAAAGGCGTTATAATTAAATAAATACTATAAGGAGGCATATAAAAATGAAAGTATTTATGAGTGTGGATATAGAGGGCATTACCACCACGACAAGCTGGGATGAGGTAATTCCCGTAGAGCAGCGAGAGCCTATGAGATATAACGAATGCGCGCGGCGCATGACAAAAGAAGCAGTTGCCGCCTGCGAAGGCGCTATTGAGGCAGGTGCCACCGAGATTCTTTTGAGAGACGCGCATTGCTTTGCACAGAATATCGACATTGAAGCATTTCCCAAGGAAGTTAAATTCGTGCGCGGTTGGTCGGGAAGCCCGTATATGATGGTTGACGGCATTGACGAAACCTTTGATGCCGCAGTATTCGTAGGCTACCATTCCGCCGCATCCAGAAGCGGCAATCCCCTTTCCCATACCGAAACGAGAAAACTTTTATACGTTAAGATAAACGGACGCATCGCAAGCGAGTTTATGCTGTTCAGCTATGCGGCTCTTACAAAAAATGTGCCTACCGTATTTCTTTCGGGCGACAAGATGCTGTGCGATGATTATGCCAATCTGCATCCTCAGCTTGTGACCGTTCCCGTTAAGGAGGGCAAAGGCGCGGCAACTATCTGCTATAACCCGTCGCAGACGCTTATTGACATAAAGGAAGGCGTTAAAAAGGCGCTTGACTGTGATTTGACAAATGCACTTGGTAAGCTGCCGAAGCATTTTGAAATGGAGATATGCTACAAAGACCATGCGCTTGCCGAAAAGTATTCCTACTTCCCCGGCGTTACAAAGATAAACGACAACACAGTTAAATTCGTAACCGATGATTACTATAAGCTTTTGCAGGCATTCGTATTCATAAGCGGCTGATGATATGG
>JAZRWQ010000057.1:0-8492 GCA_045599805.1 Eubacteriales bacterium | reverse complement strand
AGGCGATATGCGCCTTCTGCGAAGTGCCCTTTTTGCTCTTCAGCCAGAAGATAATAAATAAGATAGGCATAAAAACCACCCTTATCCTCTCAACGCTCACCTTCTGCGCGCGCTGGCTTCTGTACGGCAGCCTTACAAATGAATGGGGCCTCGTCTTCGCCGCATCCCTTCACGGCACCGGGCATATCGTAATAAGCTACTGCACCGCGTCTTATATCAACAAAACGGTACAGCAGTCGCTGCGCGCCTCGGGGCAAACCTTACTCGGCATGGTAAACTACGGCTTTTCAAAATGCATCGCCACCTTAGTCGGCGGCATCATCGTCGATGCTACCTCCCTCAGTACCGTATATTTAAGCCTCGGTGCGCTCTCCGTCCTGTCGGGCGTATTCCTTCTTATTTTCCTTCCTAAAATAAAAGAAAATATATAAATAACTGAAAACACCGCGTTGCGGTGTTTTTTTGCAAGTACAGGAATTCTTCTCTCCATTTTTATCGAACTCCAGCAACGCTTCCTTTACTTAATAATGTGTATCTTATATGATAATAACAATAATAGGTAAAGGAGAGTGTTTATGCGGATAATATTAAGCGATTTAAAGGAACTTATTCAAAAAAAGGCAGTATTCCTTTTTATGATCTTGGGTATAATTGCCGGTGCATTTGCGCTTATTGTTTACTATTCATCTTCGGCATCTGATCTTAAAAGCACAGACATAGCTTTTGGAGTCGAACGCACAATGGAATTCAGGTGTTTTGAAAATGTAAATGGCGGCGATGTGCTTTATTCCATTATAAAGGAAGAGAAAATACCCTCTGTAAGCTATGCTGCCGCACTTTGCTACGACAAAGAGGAGTATGATATAGTTGCCGTTTATTTTAAAGGCGATATACATCCCGATACATATAAAGGCAGTTTTATTGATAATCAGGATATTGGCAAAAAGCATATAGTAATATCCAAAGGCTACGACTTGTCGGCAGATATCGGCGATACTTACAGAATAAGCGGAATACCGTTTGAGATTACGGGGATTATCGATCCGTCATTGTTTATCATAGAAAGCTATGATTACAGAAGAATAGAGGCAGGCGAGGAATACATCGCCGGGATCGAGCTTGCACGTGATGAGAATTTTGAAAACAGACCTCAAAACTATATGATAATACCCATTGATATGATGGACGAGATAAATCTGTCGCCATCTTATTATCATATTACCTTCGAAAATGATATTACCGAAAAGCAACGTGAAGAAATATCTGAAACAATAGTTTCGGCTTTCGGCACGGATGCGATAGAGTTTACCGATATAACGCCGTACAGTCAGGTGCATTCGAGTGTAAAATATGCAAAGCTTTTGGTATATGCCGCCGCTCTTGTTATGGGAATAATCAACATCATAACTGTTTTCGGGCTTTTAATAAAAAGCAACAAAAAGACATATGTTACATATAAAATGCTCGGTGCGACAAATTTTAAAATAGGTTTGATATTATATATTGAATTATTTATTATTTCACTTGCCGCCTATCTTATTGCATTGGTGCTCGCGTGGTTGTTTATAAGATATTCCGGGTTTATAACTAATTATGTTAGTATACCACTTGGCGACAATCTTCTGATTTTTCTTTCGTTTTATGCGGTAGCGGCTCTTCTCTCAATAAAACCCATAAAGGAAATATGCGGCAAAAGCGTTTTGTCTCTTCACAGAAATATTACAGCCAAGTCGGAAAATGGCGGCGATATATCGGTGTCAAACAGAAAACTGTATTTATTGGCGCTTCGATATAACAAATCCACCTTAAAGGGAGTAATATCGGTTGCGCTGTTGTCCTTTATATGTATTTTCACATTTTCATTCGCCTGCACCTATGTTGCCGAAGGGAAATTCTATTCGCGCTATCTCCAAAAGATAAGCGATAAGAAAATAGGCATGGTCATGTATAAGGATTCAAGCGAGTATATCGACAGTCTGTTGACATATACCGACAATCCGAGCGATACCGCGGCAGAAGATTTTCTGAGAGACTGTGACAAAAAAGTTGAATCGCTGCCCGGCGTAACCGATTTTGTGAATTACACTCACGCTTATACGGTAAGAGAGCGCAAGCACGGAAAATACTTTGACAATTTTGCGGCAATGAACGGTTTTTGGGAGAATATCCACTACCCCTTAAAGGAAGGCTCATGGGAAAGACTTGAAACTTATGATATAAACAGCACCGATCCGGTGCCCGTAGTTATAAATGAGTCACTTGCAGAAGAATATCCGATAGGTACTCTTGCCTTGTGGGAGGTAGTTACGGATTTTGATGATTATGAGGAGAACGGTGAATTTTTTCATCCGCAATACTACACTGAAAGAGAGTTTGAGGTCGTAGGTGTTCTCGATGATAATGCAAGAGTGCTTACATGTTTTGCACCGTATCAGGATTTTGTAAAAATAAACTTTTATTTTGAAACACTTCCGCACATGGTGGAAACCCGCGGTGACCTTGTTATGTCACCGCAATACAAGGTGAACGGTGTATTCGGATTTCACTACGGTGAACATGATAATTACGAGCGCGGCTACGGAGCTGATTTGATTTTCTCGGATAGCGATATGGCACAAAATCTCGGAAGCTGGAATAATGAGATAAGCGATTTTGCAAAAATAGATCCCTTCGATAACTGCGTTGCGCGGTATGAGGAGGCTTATACTGCCGCTGGCGGTAATATGTATTTTATGCACGCTTTCATTACGGGCATATTGCTTGTCTTTGGTGTCGGCGGTTGTTCAATAATAAGTTTCTTTTCGCTGAAAAAACAATTTGGTATATATTATATGTGCGGTATGCCGTGGAATACGGCAGTTAAAATAATGCTGTGCGGCAGTGCGCTTGATATGCTTATCCCCGGATTTTTCGGTGCAGTTATGGGCGCTTTTACATCTGATAAACTTCGTACCTTCAGCTTTGACACAAAGCTTATCGCTACACTTTGCGGCATTGGCGGTATTCTTGTAATTTATACTGCCGTTTCCCTTTTGGTTGTCTTTTATATGAATAAGAAAACACCGAAATCACTTATATCGGAGGATAAACAATAGTATGTTACAGCTCACAAACATCATTAAAAAATACAACGAGGGCAAGCCCAACGAGGTCGAGGCGCTTCGCGGTGTTGACCTGATTGTTGAAAAAGGCGAGATGATCGCCATAATGGGCCCGTCCGGCTCGGGCAAATCGACGCTGCTTAATATCATCGGCTGTATGGATACACTGACATCCGGCAGCTATCTTTGCGACGGCGAGGAGGTCGCTTCGTTAAGTCAGAAAAAGCTTGCGGCACTGCGCAACAAAAAGTTCGGTTTTGTGCTGCAGGACTTCGGACTATTGGCAGACCGCAGCGTTGAAGAAAACGTAATGGTGCCCCTGCTTTTCTCAAAGGAAAGCTTGAAATCCTCGTCCAAACGCATAAAGCCGATACTTGAAAATTTACGCATTGCCGACCTTGCAAAGAGGCGCGCCAATCAGCTTTCGGGCGGGCAGGCACAGCGCGTTGCCATAGCACGCGCACTTGTAAATGAGCCCGACGTTATCCTTGCCGACGAGCCCACCGGCGCACTCGACACCCACACCTCCGAGGACGTTGTAAACATCTTCAAAAGCTTAAATCAGCAGGGTAAAACGATAATAATTGTAACCCATAACCCCGAGGTTGCCAAGGCCTGCGATAAGACCTACATAATAAGGGACGGAAATATGTCTGTAAAAAGGTGCGGTTAAAAAAGCAGCGGAAATAATGATAAATTTAAAAAGGATGCGTTTTTTCTTGACGGAAGGCAAATAATAGGCTATACTGAAATTAAATTAAAAAAGGGAGTGAATACTATGAGTAATATTTTATCCGATGAAGTCAAAACGTTAGAGTATGACGTTGCCGTTATCGGCACCGGCTGCGGCGGTCTTTCCTCCGCTATTGCCGCTGCGCGTCAGGGGTGCAAGGTAGTCATTATCGAGAAAAACGGTTTTGTCGGCGGTCTTACCGCTTCCGGCATCCCGTATCTTGGCTATCTTGATATTCAGAAGCGCCTCGTTCTCGGCGGCTTTGCCACCGAGTTTGTAGATGAGCTCATAAAGGACGGTGCAACCTTAGGCGTGCGCTACTGCCCCAAGCATCTTTCCATTGTTGACGTTATGCCCGATAAGGTAAAGCTCACCGCCGCAAGACTGCTTAAGGAAAACGGCGTTGATATTCTTTTACATACCAATCTTATCTTTTCCGAGGTTGAGGACAGAAAGATTAAGAAAATAACCTGCGAATGCTGCGGCACCAAGATAGAGATAAAGGCAAAGACATTTGTTGACGCAACCGGCGACGGCACCCTCGCTTATCTGTCCGGCGCGGAATTCGAAAAGGGCACGGCAGGCGTAGACCTTCAGCCCCCCTCTGTTATCTTCACCATCGGCGGCGTTGATAAGCCGGCATTTTTCAAGTGGATCGAAGAGCATCCCGAAGAGCTCGGCGAGGGCGACTACACCATGGATTATCTCACCTCTTCTCCCGACTTCTGCTTTGTAACTCTGCACAAGCTTTGGGAAAAGCTTTATCCGCTGGGCGAGTGGCCCATGGGCATCTGGGCAATGATCCTCATCAACCGTCTTAACGATACCGAGGTAGGCGTAAACGGTCCCAGAATGGCTGCAACCGGCACCACCGATCCCATAAGCGTTACCGCTGCCGAAATCCTCGGTCAGAATCAGGCGACACAGTTTGTTGAAATGCTGCGCAAGTATGTAGGCGGCTTTGAAAACGCCTTCGTTTCGCATCTTAACGACAATATCGGCGTAAGAGAAACTCGCCGCGTAGTTGGCTGTCAGATGCTTACTCTCGATGATGTAACGGGCGCCGTAATAGATGAAAACACCGTTGCTCTGGGCTCTTATCCCATCGACATCCACGGCAGTAAGGACTTTAGCTCCAGCTTCGTTCATGTTGATAAGCCCTACGGCATTCCTTATCTCGCAACCGTTTGCCGCGATATCGACAACCTTACCATGGGCGGCAGATGCATTTCGGTTGACAAGACGGCATACGGCTCCACCCGTGTAATGGGCACCTGCTTTGCCGTTTCCGAGGCCTCCGGTATCGGTGCAGGTATGGCGGCAAAACAGGGCATAGCTCCCAAGGACGTAGACATAAAAGAAATACGCCGCGTCCTTAAAGAACACGGCGCAGTTTTAAGCATTGACTGATTATGACGATTTGTGCTTAAAGCATTCAACCAGATAATTATAAAATTCAGCGGCAGGGCGGGATGTTTCCCCCCTGTCGTTTAAATTTATGCGTATGCTGCGCTTGCAGCCGGGTTTTTCAATGGCAAGCATAAGCACGTTGCTTCCGCTGTTGCGTCCCCAGGAAAATTCCGGCCAGAAGCCAATGCCCATATTCGCGGCGATAAGGCTTCTTACCGTATCGGGGTTGTCGCTTTCGAAAGCCGTTTTGGGTACAAATCCGGCATCGGCGCAAAATCTGTCGCATATCCAGCGGAACTGCCGCTGTCCGGCAAGGCTTATGAAGCTTTCGTCCCTGACCTGTTCAAGACGTATACTTTTAAGCCCGTGATACTTCTCGCTGTCGGGCACGGCAAGGAATATCCTCTCGCCGAAAACGAATTCATTTTCGTTTTTAGGCGGCTGATATACCAAATCGGTAGTTACCGATATATCGCACAGATCGTCGCTTTCGTTCTGCGATATCTTGAAATTTACCTTGGGATGATCCTTGCGGTAGTTTACAACGGCATCGGTTATCATTACCGAAGCGGCGAAAAGGTTTATATGTATCGTGGCAATGTCCTTATCGGCCATGTTCTTAAGCTCGTTAACGGCATCGTTTAGCTTATCCTCCAACGGCTCCAGTCTGTCGCGGAATATCTCGCCGTACTCGGTCAGCACTATGTTTCTGCCTTTTGGCGCAAAAAGCTTAACACCCAGCTCTTTTTCAAGGCGGTGTATCGACTGGCTGATTGCCGGCTGGGCAACATGCAGTTTTTTCGCCGTGCGCGTCATGTGCGAATTTCTCGCAACCTCAAGAAAGTATTTAAGCTGTAATAATTCCATTGCCATCCCTCGTTCAATAACAGTTTAATTATTGTTCTTATAATAATTATATATTTTACTTTATCGTATGTCAATGATATTATTTAAATAATAAATATTTCCCCTCGTGTATTTGCTCCGTTAATCGGAAATAAATGAGAGCTGTCCGACAGACCGATATCTGCCGGACGGTTTCTTTTTGTTTACAATTAGTCAATTTACAAAAGTTTGACGTTATGATAAAATATCAAAGAGGTGATCTGATGGAAGAAACGGATATGAAAAGCATAATAGCCGAAAATATAACCGCATTGCGTACCCTTGCCGGAATGACTCAGCTTGAGCTTGCCGGCAAACTCAACTATTCGGACAAATCGGTTTCGAAATGGGAACGCGCAGAAGCCGCGCCCGATATATACATTCTGAAAAATATCGCCGATATATTCGGCGTTTCAGTGGATTATCTCATAACCCGCCATAAAAAAGTAAAATACAAAAAGTCGCTCTCGTATAATACCTTGATGCTTATCGTTATCCTCGGCATACTGCTTTTGTCGCTCGGTGTTTTCATTGCCCTGTGGCTTTGCGGCATCATATACTGGCAGGTTTTCGTTTACGCTTTGCCCGTATGCCTCATAAGCCTGCTTTGCCTGAACTCCGTATTTTTTAAGGGCAGGCGCAATATGCTTTTGGTAGTGCTGCTTGTCGCAAGCGTTATCGCCACCGTTTACACCGTATTTTTAAAGCAAAACTTCTGGCAGCTGTTTTTGCTGCTCATCCCGGGCGAGCTGATAGTTTTCTTCTGCTTCCGCCTTTCAAAAAAAGATTAAAAAATCCGAGTGAAAAAGGCGGGGCGACTTAGGGAGAAATACAGAACCTTATAAATTAAAAAGGAATCTGCCGATATTGGCAGATTCCTTTTATCCTTCCGATTCGGATGATTTTCGTTTTACGGCAAGGCAAAAACCGAGAGCATAATGGAGATATATGGTCGAGGTTTTTAACGCAGCCGAAAGACGAAAATCGCCAAATCGGCTGTGTTTATCCCTATGTTGCACCGCCTAATTCACTCGGATTTTTTGTTATTGATTTATCTTCCGAATCTGCGCCATACGGGACGTATGATCAATGCGATTATCGCGCCGAAAAAGCACAGGCCGCAAAGTATAAGGCAAACGTAGCCCCAGCTTAGGTTTTCGCAAAGCAAGCCTATGCCTACGCCCGATAGGGACGAGCCGAGATAGGTGAATGCGTTTGTGAATCCGGCGGCGGCGGATGAACAGCCGTATTTTGCGAATTTTACGGGCAAAAGATAGGTCAGCGCAGTAGAAACGCCGAAGATGCAGGCGCTTGATATCGAGAACAGCCCTACCGTAAGTATGATGTTCGTCTTAAGTATAAGCGCGATAACGGCAAGTGTTATTCCGGAGGCGCCGAAAAGGATGCAGGTGTGCAGTAAATCGTCGTTCACGAGCTTCCGCTGCAAAAAACGCACAACGAAAACTATCATAACATTTATTACCGGCAGTGCCGTTGAAAGGAATATCGAAAGGGCAGGGGTGGTGCCGAAGGTGTCGGTAACCGCTTTGGGCACCCATGTCTGTATGCCGTCCTTCATAAATCCGAGATAAAGAGTCAGAAGCAGTATGAATATAAAGCCCGACTTTACGAATATTTTAAGCTTGTTTACGCTCTTGTCGTCCTCAATGCGCCTTACGATGCCCTTCGCGTAGTTCGAGTTTTTATCGTCAACGTATCTTTTCGTCGTTACCGTCCAAAGTATTGCGGCGCCGTAAACGCAGGCGGAGGTTATAAAGAAGGTAACGCGCCAATGTGTTACGGCGGTAATAAGCGATACCAGAAGGAAGGTGAATACCATTCCTATCGTTGTGCAGTACTGCATACTGAGCATGGCTTTATTCAGGCGCTCGGTGGGCATAACGTCGGTAAGCTGGCGCACAAGCGGCGCCCATATAAGCGAGCAGAAAAGCCCGTTGCAAACCCAGGTTGCCGACATAACGGGTATCGACTGTGCAAATCCCATCAAAAGGTTTGATGTGGCGCAGCCGAAAAAGCCGACGGATACAAGCAGCGACGGCTTCAATTTGTCGCCGAGTATGCCGCTTATAAGCTGGCCTATGCCGTAGGAGGCGAACAGAAGGGAGGTAACAAGCCCAAGCTGTGATGCCGAAAAACCTTCCGTCTGCGCTATGGCGGAAATGGCAGTGCCGAATCCGTAGCGTCCGGGGTATGTAAATATGTAGGCTATAAAAGCGGCGTAAAACACCTTTTCGTAGTCTTCAAGATTTTTAAGTCTGCTCATAATAAAGCTCTTCTTTTCTTATTTTTGGGAATTTACACTTTGTGATTATAGCATCATGCAGGCCGATATTCAATAAAAA
>JAZRWQ010000056.1:0-13782 GCA_045599805.1 Eubacteriales bacterium | reverse complement strand
GTAAAGGATATCATAGCATCCGAAAATTCAATTACCGGCAAATATCTGTCCGGCGAGCGCTTTATACCGATACCGGGCAAGCGGCGCGAGGGCAACGGCGGATTCATAACCGTAAAGGGAGCAAGGGAGAATAACCTCACCGACTTTGACGTTAGATTTCCTTTGGGCAAATTCATATGCGTAACCGGCGTTTCCGGCTCGGGTAAGAGCAGTCTGATAAACGAAATACTGTACAAAAAGCTTGCCATAGATCTGAACGGCGCGGTAAAGGTGCGCCCCGGTGCGTGCGACGGGATAGAGGGAACGGAGCTGCTCGATAAGGTAATCAATATCGACCAGTCGCCCATAGGCAGAACGCCCCGTTCAAACCCCGCTACCTATACGGGACTTTTCGGCGACATAAGAAACGTTTTCGCCTCTCTCCCCGATGCGAAGCAGCGCGGCTACGGTCCCGGCAGATTTTCCTTCAACGTAAAGGGCGGCAGATGCGAATCCTGCGAGGGCGACGGTATAATCAAGATAGAAATGCACTTTCTGCCCGACGTTTACGTGCCCTGCGAGGTATGCAAGGGCAAGCGGTACAACCGCGAAACGCTGCAGGTCAAATACAAGGGCAAGAGCATAAGCGACGTGCTGGATATGACGGTAGAGGAAGGATTGGAATTTTTCAAAAACTACCCGTCGATAAAGAGAAAGCTTCAAACACTTTTCGATGTGGGACTGGGCTATATCAAAATCGGTCAGCCCTCCACCCAGCTTTCCGGGGGCGAGGCACAGCGTGTTAAGCTTGCAACGGAATTGTCCAAAAGAAGCACCGGCAAAACGGTGTATATCCTTGACGAGCCCACCACCGGTCTGCACACCGCCGATGTCCACAGGCTCTCCGAAATACTTCAGAAGTTTGTTGACGGCGGCAACACCGTTATCGTAATAGAGCACAATTTGGATATTATCAAGATAGCCGATCACATAATAGATTTGGGCCCCGAGGGCGGCAATAAGGGCGGCAGAGTCATCGCTCAGGGCACGCCCGAAGAGGTGGCAAAGAATAAAAAGTCATATACGGGGCGTTTTTTGAAGGATATTCTCAAATAATATTTGACAGTAAGGATAAATATTGATATTATAATATAATAACCCTGAATATGATAAGAATTTAATAAGAGCAGGGCTAAATAAATAAAAGAAGGCAGAAAATTATGCTCAGCAGTATGACAGGCTACGGCAGAAGCGTAAAGGAATTCGGCGGCAAAACGGTAAGCGTTGAGATAAAAAGCGTAAACCACAGATTCCTTGAATGTGCCGTACACACCCCCAGAGGGATGTCCTATCTTGAAGAAACGGTTAAGTCGGTGCTTTCCAAAGCCGTATCAAGAGGCAAGACGGAAATATACATCAATATCGACGACCGTGAAGGCGAGGTCACCGAGGTATCCTTTAACCGCCGCTACCTTTCCGGTTATCTCAAAGCACTTAAGGACATATCGAAAGAATATCATCTGAAAAATGATATAAAGCTTTCGGATATTGCTCTTAACCGCGACGTATTCACCCTTCGCAAGCCGGAGGATAACGTCGATGAGATCACCGCAATGGTAACCGAGACCTTAAAAGATGCGCTCGATATCTTCAAGGCATCGCGCGTTAAAGAGGGCGAAGCCCTTAAGGCGGATATTTTAAAGAGACTTGACGAAATAACCGAAAACGTAAAGATCGTTGAGGCGCGTTCTCCCGAAACGGTAAAGGAGTACCGCGAAAAGCTTCTTGCGAGAATAAAGGAAGTGCTCGGCGATACCACCGTGGAGGAAAGCAGAATACTTACCGAGGCGGCAATTTATGCCGATAAGATAACGGTAGCCGAGGAAACCACCCGTCTCAATACGCATATTGCAAACTTTAAGGATCTGCTGGACGGCACCTCCCCCGTAGGCAAAAAGCTTGACTTCTATATGCAGGAAATGAACAGGGAGATAAATACCATAGGCTCCAAGTGCAACGACGTTTCCATTGCCAAAACGGTAGTGGAGGTCAAAAACCAGCTTGAAAACATACGTGAACAGATACAGAACATAGAATAAAGGAGAGTTCTTATGAGAAATCCCAATAAGCTGATAAACATAGGCTTCGGCAATATGGTCAGCTCGTCAAGGATAATCGCGATAGTAAGCCCCGAATCGGCGCCTATCAAGAGAATAATTCAGGAAGCCAAGGACAGAGGCGTGCTTATCGACGCCACCTACGGCAGGCGTACCCGTGCGGTAATAATAACCGACTCGGAGCATATAATCCTCTCGGCGGTACAGCCCGAAACGATAGGCAACCGTCTGGGCGATTACGATGAGGACGAAGAAGAGGAGATGTGACCTTGTCAAGAGGAAATTTGTTTATCGTTTCCGGCCCTTCCGGTGTCGGAAAGGGAACGGTGCTCGGACTTATCTATGCGCGTGACGAAAAGGTAAAGCTTTCGGTATCGGCAACCACCCGCGCTCCGCGTGAGGGCGAAATAAACGGCGTGCATTACCATTTCATAACGAAAGAGCAGTTTAAGAAAGATATCAAAGAAGGCAAAATGCTTGAATATGCCGAATACGTAGGCAACTATTACGGCACGCCGCTGGAAAGCGTTGAGCAGATGAGAAACAACGGGATAGATGTTATCCTTGAAATAGAGGTAAAGGGCGCTTTACAGGTAATGGAAAAGGTAAAGGATGCCGTATCGGTGTTCATCCTGCCGCCTTCCCTTAAGGAACTTGAAAACCGTCTTCGCGGCAGAGGCACAGAAACCGAGGCACGCATCATAAGTCGTTTGAACAAGGCAAAGGAAGAGCTTCTCTTTTTCGACCAATATCAGTATAACGTAGTAAATAATACACCCACACAGGCGGCTGACGATTTATACAGCATAATTTTAAGCTGCCGGAAATAAAGGAGACATAAAAATGGACGAAAGACTTACAACCGAAAAACTCATAGAAAAAGGCGTTTGTCGCTACTCGCTCATCACCGGCATCGCAAAGCGTGCAAGGGAAATATCCGAGCGCAATGAGGAGCTTGGCGTACAGAGTGATGAAAAGCCCGTTATCACCGCCGCAAAAGAATTTGCAGACGGTCAGTTTGATATAATCGCAGGGCCGGAATTTTCCGAATAAAAAGTCAGACGGGGCTGTAAAGATATGAGTTTACAGCCCCCTTTATACAGTTAATTCCGTATTGCGCACAGCGAAAATCGGGATAGTAAAAAAGGTTATTTAATTTTAAAGATCACATCAAAACAAAAAATTTCACCTTTTAATTAAAGTTGAATTTGTTGAAAATAAGCCATTTGTGTGTGTTTTGCGGTCTGCGCTTTTTTTGCATCCCGAAAAAGGGAGGGGTTATATGCTTATTGCATCAGTTGCAGTAGAGGGCTTGCCGTATTTCTCCGGCGGGCTTTACAGCTATGCCGTTCCCGAACCCGAAAGGGAAAACGCCCTTCCCGGCTGCAGGGTGACCGTGCCCTTCGGCAAGGGGAATAATCTTCGCCGCGGCTATATCGTTAAAACCGAAGAGGGAAGCGGTGACGGACTGAAAAGCATTTCCCATGTGTTTGTCGATGAATTTACAATGAGCGGGGAATGTATATCTCTTGCTTTGTTTATGAGCGACAGATATTTAAGCCCGGTTTATGACTGTATGCGCGCCATGCTCCCGTCGGGGCTTGAACTTAAAATAAGCTACCGCTACTCCGTTCTTCCGGGGAAGTGTGAGAAAAAATACGCCGAAATATACGCATTTATCGAAAAAAACGAAAAATGCACCCTTGAAAAAATAACCAAGCGCTTCGGCGATGTTAAAAAGACGCTTGACGAAATGAGAAAGCTCGGGCTTTTAAGGGAACATTCGGTGTGCGGCAGAAGCCTTAACGACAACGTGGTGCATACCGCCTACATCGCCGTATCGGATAATGATGTGGAACGGTATCTTTCAACCGGCGGCGCGGTCATGGAAAAGCACCGCGAGGTGCTCGATTTTCTTATGGCAGAGGGCGAAAGCCCGATAAGCGAAATACTGTATATGACGGGAGTCAGCCGCTCGGTAATAGATACCCTTGTAAAGCGCGGAATCCTGAATAAGGGCGAGCGTGAGGTGCTTCGCACCCCATACGTTTCCGAGGGCAAAAACATAAAAACGGCTCTGAGTGAAGCCCAGCAGAAGTGTGCCGACGGGTTAAGCGAAAAGCTCGGCTCATTCAACGTGTCGCTTCTCTACGGAGTTACCGGCTCGGGCAAGACGCATATCTTTTACGATCTGATAGACAAGGTAACCGAAAAGGGCGAGGGCGCAATACTTATGGTGCCCGAAATAATGCTCACCGTGCAGACGGTAAACAGGCTGAAGGAACGCTTCGGCAATAAGGTCGCCGTGATACATTCGGCGCTGTCGGCGGGTGAGCGGCTTGACGAATGGAAAAGAATAAAACGGGGCGAGGCGCTTATCGCGGTAGGCACGCGAAGCGCGGTGTTCGCGCCCTTTGATAAAATAGGTTTGATAATAAGGGATGAGGAGCAGGAGCATACCTACCGCTCCGAAATGAGTCCCAAATATTCCACCGCCGCCGTTGCAAAAAAACGCGCCGCCTATCACAACGCGCTGCTTTTGCTCGCGTCGGCAACGCCGTCCATCGAGTCGCGCTTCTGGGCGGACAGAGGCAAATACTCTTATTTCAAGCTTGACGGCAGATATAACAGAAGCGAGCCGCCGAAGGTAAAAACCGTTGATATGCGCAAAGAGCTGCGCGACGGCAACACCTCGGTGATAAGCAGAGAGCTGCAAACCGAGCTTGCCGAAAATCTGGCAAACGGCGAGCAGTCGATACTTTTCATAAACCGCCGCGGGTACAATACCTTTGTTTCCTGCCGCAGCTGCGGCTACGTTGAAAAATGCCCCAACTGCAGTATATCGCTTACCTATCACATCAAAAACAACCGGCTGATGTGCCACTACTGCGGCTACTCCAAGCCGGCGCCGACCGTTTGCCCCGACTGCCAAAGCGAGCATATACGCTACTTCGGCGCAGGTACGCAGAAGGCGCAGGAAACGCTTGGTGAACTGTTTCCGCAGGCGCGCATACTGCGCATGGACGCCGATACAACGAGCGCGCGTCATTCGCATGATACCATGCTTAATGATTTCGCATCACATAAATACGATATCCTTCTGGGCACGCAGATGGTAACCAAGGGACTTGACTTTGCAAGCGTTACACTTGTGGGCATTCTGTCCGCCGATACAATCCTTAATTCGGACGATTTCCGGGCAGGTGAAAAAACCTTTTCGCTTATATCCCAGGTGGTGGGCAGAGCAGGCAGAGGAGAAAAACCGGGGCGCGCCGTCATACAGACATACACGCCCGACAACAAGGCGATAAACCTTGCGATGACGCAGAATTACGATGCCTTTTATAAGGACGAGATAGCCCTGAGAAAGCTTATGCTCTATCCTCCGTATTCGGATATCTGTCAGATAATAGTGATGCAGGAGGATATGCTTAAAGCGGCAAAGACCTCCGAAACGCTCAGAAAAATGATAACCGACAGGGTAATGTGCGAAAATCTTCCGGCGGTGATAATCGGCCCGTCGGACTGCAATATACATAAAATGAACGGTATGTACCGTTATAAAATACTTATAAAATGCCGTGCCGATATGGCATTCAGAAAGCTTTTAAAGGAAGTGTCCGAGGAGTTTTCAAAGGAAAAGGAAAACAGAAAAACGGAGCTTTCCATTGACATAAATCCGGGAACGATACAGTAAAGGAGAAATAATATGGCATACAGAAATATAGTTAAACGCGGTGACGAGGTGCTTACGAAAAAGTGCCGTCCGGTAGAAAATTTTGATGCAAAGCTGCACACCCTGCTTGACGATATGGCGCAGACCATGTACAAGGCGGAGGGCGTTGGCCTTGCCGGACCGCAGGTAGGCATACTCCGTCAGGTAGTCGTTGTCGATGTCGGCGAAGGACTTATCGAACTTGTAAACCCCGAAATAATCGAAAAGGACGGCGAGCAGGAGGGGCTTGAGGGCTGTTTATCCTGCCCGGATATCTGGGGCATTGTAAACCGTCCGTATACCGTTACGGTAAAGGCTAAAGACCGTTTCGGCAATGAATTCACCATAACCGGCGAGGAATTTTTAGCCAGAGCAATGTGCCATGAGATCGATCACCTTTACGGAATAACCATTTACGAATCGGCGCGCCGTATGGTAACGCCGGAGGAAATGGATGAGCTTACAAGGGAGAAAAAATAATATGCGTATTCTTTTTATGGGCACGCCGGATTTCGCCGCCGTTACATTAAATGCGCTCATTGCATCACGGCATACCGTATGCGGCGTTATATCCCAGCCCGATAAGCCGGTCGGCAGGCATTTTGAGCTAAGGCCCACTCCGGTAAAAAAGGCGGCGCTGGATGCCGGAATAGAAGTGTATCAGCCGGAAACACTTAAGAATGAAGCCATACTTCCGCTTTTGAATGAGCTTAAGCCCGATATCATAGTTGTTGCGGCATACGGTAGGATACTTCCCGAATATATTTTGAATTTTCCGAAATACGGCTGCATAAACGTGCATGCCTCCCTGCTTCCCAAATACCGCGGCGCATCTCCCATAAACGCCTGTATAATAAACGGCGATAAGCAAACCGGCGTAACCATAATGTGTATGGAAAAGGGGCTTGATACCGGCGACATGATTGACAGATGCGTAACGGATATAGCCGACGATGAAACCGTTGAAACACTGCACGACCGACTTGCCGATATGGGCGGAAAGCTTTTAATAAAGGTATTGGATGATGCTCAGGCAGGCAAAATAACAAAAACGCCCCAGAACAATGATGAGTTCACCTATGCTCCGCTTATAAAAAAGCCCGACTGCAAAATCGACTTTACCTCTAAAACCGCACGGGAGGTTGACTGTTTTGTCCGCGGCCTCTATCCGTTCCCCGGCGCGCACATGATAATAGACGGCGCGCTTATCAAGGTGTACGGCGTAAAGGTGCTTGATGAAAACGGCGCTCCCGGTCATATCCTTTCGGCACAGCAGAAAACGGGACTTGTCATAGCCTGCAAAGAGGGCGCCGTGGAAATAACCGATATATTGCCGCAGGGCAAAAAGCGCATGAGCGCCCGTCAATATCTCGGCGGTCATGCGATAGAAGCAAAAACGGCAGAATAAGGAGGAATTATATGCCTTTCCCGATGTTTTTCATAGACAAATACTATATATTTTTAGTGATCCCCGCATTTATCTTCACGCTTATAGCGCAGGCGAAGGTAAAATCCACCTACAATAAATACGCGCAGTACTATGCGCGCTGCGGCGAGACCGCCGCGCAGGCATGCCGCCGCATACTTGACGATAACGGTCTTTCGCATATCGCCATAGGCAGAGTTTCGGGCGAGCTTACCGATCATTACGATCCGAAAAAGCAGGTAATAAATCTTTCCGACTCCACCTACGATTCAACCTCCATTGCCGCCATAGGTGTTGCCGCACATGAAGCGGGCCACGCCTGCCAGCACGCGGAGGACTATTTCCCGATAAAGCTGCGCATGGCCATAATACCCATAACCAATATCGCAAGCACCGCCGCACCCTGGCTGCTTATCGCCGGACTTATCTTCAGCTTTGATTTGCTGGTAGATATCGGCGTACTCTTTTTCGGCGCATCGGTAATCTTCCAGCTCGTTACCCTGCCGGTTGAATACAACGCATCCTCCCGCGCGTTAAGAACGCTGGAGCGTGAGGGCATAATGAGCGGTGATGAGCTTACCGGTACCAAAAAGGTGCTTAACGCCGCCGCGCTCACCTACCTTGCCGCGCTCTGCCTTGCCGTTGCAAGCTTTCTGCGTATACTTCTGCTTTTCGGCAACCGCAGAAGAAGATAAGGAGAGCTTATGAATTTACCGTTGTCGCTTGCCTATGATTCGCTTTGCAAAACGATAGGCAAGGGTACATATTCAAACCTCCAGCTTAAAAATACTCTGTCATCGTCCGATATGCCCGAAAAGGACAGGGCGATGTACAAGCAGTTATACTTCGGCGTGCTTGAAAGACTGTATCTTCTGGATTGGTATATAGGCAGGTTTTCGAAAAAAAAGCCCGAAAGCATGGATGCCGGGCTGCTTAATATACTGCGCCTCGGCGCGCTTCGCGTGATGCTTATGGATACCTACGACAGCGCCGCCGTCAACGAGGCGGTCGAGCTTGCCAAAAAGCATGCGCCCTATGCCTCGGGCTTTGTGAACGGGCTGTTGCGCAATCTTTCGCGCAATAAGGAAGCGCTTCTGAACGAGCCCAAGGCGCCGAACGTCAGATATTCCGTTTCACCCGAAATATATGCGATGTTAAGAAACGCCTACGGAAAGGATGCGGCAAACTCATTTTTAGAGGGCGCTTACGAAAAGGGCGAGATATGCGCAAGGGTAAATACTCTTAAAGTCACGCCGGAATCCTTGATGGAACGGCTGTCAAACGAGGGCGTTGACGCTGATGCCGACGGCGATATGCTTATACTGAATGCTCACACCTCGATAGAAAACACCCCGTCTTATAAAGAAGGGCTGTTTCATCTGCAGGGCAGGGCATCGCAGAATGCCGTAAAGCTATTGGATCCCAAACCCGGTATGCGCCTTATCGATGCCTGTGCCGCGCCGGGCTCAAAGAGCTTCACGGCGGCGTATTTGATGCAGGGGAAGGGCAGTATAGCGGCTTTCGATTTATACCCTCACCGTGCAGAGCTTATAAGGTCGGGCGCAAAGCGTCTGGGGCTTTCTCTTATTGACGCAAGGGCTCTCGATGCGTCGGGTGAATTTTCCGGCACGGCGGATGCCGTAATATGTGATATGCCCTGCTCGGGCATCGGCATGATACAAAAGCGGCCCGAAATACGCTTTAAGGATATGTCGGAAGTATCACAGCTTATAAAAATACAAAAGGCAATACTTGAAAATATGTCGGCGCATCTCAATAAGGGAGGCAGGCTTCTGTATTCCACCTGCACGCTGAATCCCGATGAGAATGAGCATATAACCGATGAATTCATAAATAATCATCCCGATTTCGAGTATATGCATGCGCCGAAAACTTATATGGAATACGGTAAAGAGGGCTTCTTTACCGCGGTGCTTAGGAGAAAAGATGACTGACCGGATAGATTTAAAAAGTCTTCGCTGTGATGAAATAGAAACTTTCTGCCGGGAAAACGGGCTTCCGTCCTTCCGTGCAAAGCAGATTTTCTCATGGATATCGCGCGGCGTTACCTCCTTTGACGAAATGACCGACCTGTCAAAGGATATTCGCGCGCGTCTTTCGGAAAAATGTTATCTTTCCGACTTTAAAATAGTAAAAAAACTTGTATCCGCGCTTGACGGAACGGTTAAGTATTTGGTAGAATTAACTGATGGGCAGCATATAGAATGTGTCGTAATGGACTATCATCACGGCTCCAGCCTATGTATGTCCACGCAGGTCGGCTGCGCTATGGGCTGTGCCTTCTGCGCATCCACTAAAAACGGGCTCGTGCGCAATCTTACGGCAGGCGAAATGCTTGACGAATTCGTCTTCATCTCAAAGGATCTGGGCAAACGTCTGTCAACGATAGTCCTTATGGGCATCGGCGAGCCGCTGCATAATTTTGATAATCTTACGCGCTTTCTGGATAATATAAACAGCGAAAAGGGCGTAAATCTCTCCCACAGGCATATAACGGTATCAACCTGCGGCATAGTTCCGAAGATGTATGAGCTTGCCGACAGAAAGTATCAGATAAATCTTGCGCTGTCACTGCACGCCGCAGAAGATGAAAAGCGTAAAGCCATAATGCCGATAGCGAAAAGATACTCTCTGAAAGAGCTTATCGATGCCTGCGTATACTACGAAAACGCCACCGGCAGAAGGATAACCTTTGAATATACGCTGATAGCCGGTGTGAACGATAAAAAAAAAGACGCCGATGATATAGTCAGACTTTTATCGCCGCTTAAAAACCGCCATGTGAATCTCATAAGCGTAAATCCGATAGACGATTCGGGCAGGTTTTCCAGGGTGGCATCGAACGCGATAGACAAATTCGCGGCCTATTTAAAAGAGAAAAAGGTAAATGCGACGGTGCGCCGCAGCATGGGCTCGGATATTTCCGGCTCCTGCGGTCAGCTTCGCAATGAACAAGAGGGGAAGTGACGGAATTGAAGATTACCGGTCTTACCGACAAGGGTAAGATAAGAGAGGAAAATCAGGATTCTTTCGTTTACGGTTTTCTGGATGATCACACACTTTTTGCCGCCGTCTTTGACGGCATGGGCGGAGCGCGCTCGGGCAAATACGCAAGCACGGTAGCCGCCAGCGGATTTGAAAGCAAAATAAAAGCCACGGATTTGGAAACGGTAAAAAGAGAGCCGGCAAGAACGCTTTCCGATATTATAAAGGAAATAAACTACGGAATGTATGAGCAAAGCTGTATGCACAGCGAGCTTCGCGGCATGGGAACCACCTGCGTTGCGGCGCTGCTCATAAACGGTAAAGGATATGTCGCAAACGTAGGCGACAGCCGCGCCTATCTTATCGACCGCCGCAAATGCGCACAGATAACGGTTGACCATTCATTGGTGCAGGGGCTTATAGATATGGGCAAGCTCACAAAGGAGCAGGCGAAGATACATCCTCACCGCAACGTTATTACAAGGGCTCTGGGCACCGACAGCGAGCTTAACGTTGACCTGTTCGAGGTCGATGTGAACAACAAAAAGCTTCTGTTGTGCTCCGATGGGCTACACGGATATTTCGAGCCGGATAAACTGCAGAGCGTAATCATGTCGGTAAGCGATGAGGACGCCTGTGAGATACTTACCGCAGAGGCGATAAGTCTCGGCGGCAGAGATAACATAACAAGCGTAATAATAAGCGGAATTCAGTAAATAAATGAAATGCGGTCAGCCGCAGGGAGTGAATAAAATGGATAAATACACAGGAACGGTACTTAAAAACAGATACATACTTGACAGCGTACTCGGCGTAGGCGGTATGGCAATAGTTTATAAGGCGACCGATAAGGTTACCGGCAATGTAGTTGCGGTAAAAATTTTAAAGGACGAATTTGTTGCCGACGAGCAGTTCCGCCGCCGCTTTTTAAATGAGTCGAGAGCCATTTCGATGCTTCGTCACAGAAACATCGTAAGCGTTATCGACTTTGAGTTTGAGGGCAATGTTCAGTATATCGTTATGGAGTATATCGACGGTATAACATTAAAGGATTTCATGCGCACACAGAAGGCGCTGCCCTATTCCATCGCAAGCAAAATAACCATGCAGATTCTTTCCGCATTGCAGCACGCTCATGAAAGAGGAATAATCCACAGAGATATAAAGCCGCAGAATATAATGCTTCTGTCCGACGGCACCATAAAGGTCATGGACTTCGGCATCGCGCGCATCTCCAAGTTTGAAACGGTTACCATGACCGATAAAGCCATCGGCACCGTTTACTACATCAGCCCGGAGCAGGCAAGAGGCGAAAAGACCGACCAGCGCGCCGACATCTACTCCACCGGTGTCATGCTGTATGAAATGCTTACCGGCACTCTCGCTTTCGACGGCGACACGCCCGTTTCCGTTGCGTTAAAGCAGATACAGAGCGAGGCTACCCGTCCCCGTGAAATAGTTGAAACGATACCCGAAGGTCTTGAGCAGATAGTGCGCAAGTCCATGATGAAGAATCCCGAAAAGAGATATCAGTCGGCAATGGAAATGATAAACGATCTGCGCCTTATCCTGCAGGATCCTTCGATGATCTTCAATTTCGACCTGACCGAGGAAATGCCCACCGCCGAAAATGAGGTAGTTGAGCCCGAGGAAGAGGAAGAAAAGGTTCCCTTCTGGTCAAAGGGCAATATCATCGCCATGGCAGGCGGCGTTGTTGCGGCACTCATTATAATCCTTATCGCATTTTTAGTACTGGGCAAATCGTCAAACAATAAGCCGCAGCCCTCCGAATCATCCTCCGTTTCCGAATCAAAGTCGGAAAGCAAGGACGAGGAAGAGCAGGTAAAGGTACCTTACCTTGTAGGCTCACTGTTTGATGACATAATGGCAAACAAGCAGATAACCGATAATTTCACGATCACAAGACATTCCGAAACCACCTCCCAGTATGAAGAGGGCTATGTATTCAAGCAGTCGATAGATGCCGATACCATGGTTACGAAGGGCACCGAGATCGTTGTTACCGTTTCGGGCGGTGCCAAGGAAGTTCCCGTGCCCGATCTTGAGAATACCGATATCGCAACCGCACGCGCAACCCTTGACCGCATGAATTTAAATTATGAGATAGTAACACAGCCCAACGAAACGATTGAAAAGGACCGCGTAATCAGAACCAGCCCGAGCGGCAGCGTAAATGAGGGAGAAACCATTATCGTTTATGTTTCCGCCGGCCCCACCGTTATAAAGAACACCGTTCCCAACGTTGTCGGCAAGCACGTAGAGCAGGCTAAATATCTTATCGAAAGCCGCAACTTCGTTTTCGAAACAGTCGAGAAGTCAAGCGACACCGTTGAGGAGGGCTATGTAATCGAGCAGTACATCCCCGAAGGCGAAGAGCTTGAAGAGGGACAGACGGTAACCGTTGAGGTTTCCACCGGTCCGGAAGAGGTGCCCGAGTCTCAGCCCGAGGAAAGCTCGTCCGAAGCGCCCGCACCCGAAGAGCCTGCCGCTGAATGAGAGGCGTAATAATTCGAAGCCTCGGCGGCTTCTATACGGTACGCACCGCCGACGGCGATATATACGACTGTAAGCCGAGAGGAGTTTTCCGCAAGGAAAAAACCGTGCTCGTTGTAGGCGACGAGATAGAGGCGTACAGACAGGAAAACGACCTCGGAGTTATAGATTCGCTCTATCCGCGCCGCAACCTTTTCGACCGACCGCCGATAGCCAATATAGATAAACTTTTTATCGTCATTGCCGCGGCGGATCCGTCTCCCGACACCCTATTTGCCGACAAGCTTATCTGCATCTGCCGCCATAAGGGAGTTGAGCCGGTCATCGTTATAAATAAGTGCGACCTTGCCGATACGAAAGAGCTTTCCCGCGTATATTCCGATATAGGCATAGATTTTCTCACCGTAAGCGCCGCAAGCGGCGAGGGAATAGACGCACTTTTAGACAAAACAAAAAACTGCCTTTGCGGCTTTGCCGGATTTTCCGGCGTGGGCAAAAGCAGTATAATATCCCTGCTTGTAAACAAGGCGCTTGAAACCGGACGGCTTTCAAGCAAGCTCGGCAGAGGCAGACATACCACACGCCATGTTGAGCTGTACCCTCTTGACGATACCACCCTTATCGCCGATACTCCCGGCTTCTCATCCCTTGACATCGCGCAAAGCGGCGTCCGAAAAGAGGATTTGCAGTATCTTTTCCCCGAATTCGAAAGCTGTCTCGGCAAGTGCAGATTCACCACCTGCGCTCACGTTAAGGAAAAGGGCTGCGCCGTAATAGATGCCGTACAAAAGGGCGATATCCCACAAAGCCGCTTCGAAAGCTACGCGGCATTATACGAACAGCTGAAACTTATCCCCGACTGGAAATAAAAAAAGTTTGCAACATACTTCTCATTATGTTGCAAACTCTCGTTATAGTGTAATTAAATATTACCACAATACATTCGTTTTGTAAATACTTTTTTATTGTTTTCAGATTTTTATAATCCAACTGATTACATGCAAAGAAAGCCGCGTAATAACGCG
>JAZRWQ010000055.1:0-10384 GCA_045599805.1 Eubacteriales bacterium | reverse complement strand
TTTCTTTTGAAGAGTATATATTGCCCTGTATCATGATACTGCTGCCTCCGCATTTGGCATTAAGTTCATTCCGCAGCGATTGCGCCGTCTCTTTCATATCAATTTTTTTTGATGCAGCAACAAATATATACCCGTCTTTGTCGGTTCCGGACAGTGAAATTGCAATCCCAGACATTTTATCTGTTAATTTGTTTACTATAAGCCGCAATGTATCAATATCGGCATTATCGGCAAAATAGCAAATATTTTCGCCGGTTATATCTATTTTTTCAGCTTCGGCAACGGCGGCTTTCTTTGTAAACTGAGACAGTTTAAAACGACATTCGGAAAAATCTTTCATCGTTTTTTCAAATACGGAAAATATCTTTTCCGGCTGCGTTGACAGCGCTTCCGCAATACCGTCTGAATTATCCAGTAACATATTATAATAATTTAAGGCATCGCTTCCGCACAGCATTTTCATTCTGACATGTCTGTTTTGAAGTGTGGTGCCTATTATTTTTATTATGCCGATTTCACCTGTGGTTTTAACATGCGGCGCACTGCAGGCGCATCTGTCAATTCCCGGTATTTCAACAATACGCACATTTTCTGTCAAATCCAGCTTGCTTCTGTATTCGATATCATGCAATTCATTATCATTCGGGAAAAATGTATTTATCGGCAGGTTTGCGTATACGGCTTCGTTGGAAAGTTTTTCGGCTTTACAGATGTCTTCTTTCGATAATACGCCGTTATAATCAACGGTTATGTATTCATCGCCCAAATGAAAGCTTATATTATCAAGCCCGAACATGGAATGAATAATGCCCGAAAAAATATGCTCTCCGCTGTGACTCTGCATATTTCTGTAACGGTATTCTTTGTTGATTGAGCATTTTACCTTCTCGGCGCAGTCTGTCTTTGATTTGGAATAATGATGTATCACATCGTTTACTATTTGCACATCGTAAATTTCGGCGCTACCGATAAATCCTTTATCCGAGTATTGTCCGCCGCCCTCCGGGAAGAATGCGGTTTTATCAAGCACAATGTCATACCGGTCATTTTCGGGTGTGCATGATATAATATCGGCTTCAAAATCAAATATATAACTATCTTTGTAATAAAGTTTTTCGGTCATATCAGTTATCCTTTGAAATAATTATAAGTAGCTCACCGTCATCAACGGTAATCTGTGCTTCGCTGCCGGTAAATTCATTGCTTGTGCCGATGGGGAAGTCGGAATAAAGTGTTGCATCGCTAAGCTCATATAAAGCATTTTTTATCGAAACGCCGGTGCATACAGGTGAGTATGCAAAAACGGAAAATTTACATTTATCCGATTTTTCCAATGTCATGGAAGAATGCGCAAGATAATATACGGTATTGTTGCCGTCTTTGAGACAAATCTTCACTCCGTGATTTTTTGCGTATTTCAGAATCTGTATATTTGCTATCGTCTGATCCAGTCTGCCGCCTATACCGCCTGCAATTATTATATCTTTAAATCCGGCCTCTATGGCGGTTTTAACGCAAAAAAAAGTATCTGTTTCGTCCTTTTGTTTTGGAAGCTTTATAACGTTTTTACCTTTTGGAATTTCCTTTGCAGAATCGAAATCGCCTATAATAAGGTCGGGCGCAATGTTTTCTTTCCGTGCAATTTCAATTCCCGCATCAGCGCAGATGATGTATGCATCATTCAAATCAACCGATTCCTTAACCGATGTTTCATTGTAAGCACATATAATAACGCATTTATTCATTAAAACACATCCTTTTGAGATATATTATAACACATTCCGTTACATTTGTTAATATTGACTTTCACATGATAAAGTATTAAAATACTAACGGGTGAGAATATGAACGAAAAACTGAAAAATGAAGGAACTTTGCTGTTGTTCGAGGCAATGCTCAGCCTTAAAAATACAGATGAATGTATGGATTTGTTTGACGATTTATGCACCGTTGCCGAAATAAAGGCAATGTCACAGCGCCTTGAGGTTGCTTTTTTGCTCAAATCCGGATTGTCATATAATGATGTCGCAAAGCAGACCGGCGCAAGCTCCGCAACTATTTCACGAGTGAATCGCTGCTTGAATTACGGCAGTAACGGCTATAATACGATTATTGAAAGGTTGAAAAAGTAATGCCCGGTTACATGGCGCTGTCAGAGCAGTATGATTCTTATTTTAATGAAGAATATTTGCTTAAAATAAAAAAGAAATATCATCTTGCACTTTTGAAATGCGGCATCAAATCCGGTAAAATCCTTGACGCGGGATGCGGTACGGGACTATTGTCAATATATTTCAAAGACCACGGCTATGAAACCTGCGGCGTTGATTTATCCGCCGATATGATTGATATGGCAAAAAAGAAACGACTGGATATACCGTTTTATGTCTATGATATTTCCAATGATCTGCCAAACGGAAAATATAATGCCGTGCTTTCAAGCCTTGATGTTGTAAATCATATTACGAACCCGGAAAATGTAAAATCATTTTTTCGTATCTCTTGTGAGCATCTTAGTGTAAACGGTGCGCTGATTTTTGATGTAAACACATATAAGAAATTTTTAAGAGAATACGGACATCACCGGTATGTTTATTCATCACATCATTCGTTATGTGTATGGGATAATGATTTTATGCCGGATAAGAATATTTGTAAGTTTGATCTTAAAATATACGAAAAGACTTCCGGAAATTATAAAGGCATGGAAGAACACTTTTGCGAAAGATACTATCCTTTATTCGATTTAAAGCTTTGGCTTAAACTTGCCGGATTTTCTGATATCTCTTATAAATCGGTAGATAACGGAACAAGATATATTATTACTGCAATAAAAAAGAGAGAAAAATCATAAGATTTTTCTCTCTAATTTTTTTACCATTCGGCAGTAATAGTTTCACCTTTGTTCATAGCTGTCATGGAATCGATTATCTTTTCCACATATACCGATGAGACATAGAATTCGCCTTCGCCGTTTATTTTCATAAGATACTGTCTTGCATTGATCTTATGGAAGGTTATGGTATCCGTATTGAAGCCGGACGTGTCATTATATTTTAATGTAACTGACAGGTATGGGTTTTCTTCTGCAGCTTCTTCGGGTATACCGTCAATTCTTGATGAAGTAAGAATCGTGTAGAATGTTTTGAAGGTATCCTGAGGAATAGTTGAGCCGTTAATTGTTACATCGGTAAGCGTACCGTTATTCCAGTTTAAACCGTAAACATAGCTTGTTCCGTTATAATCAATTATTGCACGGTCAACATAGGTTATTGCGCGTGTGAACTGATTGGTGTTTACAAGGTTGAATATGTCGAAGCTTAACAGATTCAGCTTTTGCGCGAGGAATGAATAAATAGTGTCGTCGCCTTCAACATAAATGCGTGAAATACCGTTATCGGGTTTGCTTATTCTTATAACGGTCTGTTTATCGTAATAAGTGTATTTAATAAAATATTCAGGATCCTTAAGACCGCTTTCAGCTAATGCCGCGTCGTTAACATCTGTGGTTATTATTCTTGCGCATTTAAGTGTTACTATACTGTTAAGGTATTTAACGATATTCGCATCTTTGGCTACCGCATTGTACGGATAGGTGATAGTATACAGGTTATTTGTGTTGTAGAATTCTTTTTCTTTATCGGTATAAGCATGGAATTCAAGTATGGGCACACCCTTTTGAGTGAAGCTGAAATTATCTATCATGTATTCCGTATCGGCTTCTTTTAAGAGGTTAAGTGATGTTGACAGATAATTATAGGCATTCTGCTTATAGTAATAAAGGTATTCCTGATTTACGGCGTAAACTGTCTTTTCGTTGCCGATGGAAACATAATATGAATCATTATTTGGCATCATATCGCCGATATATACCGTATATATTTCGTCATCGGAAGAAACCGTAGCGGTCATCTGCGGCTTATCAAGACCGTAAATGCCAAAATCCGATGTTTCCTTTTCAATCACGTCATAAGCATAAAGCTTACGGCAGGTTTCAATAACGCCATCAGTTTCCGTTGAGTCATGAGGTCTGTTTTCATATCCTTTTACGGTAACTTTCTGTCCGTCGATATTAAGAGTATAGTCGCCGGAGGAATTTGAAATATCAATGCTTTTGAGTTTATCTGCATCAATACTGAAAACCTTTGAGCCTTTGTCGGTCGTATTGAGTTCAAGAACGCCTACTCTGATAAGCAGTACGAATACGCAGAAGAGAAAGAATATAACGCCGAGTGCAATCAGCAGTTTTTTAACCATTTTCAGCATATTATAAATGTCTCCTTCTGAAGAATACAATTGCACCAACTGCTGCTACCAGCAAAGGAATTACTATTATAAACAGTATAAGAAGTACGGTTTTAGAGGCAGTATTGCTGAAATTCAGTATGGAAGCTTCCATGTTCTTGGGGTAGATTATGAAGCTGTTTGAATCCTCACTGAAGTAATTGAATATCTGCATGAAATATTCGCTGTTGCCATAGGTGCTCTTGATATATTCGTCTGAAATTACTCTGTAAGAACCGGAAACGATCATATGCGACTGGCTGCTCGTATTCTTCATAAGTCTTGATCCGATGGCAAGTATCGGAGAGTTTGCCGCAGGATCCTTGTCGGGATCGAGAGCGCTGTCAGGATTTGCTACATACTGTGCACCGGAAGCGGTGGAGAGCAGGGCAGTAGTGGTCTGATAATCTCTTGATTCAAATAACAGATTCAGAGGTCTTGTCTGATAGGTAACAAGCTGAACGGTTCTGAACAGATTTCCTGCCGATTCAACATCACTGAATGCCGCGAGCATTGTCTGATAAGACTTATCAAGTGAATAGCGGGTGTTATAAAGATAACCGGTCTTAACTTCGATACCCCATTCAGCCATAAAAGCTTCAAGGTTAGGAAGTTCACCCTGTTCCGGAGACATAAAGATGTATATGTTTTTGCCGAGCTTGCCGTTATTCTGCATGAATGCGTCAAGCTTCTTTATTTCGTCATCGGAAAAGTCTGTCTTGGGGTTGCATATCATTATATAATCGGTGCTGTCGTCAACTTCCGCGGTAAGAAGGTTTATTTCTTCAACCTGGAAGTTGTTTCCGGAAAGAAGGGATGCGAATGCAGTCGGGTAATCCTCAACGTGATTGTTTACAAAACATACCTTGGAGAATTCATTTCTCGATACATAATCCATAGCGGAGATTATAAGATATTCAACCTTGGAGCTTGTTATTGCACCTGTATTGGAGTCGGTTTCGAAAAGATTGCTTACGTTAAGAACTTTGTACTTGGAGTGGTCGTCACTGCGTCTTACAATAATAGAAGTGGTTGAAAGACCGGTGGTGGAATACTCCTGTCTCATTTCAGGGTTTTTATCTATGCTCTTAAAGGTAACATTTACATTTTTTGCATAGGAATCAATACTTTCAAGCGTTTCCGCAACATTGCTTGTGTATATGTTGCCGTTGTAGCTTGCCCGGTCCTGGCATACAAGAATTTCTATGTCGGAATCTATTGTATCAATTGCCGCTTTGCCTTCGGATGAAAGGGAGAAGGTCTTGTTTGCGGAAAAGTCAACCTTAACGGAGAAAAGGTTTGCAATTAAGTTCACGAGTATCAGAATGATTATCATGAACACGATATATATTCCGGAGGTCAGCTTATATTGGCTGTGATTTATTTTGCCGTCTTTTTTGCTCATTTTGTCCGCCTCCTTATGCCCATCTCTTCTTTTCGATAACACGGATGTTAAGGAAAAGGAAAAGCGCCGTTAAGCTTAAGAAATAAACAAGATTTCCGATAGTAAGAACACCGGAAGACATCTGTGTGTATTTCGCGTTAATGGATAACCAGTAAAGAATATTGGTAACAATAGTGCTGGGAATATACTCAACGAAAGTTTCCGCAAGATAAAGGAAGAAGAGTACGCAGAAGGTAGCAATAGCGGAAACAACCTGGCTGTCAGTGAGACTGGAGATAAATGTGCCGATTGCAATAAACAAAGCGCCGTAAAGCAGAAGACTTATAATGCCGCCGATAACGGTGGATATGGCAACTTTGGTAAAGCACATGATAAATACGGTGTAAACAAGCGTTGAAAGAACGCCGATGGCATATACGCTGAATGCGGCAAGATATTTACCGAGTACGATTCCAACTGCGCTTACCGGCGATGTGAGCAGTAAAACCTCCGTGCGGTTTTTCTTCTCTTCGGTAAACAGTCTCATGGTAAGAATTACCGTAAATACTATTATATAAAGAGGAGAAATGGAGGAATAGTATGACTGCATATCTGCGGTATTGGAATAAATGTTATTGAAAACAAATACCGTACCGAATACGAAAAGGAATATTGTTAAGAAGACAAAGCCCATAGTAGTAATAAAATAGGACTTGAATTCACGTTTAAATATCGCTAACATCACATAACCTCCTGAGACGGAATGCTTTCGGAAGTGAGCTGCAGGAAGATATCTTCCAATGAAATCTCGCTGCCTTTTGTAATGAGAACAGGCATCTTATTTTCGCACAGCGCATTGAAAATCGGAACTCTGAGATCAAGCTCTTCGTCGCCTTCGATGTTGAAGTCAAATGAACCGGGCTCTTTCTGACCGAGCTTTGTAACTTTATCAACGCCTTCAACACTTGAGAGAACATCAAAAATCTCATTTTCATTGCCGAGGATGCGGAAATAAAGCTTATTCTTATGCGCGAGCTTTTTGGAAAGATTCTGCGGTGTATCGTAGGCAATAAGATTACCTTTGTTTATAACAAGTATTCTGTCGCATACGGCCTGAACTTCCGAAAGAATGTGCGAAGAAATAATTATTGTTCGTTTCCTGCCGATAAATTTTATAAGGTTTCTTATTTCAATGATTTCCTTGGGGTCAAGTCCTACGGTGGGTTCGTCGAGCACAAGAAGATCCGGCGCATTGATAAGCGCCTGAGCGAAGCCTACACGCTGTCTGTAACCCTTTGAAAGGTTCTTTATAAGACGGTGGCTTACATGGTCTATCTTAACAAGCTGGCATATTTCCTGGATATGTTCGGGAATATGTGAATGCACGCCCTTAAGATGGCATACGAATGTGAGATATTCCTTTACTGTCATCTCGTTATAGTTTGGGGGTAATTCGGGAAGATAACCTATTTTCTTTTTGGCCTGAATAGGATCGGTAAGAATATCTACGCCGTTTATTTTTATGCTTCCTTCGGTAGAGGAAAGATAGCCGGTGAGCATATTCATCGTTGTGCTCTTGCCGGCGCCGTTAGGCCCGAGAAGACCTAATATCTCGCCCTCATTTACGTTGAAAGACAAATCGTTTACGGCGGTCAGCTTACCGAATCTTTTTGTAAGATGGGAAACTTCAATCATATTAAACAACACTCCGTATTGTGATTTATAAATAAGAATATGACATCAATACATATTCCATAGTATTATACAAGAAAAAAGCCGTTTTGTATAGTACCTTATGTGAATATTTTTTGAAAATATGGTGATATAAATCTAAAAATCAATGCATACTTGTTTTCTTTGCACAATTATTGTATAATATATCAGGTGAATTGAATGTCAAAACTTATAATGCTTGCTCAAAATGCCCTGCAAAGGCTTATATATTACATTCCGGTAATGCTTACGGCGCTTACGGTGCACGAGTATGCCCATGCCAGAACGGCGCTTGCTCTCGGCGATCCGACGGCAAAGTATGCCGGCAGAGTATCTTTGAATCCTTTAAAACATCTTGATCCTATCGGTGCCGTATGTATGGTGCTTTTCGGTTTCGGATGGGGTAAACCCGTGCCGATATCGGTGCTTAATTTCAAAAAGCCGCAGCGAGACAGTGCGCTTGTTGCTCTTGCAGGGCCGCTTTCAAATCTTGCAATGGCATGCATCTGGGGCTTTATGTACGGTCTGTTCGGCTCACTGATTTTAAAAGAAAATTACATTATTACGCTTTGTTTTTACGGCGTGTACTTAAACTGCGTTTTATGTGTTTTCAATCTATTGCCGATAACGCCGCTTGACGGCTCACGCATACTTTCGCTTATACTTCCTCAAAAGATATATTTTAAACTGATAAAATATGAGCGAATCTTTTTCATCATTGTAATAGTTCTGATGTTTACAAATATTCTCAATCCTGTAATAACCTATCTTGCAAAGGGTGTAACCTACGGAATAGATTACACGTTTGTAAATCTCGGTTGGCATCTTGGAAATATATTCAGATAATCCGGAGTTAATATGGAACAGCTTTCGTTTAAGCTTGAAGTTTTCGAAGGGCCTTTGGACCTTCTGCTGAAGCTTATTTCAAAAAATAAAATAAACATATTTGATATTCCGATTTCGAAATTGTTGTCGCAGTATATGGAAGCGATAGATGAGATGAAAGCGGTTGATATGGATATTGCCAGCGAATTTGTTTCAATGGCATCATATCTGCTTTATATCAAATCAAAGATGCTTCTTCCTCAGCATGATGAAGAGGAAGAGGATCCGCGTGAAATGCTTGTCAGGATGCTGCTTGAATATCAGCGTTATAAGGAAGTTGTTGTTAAATTATCCGATATATACTCAAATGCTCCCATTACAGCGGCAAGAAAACCTCTTGAAATCGAATTTGAAGAGGAAGCATACTCGAAGCATCATTCGCTTGATGAGCTCACATCCGCATACGGTTTTGTTCTCAAAAAAGCGCGTCACCGTCTTCCTCCTCCCGTCAAGGCTTTTAAGGGTATCGTCGGAACAACATGGACGACCATCTCAACCCGTGTAGTAAGCCTACTTCGAAAATTACTGCACAAAAAGACGATAAATATGGATGAGGCATATTCCAATGCAAATTCCAGATCGGATGTTGTGGCAACGTTTCTGGCGCTTTTGGAGCTTATGCACAATAAACGGATAAGTGTTAGCGATGCCGGAGATAAAATTATGCTTAATGAGGGGAAGGTATCTTCCGATGGACATGAAGGAAACTGAAAATATACTTGAAAGTCTGCTTTTTGCATCGGGTAATCCGATAAGCATTTCGCAGTTAACCGAAATAATGGATTCGGATACCAAAACCGTTTCCGAGGCAATGACAAATCTTGCCGCAGATTACGAAAAAGATGCCAGGGGAATACGAATAATAAAGCTTGATGATAAGTATCAGCTTGTATCTTCTCCGTCAAATTCCGATTATGTTAAACGCCTTCTGGATAATCGAAGAAATCCCATGCTGTCTCAGGCGGCTATGGAGGTTCTTGCACTTATCGCATATAATCAGCCGGTAACACGCGCGTATGTGGAGCAGGTGAGAGGCGTTGACAGTGCTGCGGTCATCCATAATCTAATCGATAAAGAGCTTGTTGAAGAGAAAGGTAAACTTGATGCACCGGGACGTCCGCTGCTCTACGGCACGACAGCCAATTTTATGCGGGTATTCGGCATAAGTACGTTATCCGAGCTGCCCGAGTTGCCCGAAATCAAAGCACAGAACGAAGAAAACACGGAAGAAGAATAAATAATCCTTGCAAAATTATGTTTTTTAGTATATCTTAATTACATAAGGTTAAATTATATTGAAAAGATGAAGGACGGTATAAATATGAGTGAACATCCTATAAACAGCGTGCTTGAAACAACAATGCAGAAAATAAAAGAAATGGTAGACGTTAACACCATTATCGGCGATGCAATCACAACTCCGGGAGGCATTACGCTTATTCCCATTTCAAAAGTATCATTCGGTTTTGCTTCCGGCGGCTCTGATTTAACTAAAAAGAATGAAACCGATCTTCCTTTTGCCGGCGGCGCAGGCGCAGGTGTTTCCATAGTGCCGATTGCATTTATGGTTATCAACGGCAGCGATATTCGTCTTCTTCATATAAATGAAAATGCAAATACAGTAGATAAGGTAATAGAAGGCTTGCCTGATATAATTACCAAAACAAAAGAAGCTTTTACTAAATAAAAATACGGCTTTGAATTTCATTTGAATTTCAAAGCCGTAATTTTTTTTATTTTTTACTTGCGATTCTCATTCTTTCCGAATGGTCAAGCACGCGTTTTCTTATACGCAGATTCTGCGGTGTTACCTCAAGCATTTCATCGTCACTCAAGAATTCAAGACATTCTTCAAGACTCATTTTCTGAGTAGGAACAAGACGTAATGCTTCGTCACTGCCGGATGCACGCATATTGGAAACATGCTTTTTCTTGCATACATTTACGCTTAAATCGTCGGTTTTTGCAGAATAACCTACAACCATTCCCGCATATACCGGTGTGCCGGGATCGATAAACAAAACGCCGCGCTCCTGTGCATTGTATAAACCGTAGGTAACTGCTTCGCCGGTTTCGAAAGCAACGAGCGAACCGTTTGTTCTGTGGTCTATTTCGCCG